>NZ_JBNDIC010000084.1:0-17997 GCF_056755475.1 Rhizobium sp. KNZ2-6A | reverse complement strand
GTCTTGAACAACCCGACCCTACCGGAAAACACTGGTGACCACCGCTACCCTGCTACACCACTCCCTGGGACGTCATCCAAGGTAGAAGCTACGCCAAAAATCCACGGGGCTGTCGTTTGGCACTTAAACGGGTTCTTCCTCACTTTGTGTGGTTCAATCGGTGTTAGCGACGGCGTCGCAATGAGTCAGCCTCAAATGCAAGTCTAGGTCAAAGCGTTGTGAAACTGAACACCTCTGGCTGGTGAACGAATGTCAGCTTTGAGCTGCTGGTGAACGAATGTCAGCTTTCAACTTCTGCTCTTCGAAAGCCGCCAGTCTGCTACCTGCCCCAAATCAGTCATTCCAAGCAGGCAAAGCAGATGTCCGCTATTGAGATATTTCAGACGGATAACGACTGTAATAACAGGGTCGATGGTTCACCTACTTTCAAGAGCTTCGGCTATCCAATGGCAAGATCGATGGTTCAGTTCCAATTAAGTTGCTCTACCGTCGGTGAAGCCACGGCTCGAAGGTTCCAATCTACTGTGTCGTCATTCTCACAATTGCACTACAGCAGAGATTTGAACGCTGAGGAATTCAGGCTGATCGAGCCCCCTCGTCGTAGGGCAGCAAGGAGACATCTTCTTGCAGGCTATTTGCCCTGGTTCGTTGCTCCCCAGATGACATATCCCCCCGCTAGCGTATAGCCAGTGATACCGTACAGGCACACGGCCGTGTTCGACTTCGCGGCCTTTAGCGCCTGATCCACGCCTCGGATCGCCGTCGCTACGCGACTTTGACCTTCGCTGCCGAAAGACGTAGCGAACTCCGTTGCCCAGTTCTTGGCATCGTTCAGCAGGACGTCGCCCACCCCGAAGGGCACGCCGCCGGCCACTCCCACTTTCGCCGCGAGCGATATAGGTCTCGTCCATTCGCCAGGAACTGCTGGTTGCGGATTTCCGGCGCTGGGCCCGGCCGGCAATCAAGGGCGAATATTTCACAACCCATCTGTTCAGCGTCGCGTGGTCAACGACAACACCACGCTCAGCCATAATCTCTTCCAAATCACGATAGGAGACCGCATATCTGACGTAGAAAAACACCGCGTATAAGATCACGTCTTTCGGGTAGTGACTGCCTTTGAAATCGACCATGATCGGGGAACTCAACAATGCCTGCCCATCTTCAACCCAGATCTATGGCATGACCATACAGGTTGCAAATCCGCTGGAAAGTTTGCGACAGAACCCTTGCGTGCGCGAGGCAAGCGCAACGTCGAAGCCTTGTGGGACGCAGTCGGCAAAATCGTCCCGCTCTTCAAACCCAAAGAATGCGCCAACTACTTTACGTCGTGCGGATACGACCCCGAGTAAAGTGGACGCGCTCTAGCGCGCGATCAACTGACAGATCTGACAAACTATCTCGTAGAAATTGGATGGAAACGGATGGATAAATAGTGCATGAGAGTGTCTCATGAATTGGATGGGAATGGATGGGAAAATGGAATTTCTAAACACGGCGACCGTCCGGATCACGCCCGAAATCCTGTCGCTGATCGCCCAAATCGACGAATTCAAAGGTGCTTGGCGTGCGATCGGCCGGATCGCACCTGAGCGGCTGTCCAGCCTCCGGCGTGTCGCCACGATCGAAAGCGTCGGTTCCTCCACACGTATTGAAGGGGCACGCCTCACCGACCGAGAGGTCGAAAAGCTGCTGGCAAACATTCGCCTGGGGTCATTTACGACACGCGACGAGCAAGAGATTGCCGGCTATGCGGAGGTGATGGAGACCATCTTCAGTGCTTACGAAGCTATTTCGTTCACCGAGAATCATATCCGTCAGCTCCACCGCGACCTTCTTGCGCATTCGACAAAGGACGAGCGGCATCGCGGCGCCTACAAAACGCTCTCCAACAACGTAGAAGCGTTTAACGAACAGGGCGAGAGCCTCGGCGTCGTTTTCGAAACGGCATCGCCGTTCAATACGCCGCGTCGAATGCAAGAACTGATCGCTTGGCTGGATGAGCAAGAGCGAGAAAAGCGGCTCCACCCACTTTTGGTCGTCGCGATCTTCGTTGTCGTTTTCCTCGAAATCCATCCATTCCAGGACGGCAATGGCCGCCTATCGCGTATTCTGACCACCTTGCTGCTCCTGCGGGCCGGCTACGCTTACGTCCCCTACAGCTCGCTCGAAAGCATCATCGAGCAAAGCAAGGAGAGCTATTACATCTCGCTTCGGCGCACGCAGGGAACGATCCGCAGCGCAGAGCCCGACTGGAATCCCTGGATCGAGTTCTTTTTGAGAGCCCTGCATCGACAGAAGACCCGGCTTGAGAAGAAAATGGAGCGCGAGCGCATTATCCTCGCCGACATGCCGGAACTATCCGTCACATTGCTCGAGTTGGCGCGCGAGCACGGGCGGATTACAGTCGCGGAGGCTGCCCGGATCACCGATGCAAGCCGTCACACCATCAAGGATCATCTCAAGGCACTCGTGGATCAAGGGCACCTCATCTTGCACGGTGCCGGCCGCGGCGCCTGGTACGGTCTTTCCTGATGAATCGGATGTCAAGCCCATCGGTTCTGTCGCAAACTTTCCAGCGGATTTGCAACCTGTATGGTCATGCCATAGATCTGGGTTGAAGATGGGCAGGCATTGTTGAGTTCCCCGATCATGGTCGATTTCAAAGGCAGTCACTACCCGAAAGACGTGATCTTATACGCGGTGTTTTTCTACGTCAGATATGCGGTCTCCTATCGTGATTTGGAAGAGATTATGGCTGAGCGTGGTGTTGTCGTTGACCACGCGACGCTGAACAGATGGGTTGTGAAATATTCGCCCTTGATTGCCGGCCGGGCCCAGCGCCGGAAATCCGCAACCAGCAGTTCCTGGCGAATGGACGAGACCTATATCCAGGTCAAAGACAAATGGACCTATTTCTATCGCGCTGTCGATAAATTCGGCAAAACCCTTGATTTCATGCTGTCTGAACACCGCGATGAGGCTGCGGCCAGCGCCTTCTTCGCCCGCACAATCGAGAACAACGGCTGGCCTGAAAAGGTCGTCATCGACAAGAGCGGTGCGAACCTGGCAGGATTGCAAAACATTAACTGGCTCCTGCTGTTGCAGGGATGGTTCTGGCTGATCGAGATCCTGCAGGTCAAATACCTCAACAACATGCTCGAGCAAGACCACCGGTTTATTAAGAAGCTGACCCGTCCGATGAAAGGCTTCAAATCCTTTCAGTCTGCGTCAGCAACGCTGGGCGGCATCGAAGTGGCGCATATGATCCGCAAGCGGCAATTTCCAACGAGTGGCCAATCCGCATTTCAGCAATTCGCCGCGCTCGCAGCATAACAGTGTCCAGCGATAGCTGTTTCCGTACCCTTTCCAAAAGTTTGCGACAGAACCCGGAAAACTCCCACGTCCAGCCTAGCCATTTTCACTCGCCGCTTGCCGATATCATTGACCTCATTCGGATCCCGCGCCCGCCGCGAAAGCGTCCCTCACGGCCCGATAGTTCGAAACGCGCTCCCGCTTTCTGCGACATCGAAGAGATCTTCCGCAAAATAGCGGGGTCCTATTCCGGGCCTAAATGCGCGGCCATGGTCGAAATTACATCCGGAATCCCACCGGTGGGCGGCGCGTAGCTGGTAATCTTGACACTACAAGCAGGCCTGGTGTTGCTAATGATCGTCCAAAGGCCGCCCGCGGGTGTGTTGACTACACCGATCGTCCCACGGCCCGATTGGCTCATTGTCTTCATGCTTGGATCGACCATCGACATGATCCTTGAAGTGCGCTGGTAGTCGCCGACTTCGGGCAAGAAGAACACAACCGTAATTCGGCTGACATTGCCAGGCTGGGTCTGAACCGCACCTGCCGCCCCATCGGCTATATTCATCCAAACCGGAACAGCAATGGCGCAGACGCCCTTAGCGGCATGGAAACGCTTCCAACCTGCTGGAGGAGGGGAGGATACCTTCGCCGTCGTTACACAGCTGGAGAGAGTAGCTATGAGAGCAATACCGGTAATAAAGGGCAGGAGACGGCCCATTGCTAATTCCTAATGCGGTATGGGATACTCTGGCGCGGTCGGCGCCAAACGATCGTTGTTGCGAGCGTTCCACCCTGCCAACTCACAGATGCACACTTGCGCTGTGCTTTACTGGGTTTTCATCCACAAAATACGCGTACTACCTTGGATTTTGGATCAGTCACGGACTGGACTGCGGTGCCACTGTGGACAAAATTCAAACGCGTAGGCGTATCGGTAGCAACGCGTTCTTCACTTCCATAGTGTCGCGAATCTCCGGGTATTTTCAGCCCCGCGGTGGCAGAGGATGGGCCGCCTACATACTTTTGATAGCGGGAGGCACCGCAAGCATCAGAGGTCGGGCGCGCTACAGAGTTCGATGAGGACGAAGTTGCACAAGCGCTCAGAGAGAAAAGGGCCAAAAATACAGGCGCGGTCAGTAAAGGTTTCAAGGTTTCCCCTTTTCAGGCTGATGGCTATTCGGAACTCTGGCATGTCAGAGTTAGAATCTGATGTCATTAGGCTATCTATTGCCCCGAACGGTTGCAAGCCGACAATTTCCGGTGGCATCGCTATTGGAGCGGGCTGCCAATAGGATCCTTTCGGGGGCACAACCGCTGATCGTATCCAAAATCAGCGGCTAAGAACGCTAAAACCAGGGATCCTGACTGGATCTCCCCGGTCCGCTGGAGATCAATCTTCTAATCTCCAATTGGCGCTAGGAGGCTCAAGGCCACTCGCCTCAACAAATAGGATGTGCTCGCTTCCCTGTTCGTAGTGAATCAGGCCCGCTTCAGTCGTTTTGACCATAATTCCGGAAGACAGGGTGCCACCGCCTATCATCTCCACGTCGGGAATGTCCCACCCGGAATAGCCGGCCAGAAAGGCGCGATTGTCGAAATCGCAGACAACGATCCCCGCCATGCCATCCACCTTAACGTGATCGCCCACCATTATCGGCTGGCCGGTTGAATACCTCATCTGCTCATCCCGGTCTAATTTACTAGCTCACCAGTCTTGCCGCACGCCCGTTTTTCCGTTCGGCATTATTGTAATAGCTTGCCGCCTGCGGCACGGACTTGTGTAGGGATTGCTGCATCGCCTCCTGCAGGGAAACGCCGCGGTTGGCGGCTTCCGTCAGATAGCCGGACCGCAGCCCGTGCGCCGAAAACATCTCTGCATCCAAGCCAGCCAGCTTGCATCGGCTTTTCAGAATCAGATTGACCGATTGCGGCGTCAGCGCTCGCCGGTCGATGTTCCCCCACTGGTCGATCCGCCGGAAGAGCGGTCCGCTCTCGATCCTTGCTTCTTCAATCCAGCGCTTCAACGCGACAACCGGCCGGCCGATCAGAATGACATGCGCCTGATCTTCAGCCGTCGTCGTCTTCGTGCGGCCGAGATGAACGGTGAGACACGGCAGGAGAGGGGAGGCGGGGTTTCGTGGATCGGCATGGACCTGGTCTTCATCGACGAGATCCTCGACCCGCAGACCGGCAACTTCGGAGCGCCGGCGCCCGCCGGAGGCAAAGGCGGTGAGCAATAGGGCGCGATCGCGAAGATCGACCAGCCGCTCGCCGTCACAGGTGGAAAGCAGCTTTGCCAGGATTTCGCCGGTGACCGCCTCTTTGCTCTTGCGTCGCCTTGGCCGAGCGCTGGCCCGCACGGCAAGCCTGAGTGCGGATTTGAGGGAAGGGGCGGTAAACGAACCGCTCAAACCGCGCCAGCGCGTGAGGATCGACCAGGAGGTCAGCCGCCGGCGCACAGTATCGGGCGCGTGTGGGCCCTCGACACGCAGCAGGCCTTTGGCGCGCAATCCGACCTCGACGTCATCAGGCATGCCGTGGGAAGGATCCTCGGCGCGTTCGACTGGGTCCCAGAGATGATGGGCGACAAATTTCAGGAGCAGGCTCTCCGGCGCCGGCCAGGGGAGGGGAGAACCGGTCGCCAGATCGCACCAGGCCTCGAGATAACCGAGATCGGAGGCGAGCGCGCGCAGCGTGTTGGCACCCATGCCCTGCTTGGCCAGATGCTTGAGGGTGGCGACGTCGTCGTCCGTCAGCAGGGTGGCCAGCTGATCGCGGCGATCAAAGGGCAGGATGGCGTCGAGCGCATCGAGTTCCTCAGCGCGCCTTTCAACCGAAGTTGACGACGCACCGCTCATTTCGGTAGTCCGTTCTCGTCATAGAGATCGTCGTGGTTCGAAGTCTGATCACCGTTTGCCGGGCGACCCTCGGCCGCCAGCGTCAGGAAATCATCCATCGTGCTTTGACCCAGCTTCGGGATCGCCCTGAGAATAGCGATCGGCTGCCCGGCACGGCAGATGACGATCTCGTCATTGCGCCGGGCGAGATCCACCAGCTCTTCGAATCGTTCAGCCACTTCGGGAATATCCGCAAAAATCTTCATTGCTATTGCCCCTCACCAGACCCGTTCGTGCAGCACCGTGTCGAAAGCCACGTCCAGCGACAAGAAGGTGCAGTGCTCCAGCCGTGTCTGGGCGGCGAGAATGCGATCCCAGGGATCGCGATGATCCCAGTCGAAGCTTGCCGCCAGCTCGGCATGCAGATCGCTGATGGCGAGTGTCTGCAAACCGCTGGCGGTGACCGCGGCGCGCAATTCCTGCGGCTTCAGGTCGAGCTTTTTGAGGCGCATCTTGTTCTCGAGCTCGTAGAAGGAGACGGCGCTGACGAGGACGGTGTTGGCCTTGTCCTCGATCAGTGCCCGGGCCGTGCCGGACAGCCGGTCGCTGCCGATCGTCCACCAGTAGACGGCGTGGCTGTCGAGCAGCACCTTCATGGCTTGGGCTCGCGCTCGGCTGGTCCGCCCCGCCAGACACCGACATCGTCGTTGAAGTCGCCGGCGTCGATCGCCGCCTGCTCAGTGTCGATATCGTCGAATAGGTTGTCCGGCAGGCCACGCTGGCGCAGGAGGCCGAACGGGCGTTTGCCACCGTCGGCCGGACCGATACGCGCGTAGACTTCGTTGCCACGCATGATAACAATTTCCTCACCCTGGTTGGCTCGTTCGAGCACCTCGGCGAAATTCTTGCGCGCTTCGCTGATCTTGTAGCTGGTCTGGGGCATGGTGCGCTCCGATAGTGGCTTTTGAGGCTACTGTAGCAGCGTGAATGCTCACGTACAAGGCATTTGTACTTATCACTATCGATACTTGAACACTATCGATGGTTATAGCCCTAACCGCCAACGATACCACGTGAGGAACACTAACATTCAGATAGATTTCCTTTAGCAAATCATTTACCATGATTTCAATGGCTTACGATCTCGCGAAAATCAGCATGACTGCCCTGATGCGGCCGGCTTTCGAGGCCAGCGTCGCTCTCACGCGTCTCGACGAGCGCCTGGCCCGTTCACCGGTCGGCCAAGGATGGATCGAACGATCCCATTTTGCCGACGCCTGCGCTTCGCTGTGGATCGACGGCGAACTCGTCCATCTCGAAGACCTCGTCCTCCACGACGCCACGAAGGATATTCGCACACCGACCCATGAACTCACAATCGCCCGCGACGTCTTGCGCACCCGCCGGCGCATCGCCGCCCAACTCCCCGGCTGGGCACTTTCGGCCGATGGCCTCCGATCTCTCAGAAAAACCGCGGAGATCGCCTCGGCCGACACTGGCGAGGCGGCGACGGCCGATGCCAACCGGCGCGCGGTCGCGAACGATCCGGAAGGGGAGGGGAAAGACATCGACGAAGCTGAAGGACTTCCCGGCGTCGATTATGCCGCCATCGATGCGGTGCTCGCCCGGTCGAAAGCGGCGATCGAAAACGCAACACGGCCTAGCCGCGCCGGCGCGGCGGAAAAAGATCCGCTCGTTTACGATCTCGACTGGGACGAGGACGAGCGGCTGGAAGAATGGCGCGGCGTGTTGCGGCAGACGCAAGGCCTACCCGCAGCGCTGCAGGCGGTGGTCGCCCTCGATGCGTGGAATGAGCTTGCCGTCCTGCAGCACGCCCCGTGGCTCGGCCGGCTGTTTGCCGCCTCGATCCTGCGAGAAGCCGGTATCACCACCGGTACCCATCTCGCCGCCATCATTCTCGGCCTCAAAACCATTCCCGTCGACCGGCGCCGGCATCGCGACCGCGAAACCCGGCTGCTCGCCATCGCCCACGGATTTCTGGCGGCCGCCGAGCTCGGTCTGAAAGAGCATGACCGTCTGGCGCTCGCCCGCACGCTGTTCGAGCGAAAATTGGAGGGGCGACGGACGTCTTCGAAACTGCCGGAGCTCGTCGAGCTCGTCATGGCAAAGCCATTGGTGTCGGCGAGAATGGTGGCGAAGACGCTCGATGTGACGCCGCAGGCGGCGCGGCGGATCGTTTTGGAGCTGGGCTTGCGGGAGATGACCGGGAGGGGGAGGTTTCGGGCATGGGGAGTGATCTGATTCACCGCTGCGTATATTCGTCGGAGGTGGAGAACTCGTGAGATGTGAATACAAGCGGTCGCGCTTAGAACACTCGAAAAAATTCAGCGAGATGAGCAAATTGATACTCTTCCTCGCAACGCAAACAAGGCAGGTTGATCCGTGCCGGCTACGAGGTAGGGTGACAACCTGTGCACCGACGGTGCTATGATGATTTCCTCCCCGCCAATTGCTATGGATCATCGGAACGGAGGGGCGGACATATGGCAAAGACGGTTATCGGACTGCGGCAGGCGCACAGGATTGCCAACATGCCGGCTGACAAGCGCACGGCGTTCATCGCCGAAGGCCTGCCCATCTTGCTGGAAAGCGCACGCGGCCTTTATGTCGCGTCGCAGAAGGTCTCGGACATGCCCCGTGAGTCCAGTGTACTGAAGGGCCATGCGGAAGAGGAAGCGGCCAAGATCCTAATCCTCATGGACATCGTTCGCTGCCCCAAAAAGCGCATCGCCGGCAGGATCGGGACGTTGATGAGCTGGTACTACGACCATCTTTCGCGGCTTCTCTATGCAGAAGCTTGCCAATGGCGGCCGGTCGATCTGAAGGAATTGCGTAAGATCATCGACCGGCGGCGCGTGACGCACTACCTTGAAGGCGACATGGGCGAGTTCATCGCGCCGAACGATCTTATCTACCAGCGGGAAACCCGCCTCTATGCCGACATCGAAGGCCTTGATGACGGCACACTGCAGTGGGTCGCACCTGGTGGTTACACCAGCATGTTCGATTTCAAGCCGAGTGCGCTGATCGTCGCCGAGGCACTGTCCGCGGTTGGTGCCTTCAGCATCAACGGGATTAACGCCGTGTCCGCGGTCTGGGACGACATTGATTTTCAAGATGACACGAACTCCCATGAAAGCGACCGGCTCATTCAGGCCATGCTCGAACGGCTGATCGGAGAGAAGTTGGTGACGGAAGCCGCCAGTGACGACGATGTCGGTCAACTCTACGACCGCTGGCAAATGCCGCTCTACGCGCTGGACATGAAGTCCAAGGTGGTGGAGCGCTCGGCACTGGAGGAGGAGCAGGAACGCATGCTCTGGGCAGAGATGGGCGTCACCAACGAATATTGATCCTACCTGCTACGAAACACCGAACCCTACATTCCCGATCTCGGAAAGCGAACAGGGCGTGGCCGTTGATCTTTAGTTTAAACGGCTTTTCGCGTGGAATCGGGCATTAGATTTAAAGTTGAGGCGTGGAACTATCTGAATTTAAGGAGTCGTCGGGCAGTCTGGCGAGGTAAGTCCGATATACCTCCGGGAGACCGTGGTGGCTTGCGCCGTTCCGCAAGTGGCCCAGATAGGCGAGACTCGGCAGATGCAAGCCTTCCTGGGGCGATGCTAGGTAAGTATCGGCATCCATCCACTCTCCGTTCAGATTGATCGTGACGGTCAGGCGATTGTAGGCGTTCGCGGACGGTTCCCTGTCGCGACGATAGCCCTCATTGAGGTCGAGCGAGGCAAAATCTTTGTCGCTCAGCTCCCAAACCACTCCCCAAGTATCATGGCCAATCTGCGGAGTGACCGACGACACGCCGCAACCGCGGTTTTTCGATCGACGCGGAAAACATATGATGTGATCCGGCAGATAGGCGAGGCCGACGAGCTTCGCGTCGGGGCAACGCTCCATCATCTGATCCGGGTCCATATTGGATCCATAGGCGAAGTAGAGCATATTACCTCCTTCATGAAACGCTCCGACTAAGCCTATAGTCCATCATATAATTCATGAAATGCAATGGTTTATGGCTTAAGTGGAAGAAATTTATCATTCGTTATTGAATTCTCGTCCACTTTAGGTGAGACTGGATGCGAGCATACGAGGATTTCCACACATGACGACGGCAAAAGCGGATCTCGATTCCGACATCATCAGCCTTGCGCGCCTGGCTCTCGCCGGCCGAGCTCAGGATATCCAGATGTTGGTGCAACGCATTGCGCGCAAAACACGTACGGATAAGCCTGAGCTTTCTAGTTCGCTGACCGCTCTTCTTCGAGAAGCTCCCTCGAAAGAAACCCCGCTGCGTCGGATGGCAGAAGTCCCGATGCCGGTTGATTCCGATTCGCGCCTTCATCTTCTGAAGATTGAGGAGACTATCGAGCTCGATCATCCGCCAGTGCTAGCCACGGAGGTTTCCGTCGCGCTTGACCAGCTGATTGCGGAACGGGGTCGGCTTGAGGCACTCGACGCGGCAGGGCTTGATCCGACCAGAACCGCACTTTTCGTCGGTCCGCCCGGGGTAGGCAAGACCCTTGCCGCAAGATGGTTGGCAAAACGGCTCGGCAAGCCTCTGATGATCCTCGATCTTGCTGCGGTTATGAGCAGTTATCTCGGCCGTACCGGAGCAAATCTTCGTCAGGTACTGGACTATGCCAAGCGGGCGGACTGCGTTCTCCTGTTAGATGAGCTTGATGCAATTGCAAAGCGTCGGGACGACCGCGACGAGGTTGGCGAGCTCAAGCGGCTTGTGACCGTACTTTTGCAGCAGATCGATGACTGGCCGGCGACTGGGCTATTGCTTGCAGCCACCAATCATCCGGACTTGCTAGACCCAGCTGTTTGGCGACGCTTCGAGATGAAAGTTGAGTTTCCGATGCCAGAACGGCCGGCAATTCAGGAGCTCGTCAATGGCCTGCTTCAGCCCCATGATGAAAACGCCGATCACTGGGCGAACGTCCTTTCGATCGCACTTTACGGTCAATCATTCAGTGACATCAGGCAGTCTGTGGAACGTGCGCGTCGGGCAGCTGCGATTTCCGGAGATGCGCTGGAGACCCATTTGCAAGCCCTGATTTCACCCGATCAGCTCTCAAAGTCGGAACGCATCAATCTGGCGACGATGTTGGTTGATGGCGGCCTTTCCCAGCGGAGCGTGCAGAAGTTGACGGGCGTCGCCCGCGACACCGTACGTAGCCGTTCGCGGACTGAAGCTAGCCCGCGCAAACGAAAGGGTGCCTGATGGCGAGGCAGAATTTCCTCTTGGGAAAGGGCGAGCGCCTAGTATCTTCTGTTACAGGCGTCAGGGGTGGCTCGCCCAAGCAGCATCCTTACACGTTTTTTGAGTCCCGGTCGCGTCTGGCACCAATGCTGACCCGCGCCGTTTCTTTGGTCGACAGATTGCCAGCGGCGGCATGTCCCGATGACAAGGCAGTTTTGTCGGTAGTTCTCAATCCGGAATATATCGCAAAGTCGTTTTATCCGAAGGAGCTATTCCAGCAAGTCGGCGTCGAAGCGGTTGGGAGCCGTACGAGATCGATCACCCCGCAGAAGCGATCACTAGGACGGCCGGCAGAAGAGACTTTGACCACGGAAATCTTTGTGATGGGGCCAAGAGCGTCGCTGCGTAGCTGGAGCTCAGCTCTGCCGCAATGGAATAACGCGTCCGCCGCAACAAACGGGATTATCTCTATCGAGGAAATTGGTGCTCCTGACGCAGACGACAAGCTGAAAGGCCATCTGCCGGAAAAGGGGAGCGTGACGTTTGAAGCGGTCCTGCACACCGATGAACTTCTTGGCGAGCAGAAAATCGTTCACGCGTTTCGGAGATATCTTGCGGAGCTTGGAATCGACGCCCCAATGGACAACCGCTTTTACGCGGGTGGGCTTTGTTTTGTCGAGCTAACTGCGCCAAGTGAACGCGCCGAGGAGATTGCGACATTTACCGCAGTCCGCGCACTCCGGCAGATGCCAACCTTGAGAGTGCTCCGACCTACTATCCGGGCGGCCGCTACCCCTTCGCCTCAGATTCAATATCCATCTGAAGCACCAATGGATCCAGGAATCAAGGTCGCCATCTTTGATGGGGGTGTGCCAGACAATCATCCGGTGACGGCCTGGACTACGCCAATCGATACCACGGGCGTGGGCAGCTCGCATGAGGATCTTCGCCGTCACGGCGTGCATGTCACATCAGCGTTTCTGTTCGGCCATATCGACCCGACCAAGCCGCTTCCAAGACCTTACGCGCCGGTCGAGCATTACCGTGTTCTCGACACCGACCCGAGTCAGGATCCGGATGGGCTTTACGAGGTGCTCTACCGGATCGACCAGACGCTACTTGCTCGGCAATTCGATCTGGTCAACATCAGTCTCGGGCCGAATCTTCCTATTGAGGATGACGATGTTCACGCGTGGACCGCGGTGCTCGACGACCGCTTTGCAAGGAACGATACCTTGGCAACGATCGCGGTTGGAAATGACGGAGAGCGGGATGCGGCATTGGGGTTCAACAGGATACAGGTGCCGTCCGACTGTGTAAACGCGATGGCCGTTGGCGCCGCCGATAGCCCCGACGCTACTTGGGCACGGGCGCCATACAGTTCTGTCGGTCCTGGCCGAAGCCCAGGTCTCATCAAGCCTGATCTTGTCGATTTCGGCGGCTCGCTGCAGCGACCGTTCTTGGTTGCAAGCTCGGACGGAAGACCACAGCTCGAGGTGACCGGAGGAACTTCATTTGCCGCGCCGAGCCTGTTGAGGGTAGCCGCTGGCGTGAAGGCACACCTTGGCGCTAATGTCGACATGCTTGCGGTAAGAGCATTGCTCGTTCATACGGCGGAGGAAACATCGATTTCTGCTGAAGAAGTCGGTCGGGGTCGGGTCGCCCGAACGATGGACGACATTTTATTGTGCGACGATGACACCGTCCGCGTCATCTATCAGGGTACAATCTCAGCACGCAGCTACGTGAGGGCACCGATCCCGGTTCCGGTCGCTGAAATGGAGGGCAAGGTCCAGATAACGGCGACGATCTGCTATAAGACACTGACGGATCCCCACCACCCAGGTAACTACACACGGGCTGGCTTGGAAATTGCCTTCCGTCCGAAAGATACAAAGCGAAAAGAAGATAAGAAAATGCATGCGGATACGCAAAGCTTCTTCGGCAAAGCCCAGAAGGGCTTGACGGAGGGGGATCTCCGCCGGGACGCCTGGAAATGGGAGAACACGCTCCACGCCTCGGTCGGTTTTCTTGGAAAAAGTCTGCGCAACCCGGCCTTCGACATCCACTATAATGCCCGCCTCGAGAGCCGAGATTTCGAACCGGAAGACGAGCTACGTTACGCGCTGATTGTCAGCGTTAAGGCAAAGCGCGTTGCGGATCTCTACGATCAGATCGTTCGCCGGTATCAGACGCAGCTCGAACCGCTGCGTCCGGTCGTCGAAATTCCGATACGAAGATAGTCTGCATCAATCGCACCAGCGGATCTTTCCGTTGCGAATGAAGAAATGGGAGCGGCAACCAACCTGCCGCCACACAGAAGGATGGAGTGTGCCCGTTCCATCCTTTTCCACACTCGCGCGCCAGACAGCTTTTTCGTCGGGCACCAAGTTCATCTCGAGGACCGCGCCGCATCCGCACGGGCACATCATTGTCGCCTGCCAAGGCTCTGCGTCTTCATTTAAAATGTAGAGAGTCTTCGGGGCAACAAACCGAGGCATGCTGCCTTCGCGGACTACGCCACGGTAGGGGCGGCGTAGCAGTGCACGGAATGTCCCTGCGATATATTGAGCGGCATCTACGAACCACGTCATGAACGCGCCTCCGAAAGTTCCGGCAAGCCAAGAAGCGGCGAAATCCTGCCGTGGCCAAGCCAAGGACGCAGGAGTGCACAATCTTCCTGCTCTTCGTCTGCAGTCAGCCGCAATTGACCCAAGCTGAACTCTATCGAGCCGACATCGCTGTTCGGCATCTGCCGATAGGGGTGAATCCGTGCCAGAAAATCGTTTACCGCTAAGGCTGCCGCGAACATATTGATGCTGATCACCGCCGGTCGGCTCACGCTCAGGCCGCGGAAATACTTATCGCGAACCTGCTGTTCTTCAGCTTGCGGATCGGCCTCGGCCAGGCCTTCCTGCGCAACGGTGCGAAGCGAGATCACGTCACGCGAAATCAAGCTCGACCGTCCGGGGACGATGTAGTGGACAGTGCCGAAGATGTCGCGGATTCGCCCGGCCGTATCGCCATCACCAACCGCATCGAGCATGACGCCAACGTCGAAATACGGAATGATATGGTATGTAGAGACCAAATTCATCGCGAAGCGCCCGGTATGCGTGTCGACGCAACCGAAAATAACATCGCAGACCGAGAGCGCGTTGATCGCCGCCGGTGACATCAATGTCGACGGGACCTTGATGATCCGCGTGGGAAGCTCCGTTGCGATCGCTGCGGCTTCAGCCACATCCACCTTGAGCCGGCCGGCGCGGGCATCGCTGACGGTGCTATTCAAGATCCGGTTCAGATTGCGCTCCTCAAGGGTGTCCGGATCGATGATGACGATTTCGCCGAAGCCGAGGCGGATGAGCTGTTCAAGTAGAGGGCTGCCGGTGCCCGAAATACCGACAATGCCGGCGCGCAGTCTCGCGAGCGTCGCCGTGGTTCCATCCCCGAAGGCCTGGTCTTGAGATCGGGCGAACGGAGAATTGCGATTGTGAGCAGTTGCGGGAAAGAGCCCAATGTCAGGCCCTGCAACGCTGATCATGTCGAGCGACCGCATTTCATCGCCCTGCCAGAGATAGCGGCCAAAGAGCCGGCCGCATGGTTGCATGACAACGCTGCCGTGAGGAAGATCGGCGCCGATCCAGGAGCGGACCACCGGCAACAGCTCGCGGTCACCGACATCGTCAATTTCGGAGAACTGCGGGAAGTTGCCGGGGTGGCAATGAACCTTCACCACACTTAGCCCAAGCTCCTCGGCATGATCGAGATGTGGAATGATCAGGTCCGTCGGCCAAGAAATGCGGTCGTCGAGCCTTTTGCACTGGTCATGATCGAGCAAGACGACGTTGCGAACGGAGAGGCGGTAACGGTCTCCACAACCGCTTCCGCCGCAGAGCAGAAGGGCGGCGGCCTCAAGGCCGTCACCGGGGAAAAGATGATGACGCAGCACTTCGTGCTGGTCGACCGTCATGCTGAGGGTAACGTTCATCGGGAAGCCTCCTGCTCGAAAATTTCCTCGATGAGGAAGACGTGGGTTTCCAGGCAGTCGACGCCGGGCACCCACATGTTCGCGCCGGAGCGATGACGCGACCAACGCTGGAAGATCTTGCCCTCGATCGGCTGCTCGGCCTGCGTCTGTGGGATCTCGCGCCCGTCGATGCGGGACAGCTTGGGATAGACGTAGAGCATGTCGAGTGGGGTCATGGGATAACCCTGCTCGATGCGGATCGCGAGCGACACGCTCTCGTGGTCGAAGCAGGAGGGCACCGGGAAGTCATGAAGGATGGCCCATGTCGAGCCGTCCTTGACGATATCGAAGCGATGGCCGTAGGCCTCCAGGAAGGCCATATCGGCGTCCAGGAGCGGCGCATCGCGCCGCCCCTGAACTTCGCCGTCGGTCTGTTCCTTGCGAATAGCGCGGAACTTTTCTGTGCCCGGATGCCGGAGGTCCACCTTCTCGTCAAGCTCCGCCTTCTGCGGCTTATGGCCGGCGATCTTTACGCGGAGCGTGTAGTTCTCCGGCGGGGTCAGACCGGCTAGAACGAGCACCTCGCGGCCCGTGATATACGGCTTGTCCCAGACGAACGATTTATCGTTGATCTTGAAGCGGTAGCCTTTCGCCAAGGGCGGACGCTTGCCTTCCTTCGCGTAGGCTTCCAGTTCGATGATCTCATCAAGTATGTTTTCGAGAAGATCCTCGATCCGAGAGACCGGGTTTTCATTTCCGATGATGCGCATGTTACCCTCGTGGGTTTGTGGTTGGGCTGACCATCCCACCGCGGTCGGTCAGTGAATGCATCATCGTTCAAGCGTGCTAAGTTTGTCAAGCACAGAAATAGCATGCTTGATGAAAATAGCATTCGGCACGCATGCTTGACTTATCAAGCGTCAGAGGTAGAATGTCTTGCGCCGCGAAACCCACTGGCAGCGCTGGCGCCAGGAACGCTGTCATCGAAAGAGGAGAGTCGTGAAAGTCACCCTTGGAGAATATCTCGGGTCAATCCGCACAGATAGAAAGCTTACTCTTCGCGCCGTCGAAGAGGCGACAAATAAAGAAGTCTCAAATGCTTATCTAAGCCAGATTGAGAACGGTAAGATTCAGAAGCCGTCCCCAAACATCCTTTATGCCCTCGCGAACCTTTATGGCGTGGACTACGACAAACTGATGGAGTTAGCAGGTTATATAACGACGACGCGTACCGATGTTGAGCGCCACGGGAGGGCGGCGACTTTTGCTGAATTACACCTAACGCAAGCCGAAGAATCGGAACTGCTCAGATACCTTGGTTATTTGCGTTCGAAGAAGGATTGACCCTTTGAAGCCTGACGACAGTTCGCTCACGGCGAGTGAGTATGTAGCAATTCACCGCGCGGCGACGGACCTGTTGAACAAGGCAAGCGCATGGGACCGGCTACCCACGCCGGTCCCTGATCTGCTAGATGCCGCGAAGCTTCGCGTCGCGCCGATGAGCGCGTTCGATCCGCGTTCGCTCATGCGGCACGCTCGCGAATTCGGAGAGCGGGCGGCAAGCCTCATCAAATCGGCAATTGAGAAGGTGAGGGGCATCTTCGACGTTCAGGAAGATCTGATCCATGTCGATGACACGGTTGCCGAATCCAAGCAGAATTTCCTCAAGCTTCACGAAGCGGGTCACAAGCACATCCCACATCAATCCAAGCTTTTTCGCTGGATCCAGGATTGCGATAAGTCGCTGTCGCCCGATGCTTCCGATCAGTTTGAGCGCGAGGCCAACATTTTCGCGAGTGTCGTTCTGTTCCAGGATGGCCGATTTGCGGAAATGGCAGCGGATAGTGCGTTCAGCATAAAAGTGCCGCTTGCGTTGAGCAAAAAATTTGGCGCATCCGCTTACGCCTCGATGAGGGAATATGTCAGGCGAAGCGATCGAGCATGCGCCGTGATTGTCCTCAATCCCGTAGAGATATGCCCCGTTCTTGGGATGCGTTCCGAACTTCGACGCGTCGAACTCTCACCGCTTTTTCATAAGCGCTTTGGTGAGCTGAAGTTGCCTGATCATGTTGATCGGTTGAGCCCACTTGCGGAGTTTATTCCGCTTGGAGGCCGCCGCATGTCGCGTCCTGGAACCCTGCGACTTGAAGACAGGAACGGCGATGTCGTTGAATTCATCGCGGAGGGCTTTGCGACGCCTTTCAACAGCTTCATTCTCATCCACGCGGCAGCAGAGCTCAAGAAATCAATCGTCGTGCCTTTTCCTTCGAATGGGATCGGGCAAATTGTGACACAGCAAAAATTTTGAACGCTACGAGGGCGGCGCCCGCGTTCTTCTGACCTGGGTTTGTCTCCCGATGGGCAGGCTCGGCTTCTTAAAGGCGGCTATCCATCCGCTTTACAGAGGATGCTGGCGCCGAGAATGAGTTGATAGGTTCGATGGCTATGCACTACAGAGTCCCAGAATGGTCGGAGATACGGGCAAAGGGAGAGTCGCTCGCCGCCGAACACCCCAATGATAATTTCCTCAAAACCGTGCTTGAGGGTGCCTTTCGATGACGTCCCAGGGAGTGGTGTAGCAGGGTAGCGGTGGTCACCAGTGTTTTCCGGTAGGGTCGGGTTGTTCAAGA
>NZ_JBNDIC010000083.1:0-19922 GCF_056755475.1 Rhizobium sp. KNZ2-6A | reverse complement strand
CGAACCAAGTCAACACTCCCATTGTAAAAATTCTGACATTTTTGTAACTGTCTGATTTGTAAAGGATATTTGTGATGCATTGAAAATAGGAGCGAAATTATACTAAGGGAACGGGTGTTTCAGGATTCGTTTTATGTCCGTGGCTAGAATCGCCTAAACAGCCGCCCACAAATCAGCCGACGCAGCCCTGCCAACGCGCTCTTTCCGCGTCTCATTGCCAGCTGAACGCCCAAGACCTAATAGACATCGACTGATTATATGGAGCGGAGCATGTTGCTTCTCAATGAAGAGCGGACGCGCGCAGGGCGTCCCTGGCCGGCTTTGATCGCGGCGCTCGAAGCCCTCAGGGCCGCGATAGCTACTTGTGAACATGTACGGAGCCTGAAGGCGTGACCCATAAGACGCCTTCCTTGCCGGAACTTCCGGTCTCGCATGTGCTTGCCGACATCGGTACCGCACTCGCCGACCATCGACGCGCCGTGCTTTCCGCGCCACCCGGCGCCGGCAAGACGACGCTGGTGCCGCTTTATCTATTGGGGCAGGCATGGCGCGGCGACGACAGGATCATTCTTCTGGAACCGCGACGGCTGGCGGCGCGGGCCGCAGCCGCCCGCATGGCCTCACTGCTGAATGAACAGGTCGGCGATACGGTGGGCTATCGCATGCGGCTCGACAACCGTATCTCCTCCCGAACCCGCATCGAAGTGGTGACGGAGGGCGTGTTCGCCCGGATGATCCTCGACGACCCCGAACTTTCCGGCATCTCCACTGTCATCTTCGACGAATTCCACGAGCGCTCGCTGGATGCCGATTTCGGCCTGGCGCTGGCGCTCGACGTGCATTCGGCGCTGCGAGACGATCTGCGCATCCTCGTCATGTCGGCAACGTTGGACGTGGAGCGCGTCGCGACCCTGCTGGACCATCCGCCTGTCATCGAAAGCATGGGCCGCAGCTTCCCGATCGACATCCGCCATCAGGATCGGCCGGCGGGAGAGCGGATCGAGGATACGGTGACGCGGACAATCCTCGATGTGCATGCGCGCGAACAGGGCTCCATTCTCGCTTTCCTACCCGGACAAGCTGAGATCACCCGTACGGCCGAACGGCTCGAGGGCCGGTTTGAGCCGGAGACGATGATCGCGCCGCTTTTCGGCAATCTCAGCCAGAAAGAGCAGGATGCGGCGATCCGGCCTGCACCGCAGGGCACCCGCAAGATCGTGCTTGCCACCTCGATCGCCGAAACCTCCATCACCATCGACGGCGTGCGTATCGTCATCGACAGCGGATTGCAGCGGCTGCCGGTCTTCGAGGCTTCCACGGGCATCACGCGGCTGGAGACGGTGCGTGTCTCTCGCGCCTCGGCCGACCAGCGGGCCGGCCGAGGCGGGCGAACCGAGCCGGGTATCGCCATTCGCCTGTGGCATCCGGGCCAGACGGCGGCACTTCCGGCCTTTACGCCGCCGCAGATCCTTTCCAGCGACCTTTCAGGTCTTGCGCTCGATCTGGCCCATTGGGGCGTACAGGATCCGGCGACGCTTGCCTTTGTCGACCAGCCTCCCGCGATAACGCTTGCCGAGGCGCGGACCTTGCTGCGGCAGCTCGGAGCGCTCGACACGGAAAACGGGCTGACGGCGCGCGGCCGGCTGATGCGGGAACTCGCCCTGCCGCCGCGGCTGGCGGCCATGGTGATTTCGGCCGCCGAATTCGGCCAGGCGCGCGAGGCCGCCTTGCTGGCGGTACTACTGACCGAACAGGGGCTCGGCGGGCAAAGCATCGACCTGGAAGACCGGCTGCGGCGCTTCAAAACGGAGAAGGGCGAACGGGCGGAAGCCTCGCGCCGCCTGGCCGGGCGCCTCGCCCAGGCTGCGGGCGGCTACAGCAACCCCGTCTCTTCTACTTGTCCACTCACCGGCGCGCTGCTTCTGCATGCCTTTCCCGACCGGATCGCCCTGCAGCGCGGCGGGCGGGGACGCTTCGTCATGGCCAATGGGCGCGGCGCGGAACTGCCGGAGACCGAGCGGCTTGCCGGCTCGCAGATGCTTGTCATTGCCGACCTGACCGGCCGGGCGGCGCAGGCGCGCATCCTGGCTGCGGCGGAGATTTCCCGCGCCGATGTCGAAGAGCATCTGCCGGGCGAGATCCGCACCGAAGATCAGAGCTTTTTCGACAGAGCGAGCCGTCAGGTACGCGCGCGGCGGGCGACACGGCTCGGCGCCATCATCTTTGAGGAAACGCCCCTGCCGCGCCCTTCCGGCGAGCTGGCGGCAAAGGCACTGGCCGAGGGCATTCGCGAGTTGGGGATCGGCGTGCTGCCTTTTTCCAAGGAGGCGGCGCAGCTGCGCGACAGAATCGGCTTTCTATATCGGACGATCGGCGCACCTTGGCCTGATATGAGTGACGAAGCTCTGCTTGCCCGGCTCGATGAATGGTTCTCGCCGTTTCAGGCCGATGCGCGCGGCCTCGCCGATATCTCCTCCGGCGGGCTTTCCAACGGGCTGATGTCGCTGGTGCCGCGTGAGCTGCAGCGTGATCTCGCCCGGATGGCACCGACGCATTTCGAAGCGCCGACCGGCCAGCGCCATCCGATACAATATGACGGCGAGGAGCCGCTTCTGACCATTCGCGTCCAGGAGCTGTTCGGATTGAAGCAGCATCCGGCGATCGGCGGCGGCCGGTTGCCGCTGGTGCTGGAGCTGACATCGCCGGCGCACCGGCCGATCCAGACGACGCGCGACCTGCCCGGCTTCTGGGCGGGCTCCTGGAAGGATGTGCGCGCCGACATGCGCGGGCGCTACCCGAGGCATCCCTGGCCGGAAGATCCGGCCGATGCTCCGCCGACCACACGCGTCAAGCCACGGGGGACCTGACAATGGCACGCTTCTTCCGAGGACTGGAAAAGCTGTCCGAGGCCGAGATCAAGGCGCAGGACGACCACCATACCAGCCGGCGTCTGAGACTGCAGACGCTGGTGCGCCTGCGCTGGCTCGCTGTGGGCGGCCAGACGGTGACCGTGATGATCGTCGCCTTCTGGCTGAAGTTTCCCATGCCGCTCCTGCCCTGCTGCGTGCTGATCGCCTGCCTTGCCTGGATCAACTTTTTCCTGACGCTGCGCTATCCGCCGACGCACCGGCTGGAGCCGCCGGCAGCCTTCGCCCTGCTGAGCCTCGATCTCCTGCAGCTTTGCGGGCTGCTTTTGATCACCGGCGGGCTTGCCAATCCCTTCTCGGCGCTGGTCTGCGTGCCCGTCATCATTTCCTTCGCCTCGCAGCCGATCCGCTACAGCATGCCGCTGATCCTGCTGGCGATGATCTGCATTACCGGCCTTGCCTTCTCGCCCTTTCCGCTTCCCTGGTATGAAGGCATCCCCGTCAACGTCCACAATGTGATGCAGCTCGGCGTCTGGTGCTCGATTGCCTCCACCATGGCCTTTGCCGCCTTCTATGCCTATCGCGTCTCCATGGAGGCCTCGCAGCTCGCCGACGCGCTCTCGGCGACGGAACTGGTGCTGCAGCGGGAAAAGCACCTGTCGCAGCTCGACGGGCTGGCGGCAGCCGCGGCGCACGAGCTCGGCACGCCGCTTGCGACCATCAGCGTCGTCGCCAAGGAGATGGAGCGCGAACTGCGCGAGGACGATCGCTTCCGCGAGGACGTGGCGCTGCTGCGCAGCCAGAGCGAACGCTGCCGCGACATCCTGCGGCGACTGACGACGCTCTCTTCGGAAGACGAGGCGCATATGCGGCGGCTGACGCTGTCATCGATGATGGAAGAGATCATCGCGCCGCACCGCGAGTTCGGGATCGCGCTGGAGCTGATCGAGAAAAGCCCGCGCTCCGGCGAGCCCGTTCTCAGCCGCAATGCCGGCATCATGTACGGTCTCGGCAACCTCATCGAAAATGCGGTCGACTATGCCCGCAAGACGGTGACCATCACCGTGGAGTATAGCGCCGACACTCTGACTATCGTCATCGAGGACGACGGCAACGGCTATTCGCCGGAAATACTGGCGCGAATCGGCGAACCCTACGTCACATCACGCCAGCGCGACGATACTGCCGGCGGCCTCGGGCTCGGCCTCTTCATCGCCAAGACGCTGCTCGAACGGTCGGGTGCCGCGCTTTCCTTCGGCAATCGCGATCCGGAGGCGGCGGGAGCGCGCGTCCGCGTCGAATGGCCGCGCGTGCTGATCGACAGTAATTCGACAAAATGATTTTCACGGCTTAAAACAGCGATCGTCAAAATCGGTTGAATATGCAGGCGGATGGTCGCCGGGATAGAAGATGAAATGACTGAAAAAGAGAGCGCTGCCCCACACGCGGAAACGAAGGATGCCGCGGCCCATATCGGCCCGGATGCCACATTGCTGATCGTCGATGACGACGGCCCGTTTCTCCGCCGGCTGGCACGCGCGATGGAAACGCGCGGCTTTGCAGTCGAGACGGCGGAATCGGTGGCGGAAGGCGTGGCCAAGTCCAAGACGAACCCGCCCAAATACGCCGTGGTCGACCTTCGTCTGGGCGACGGCACCGGGCTGGACGTGATCGAGGCGATCCGCCAGCGGCGCGACGATACGCATATCGTCGTCCTGACGGGCTACGGGAACATTGCGACGGCGGTGACCGCCGTCAAGCTCGGCGCGCTCGACTATCTCGCCAAGCCAGCAGACGCGGACGACGTCTACGCGGCGCTGACGCAGCGCCCCGGCGAAAAAGCCGAGGTGCCTGAGAACCCGATGTCGGCCGATCGGGTGCGCTGGGAACATATCCAGCGTGTCTATGAAATGTGCGAGCGCAATGTTTCCGAGACGGCCCGCCGCCTCAACATGCATCGCCGCACGCTGCAGCGCATCCTCGCCAAGCGGGCGCCAAAATAGCGCCTTTGCCTGCGTGAGAAGAAGACCGCGTGGTCGCGGATTTAAGGAGCGCTCCGAGCTAACGCTCCTCGCCCCCCTCATCCGCCCTTCGGGCACCTTCTCCCCGGGGGGAGAAGGCAAAATCTTTGCCCGTCGCCCATTCGGCCAGCAGCAGGCGCTGAGCGGCGGCGCGCGAGAAATTCAGCGTCACCGACTTGCGCGTCGCCGGCGGCAGGCGATGCTCCGGCGCCTCGCGCAGCATATGGGCGCCGTAGCCATCGGATAGAAACAGTCCGCAATCCTCCGGAAAGATATCGAGCGGCACGTCCTTATGCGTCGCAAAGAACATCCGATCGCAATGCTGCCGGTATTCGGGCCATTTGCGGTCGACCCGGAAATCCTCGATCGACGTCTTGATTTCGATGATCCAGATCTCGCCCTTTTCCGAGAGGCTGATGAGGTCGGCGCGGCGACCACTGGCAAGCGGCAACTCTGGCAAGACCGCGTGACGCATGTCGTGCAGTAATAGTTGCACGCCCTTGCGTACAAGCATGGCCCGTTCCGACTGCCGGCCATCTATTAACGGATTGTTATTGTAAACGTTCAAAATCGTCATGAATTGTCCCGGGAACAGGGCAAGCGTTGTTGCAAAAAAACCATGTCCTTCTAATTTGCGCGCCGGCGCTATTTTTGTAGGGCCAGAGCCGCTTGCAAAGCTAAGTTTAATGGAAAATAAACTGTAGACAAAGATGGTAGATAACCATCCGTTCCCCGCCACGAAATTTCAAGAGACTTCCATGCGCATCCGTAATGCTACGACCGCACTCGGCCTTGTCGCAACGCTCGCAACGGCTGGCTATGCCACGACCGCCGCAGCCAAGCCCTCCGCCGTTGCCAATCCCGCCACCATTGCCGCTGCTCCCGCAGCCGACACTATCAAGACGTTCGATAGTGACTACGGCATCACGAGCGACAACGGCTTCGAATTGCCGGCGATCCCGATCCAGCGGGTAAAGCCGCAGTTCCGCCGTCAGATCGTTTCCTACAAGTCCGATGAGGCTGAAGGCACGATCATCGTCAACACGCGCGAGCGCCATCTCTACTACATCCTCGGCAATGGCGAAGCGATGCGTTACGGCATCGGCGTCGGCAAGCAGGGCTTTGCCTGGTCCGGCACCGCTTACGTTGCCTGGAAGCAGGAATGGCCGAGCTGGCATCCGCCGAAGGAAATGGCCGTCCGCCGTCCGGAAATCGCCAAATATGTCGATGGCGGCATGAATCCTGGCCTGTCGAACCCGCTCGGCGCGCGCGCCATGTATCTCTACAATGAAAAGGGCCAGGACACGCTGTTCCGCCTGCACGGCACGCCGGAATGGGCGTCGATCGGCACGGCCGCTTCCTCGGGCTGCATCCGCCTGATGAACCAGGACGTCATCGACCTCTATAGCCGCGTCCTGCCGGGTCACAGCACCAAGGTCGTCGTTATCCAGTAATTTTGCTGGCAATCGGAATTTGAAAAGGCCGCCGGATCGGTATCCGGTGGCCTTTTTTGTTTGATGCTGAGAGCTGAACCCGCCGAAAATCCCTTCTCCCCTCGGGGAAGAAGGTGCCCGAAGGGCGGATGAGGGGGCGCGGTAAAGAAATAATTCCTTAGAGCATTTCGAGGAAAAGTGCGCAGCGGTTTTCCGTCCGGAATGCGTAGAAAAACAAGAAGATAGGGCATTTTCGCGATTCGAAGAAAAGCGGAAATTTTATAGAAAAGGGTATTTCGCGTTCGCGGTGACACCCCCTCACCCTGCCCTCTCCCCGAAGGGAGAGGGAATCTTGCCAGGCATCGCCCTGCGCCACAAAACATCACAAACGAATCATCACCCCGCCTGCTTCGCCTTCAGCTCGATGCGGCGGCGGTGCAGGACCGGCTCGGTGTAGCCGTTCGGCTGCTCTCTGCCCTTGAGGACGAGATCGAGAGCTGCCTGGAAGGCGATCGAACTATCGAAATTGCCGGCCATCGGCCTGTAGAGCGGGTCGCCGGCATTCTGCTGATCGACCACGGCGGCCATGCGCTTCATCGTTTCCAGAATCTGCGCTTCGCTGATGACCTTGTGATACAGCCAGTTGGCCATGTGCTGCGCTGAGATGCGCAGGGTGGCGCGGTCTTCCATGAGGCCGACATTGTTGATGTCGGGAACCTTGGAGCAGCCGACGCCCTGATCGACCCAGCGCACGACATAGCCGAGGATACCCTGGCTGTTGTTGTCGATCTCGCGCTGGATTTCCTCCGGCGTCCAATTGGGCCGCGAGGCGACCGGCACGGAGAGAATATCGGAAAGCTTGGCGCGGGAGCGGCTTTTCAGGCCCTGCTGCACTTCGGCGACATTGACGCGATGATAATGGGTGGCGTGCAGCGTCGCCGCCGTCGGAGACGGCACCCAGGCGGTGTTGGCGCCGGCCTTCGGATGCGCGATCTTCTGCTCGAGCATGGCCGCCATCAGGTCCGGCATCGCCCACATGCCCTTGCCGATCTGGGCGTGGCCGGAGAGGCCGCATTCCAGGCCGATATCGACGTTCCAGTTCTCGTAGGCCGCGATCCAAGCCGCTTGCTTCATGTCGCCCTTGCGGATCATCGGGCCTGCTTCCATCGAGGTGTGGATTTCATCGCCGGTGCGATCGAGGAAGCCGGTATTGATGAAGACGACGCGCTCACGGGCGGCGCGGATCGCCTCCTTGAGGTTGACCGTCGTGCGGCGCTCCTCGTCCATGATACCCATCTTGATGGTGTTGCGCGGCATCCCAAGCAGGTCCTCGACGCGCGAGAAGATCTCGACCGCGAAGGCGACTTCCTCGGGGCCGTGCATCTTCGGCTTGACGACATACATGGAGCCTGCGCGCGAATTCTTGCGGCGGCCGTTCGAGCCGATGTCGTAGAGCGCGATCAGGCCGGTAATGGCGGCATCCATGATGCCTTCCGGCACCTCGTTACCGTCACGGTCGAGAATCGCCGGATTGGTCATCAGGTGACCGACATTGCGTACCAGCATGAGGGAGCGGCAGTGCAGATCGAAGCTGCTGCCATCCGGCGCGGTATAGGTGACATCCGGATTGAGCCGGCGCGTGAAGGTCTTGCCGCCCTTGGCGACTTCCTCGGTCAGGTCGCCCTTCATCAGGCCGAGCCAGTTGCGGTAAACTTCCGCCTTGTCCTCGGCATCGACGGCCGCGATCGAATCCTCGCAGTCCATGATCGTCGTGATTGCCGATTCCAGGCGGACATCGGAAATATTGGCCGGGTCGGCCTTGCCGATATCGGTGCCGGCATCGATGACGACTTCGATATGGATGCCGTTCTGCTTCAGCAGGACATGTGACGGCGTCGCCGCGTCGCCGAGATAACCGGCGAAATGGCTGCCATCCGCCAATTTTGCGGCGCCGCCTTTCGTCGTGATCACCAGCGCGCCATCCTTCACAGCAAGGCCGATGACGTCCTTCCAGCTCGCGCCGGCCAGCGGCACTGCCGAATCGAGGAAATCGCGAACCCAGGCGATAACCTTCTCTCCGCGCTTGGGGTTATATCCCCTGCCCTTTTCGGCGCCATCAGTCTCGGGAATGGCGTCGGTACCGTAGAGTGCATCGTAAAGCGATCCCCAACGGGCATTGGCGGCATTGAGCGCATAGCGGGCATTCATGACGGGAACGACGAGCTGCGGGCCGGCGATTTCTGATATTTCCGGGTCGACATTGGCGGTCGAAATCGTAAAGGCCGGGCCTTCGGGCACGATATAGCCGATGTCGCGAAGGAAGGCTTCGTAGGCGGCGAGATCGATGGGCGCGCCGTTCTTGCGATACCAATCGTCGAGCGTTTCCTGCATGCGATCGCGCTTGGCGAGCAGCTCGCGGTTCTTCGGCGCGAGATCGTGGACGATCTTGGAGAAGCCGGCAAAAAAGGTGTCGGCGTCGATGCCCGAACCCGGCAGCGCTTCCTTGACGAGGAAATCATAAAGTACCGGTTCGATCTGCAGCCCGTTCTTCTCAATGCGGCTCATGCCAAATACTCCTCAAGGCCATCTTTTGGCTCATTTTTCACATGCTGCCACTTTGCCGATGGTTTCGCTTCCGTCAATTTGGCAATAGTTCGAAAGATTTATGCGCTCTGGGAAATAATCAATCCGTGGCGATTCGCGGGCGGCCGCTTGCCGTCGCGATGAACCGCGCCTCGATCAGTTTTCGATTGCCCTCGACTTCAGGCGCATCCACCTGCTCATCCATCGCCAACACGAGATCCACCGCGCCATTGAGCCTTGCCTGCGCCATCGCCGCCTCGGCGGCACGCGAGCGGGCCTCGGCGAAGCTCCGATCCTCATCGGTGAAGCGCAGGCTCTCACCGGCGCCGTTCAGCACATAGATACCGTCTTCCGGCATGGTGACGAAAACGGTAACGCTGGTGCGCACCTGGCCGACCACGGCGCCGACGGCATTGGCAACATCCGAATCGGCGGGAATGGCGCTCTCCGTCGCCAGCATTTCCGCGATGGCAGGATAATAGACCGGGGCGGAAGCGCCGAGGCCGACCAAAGGCCGATCGAGCGAAATGGCGAAGCGGGCGATCCCCGGCACGCGGCGAAGGGCGCGATCGATGGAGATGGATTTGGCCGGATTGAGATCAGCAACGCCATCTTCGGCCAGGCAGGCGGCGAGAATGACATCCGCGGACTGGCGCGTGAGCTGATCGACGATCTTCTGGGCCAGTTCTTCGACGGATGCAGCGATGACGCGCCCGGAGCCATCCTTCAGCCGCATCGCCAAAGCCAGCCCGAGGCGGGCCGCCGCAGCATTCCACTGGCCCTGCCGACCGAGCACATGCATGGCATCCGAGGGCGTCAGGCCGCTCAGGTGCACGAGGCCACGCGCGACAAGCCGATCCAGCGTCGCCTTCTGCGATGTCATCGTCAGAAGCTTGTCCAGCGCTATGGGAACGGCGCCGATCCGGTCGAACAGTGCCTGCTCCGGCGCCGTAAGACCGCTTGCCAGATGATCCGGAACGCCGGTGCGGAGTGCAAAGCGGCCGGCATTGCGGGCGAGATGCGGTGCTCGCAGCTGCTGCTCCAGGACTTCAAGCACCGTGTCGCCATGCATATGAGCGACGAGGCTCAGCGGTAGCAGCCGGCGCGGCCCGAGCTCGAAAGCGGCGACAAGGCCGCGGTCATTGATCTTCACTTCGGAATCGCCGCCAAGACCGTAGGTGCGCATGGCGACGGCCTCGACCATGGTGCGATAGCCTCCGACCACAGCGCCATCGGCATCCAGCCGCGGCCGGCCATCCTCCATGACGGCGACGTCGGTGGTGGTGCCGCCGATATCGGAAATGACGGCATTGTCGAGACCGGTGAGATAGCGCGCGCCGACGAGGCTCGCCGCCGGGCCGGACAGAATGGTTTCGATCGGCCTGAGCTTGGCTTCGTCAGCCGAAATCAAAGCGCCGTCGCCGCGTACCACCATCATCGGCGCGGCAATGCCGCGCAGCGCCAGAAACCCTTCGCAGGCGCCGACGAGGCGATCGATCATCGAGACAAGCCGGGCATTCAGCAGCGTCGTCAGGGCGCGGCGCGGACCGCCGAGCTTCGAGGAGAGCTCATGGCTGCAGGTGACGGGCAGATGCGAGAGCTCGCGGATGCAATCGCGCACCCTGATTTCATGAGCCGGATTCCGCACGGCAAAATAGCCGGCGACAGCGAAAGAGGAGACCGATTTCGCCAGCTCCGGCAATGCGTCACGCAGCGTCGTCAGATCGAGCGGATTTTCATTGCCATGCACATTGTGACCGCCGGGGAGATAGAGCACGGGATCGGATCCCAATGCTTCCGCAAGGCCATCGCGCTTGAGATCATCAGGCCCGAAACCGATCATGATCAGCCCGGCGCGGCCGCCCTGCCCTTCGACCAGCGCGTTGGTGGCGAGCGTCGTCGACAGCGATACGAGGCCGATCGCCGAGACGGGAATGCTGGCCTTGGCAATGACGGCATCGACGGCGCCGGCAATGCCGACGGCCAGATCATGCCGCGTGGTCAGCGATTTCGCCTTGGCGATCACGCCATCGGTTTCATGGAAGAGAACGGCATCGGTGTAGGTTCCACCCGTATCGATGCCGAGCAGGAAATGAGACGTCACGCTGATATAAAACCTCTGAACCGGTGATGACTATGAACTTCCACAACGCCGATGAAGATATGAGCGAAGCGGCGAACGCAGAACCTATCTCGCCCTTGGCGGGCGAGAAAGCAATTTCATTGGTTTAGGCTGTTCTTTACTTACTGTCGGCGGTGTGTTTCCTGGAGGCTGCGCCCCCCTCTGTCGCTATCGCGACATCTCCCCCACAAGGGGGGAGATTGGTAACCTGCAGCGACCACTCGCCTAGAGCAAACATCGACCTTGTTGAAATCGCAGTTTGCCATTTTATGGATAACGAGCGTCAAACTCCCAACAATCTCCCTCCTTGTGGGGGAGATGTCGCGAAAGCGACAGAGGGGGTAATGAAGGTGCGTCATATTCGAGGCTACTACGGTCTCCTCGCCGACTATCGCCTCTTGACCCGCATCGGCAATCCGCCACGCGGCTGGGTCGTCAGCTTCTGCACCGGCCAGGGATCGGTCTCGTCAGTCAGGTCGAAGCGGAAGCGGCGCATCATCACGGCAAGGGCGATGACGGCTTCCTGGAGCGCAAAGGTCGCGCCGATGCAGACGCGCGGGCCGGCGCCGAAGGGCAGGTACTGGAAGCGGTTGATCTTGGCGCGGTTCTCCGGAAGAAAGCGCTCTGGCATGAAGGCGCGCGGCTTTTCCCAGTAGAGTTCGTGGCGATGCAGCGTCCAGGGCATAATCAGGACGGTGATCCCCTTTTCTATCGTCACGCGCTCGCCCTTGGCGCTCGTCCATTCGTCATCGGCAATCGCGGCCCGGTTGATCGACGGCGCCGGCGGATAGAGGCGCATCGCCTCCTCGAAGGCGGCGCGGACATGCGGCATCAGGTCGAGCCAGGCGACCGGTTCGGCGTCGGTCGCAAGCACCCGGTCGATTTCCCCTTCCATGGCCTCGCGAACATGCGGGCTATTGGCGACGCAATAGAGCGTCCATGCCAATGCTCGGGCGGTCGTCTCGTGCCCGGCGCCGATGAAGGTGAGGATGTTGTCCTCGATCTCCTCCATGGTCAGGCCGTCGGGGCCAGCCTTTTCGAGAAGCAGCGTCAGGAAATCGTCGGGTGCGCTGGCTCTGTCCCGGCGCATCTTTTCCAGCCGCTGGTCCATGGTGGTGCGGACGATGCCGCGGAACTTGTCGAGCACGCGCTGACCGCCGATGCGGGTGAGGCGCGGCACCCAGGCAGGGGCGCGCAGAAGATCCATGGGATCGACCCGGCCCATGCGATGCAGGAGCTCATTGACCTCATCGGCAAAATGCTCGCCTTCGGTAACGATCTCGCCGGAAAACAAGGTCTCCGCCAGAACGGCGAAGGTCAGCTCGGTCATGTCGGTAGCGATATCGAACACGGCGCCTTCGTCACCGATCTCATCGTATTTATGCAGATATTCCAGGCTTTGGCTCAGCATCTGGCCGGCAAAGCCCTGGGCGTGGCGTGGCGTGAAGACCGGAGCGACCGCCTTGCGCGAGCGCTTCCAGACCGGCCCTTCCGCCGTCAGCAGCCCGTCGCGCAGGATCGGCCGCAACACGAGCTGACGGATATCGGCCATGCGGTAGTTGGCGGCATTGTCGACGAGGACATGCTTGATCAGGCCGGGATCGTTGACGATCAGCGTCCGCTCGTTGAAGAATTTCGTCTTGATCCAGGGCAGCGTATAGGACGGCTCGCCCCAAAGTTCGAGCGGATTGCGCAGGATGGTTTTGATGATCGTCCACCGCGACGGCGGGACGGTACGCGGGATCGGCGCCGGCGGGGAAAAGGCTTCCGGAATCATGTCCATGACATCCATTCTCCTCGAAGGCCGGGCCGTTGCCTAATCATGCGGCCGAGCGGCGCACCCATCCCATATGGCGGACGCCGCTGGCAAAATCCAGACGATAAGACGTCGCGCCGAATGCTTACAACAAAGACTTCAGGTCGCTCAGCTTATCATTGATGAGCCAACCGTAGTAATTCTCCTCCGGCCAGACCGGCTGCGAAGAGCTCCGGTTCTTGGCGGCAAGGGCAGCGGCGCGCTTGCGGGAATTGCCGAGATTGTAGAGCGTCGCTGTGATGCCTGGATTGCCTGAGATATCCATGCCCGCGATCGAGCGGTAGTCGTCGATCGACTTGCGGATCGATGCCGCGACGAAGGCGAGCGACAGATCCGGATCCATGATCGCCTTGTAGACGCCGCCGGCATCCTTCTCGTCCAGCTTCGGGACGCCCGAGGTGCGGCTGACGAGGTCGGAGAGTTCCAGCGCGGTCAGCGGATTGACCTGACCGAGGCCGAAGGTCTGGCCGGCATAGAAGGGCTGGAAGAAGACGGCACTGAAGCGATTGTCGGGATAGGATTTGCCGCCGACCGTCTTGCCACGGAAATCGTCTTCCCAGACATCCTCGCGGCAGGTCCAGAGACTGTAGGAGTCGCCCTTGCCCTTGCAGCCGTCGAATTGCGATTGGGCGACGAAATCGTCGACGTTTTCACCATTATAGGCGAAGCGAAAGCTCTGGCCGGCATAGGATGCCGCCTTGACGTAATAGGACTGCAGTCCGTCATAGGCATCGACATTATAGGTGTGCTCGCCGACGAGCGCGCCGATGATGTGGATCGGCTCGATGCCGTAGGCCCGCGCCGTCGACTTGATCTTCGCCATCAGCTTGGTGTCGGTCGCCAGCAGTTCGCGGACCTTCTGATACTTGCGCTCAAAGGTCGAATTCGTACCGCGCGTGCGCCGCACGGAGGCGCCGGGAACCGGCGGCTGCTCGGCATTGCGGTTGCCCGGAGGCACCGCGGTCGCCGCGTCCGCATAGGCGGGCATCCAGGAAAGGCTGGCGACCGCCAGGAGAAGGGTGATCAGTATGCGTCGCAAGATGGCTGTCCTGTCGAAGTTTCAACCGATGTTTCCGTGCGGCTGCCTGACGGATAATCTACAGCGCCGCGCGTCATATATGACGCGCAAAGGTCGCTGTAGCACTTTAAAGCTGCTGCATAATTTTATCCTTAAATCGATTCCGATTTAAGGAATTATGCAGTAGGCCGAATAAAGCCATCCTACACAAAGAAACGGGCCCCTAACTAAAAAGTTAACGGCCCGCTGTCGAGTGCTTAGTATTTAAATCGCCGTCGCCGGCCTGCTACAGAATGAAGCGGGACAGGTCGGTGTTGCTGGCGAGATCGCCGACATGCTCGCGGACATAGGCGGCGTCGATGGTCACCGATACGCCGGCGCGGTCGGATGCATTATAGGAGATATCGTCGAGCACCCGTTCCATGACCGTCTGCAGGCGGCGGGCGCCGATATTCTCGACGGTGGAGTTCAGATGCACGGCAACATCGGCGAGAGCATCGATGGCGTCGTCGGTGAAGTCGAGCTTCAGCTCTTCCGTCTCCATCAGCGCCTTGTACTGGCGGATGAGGCTGGCTTCCGGCTCGGTCAGGATGCGGCGGAAATCCTCCTTGGTCAGCGGCCGGAGCTCGACGCGGATCGGCAGGCGGCCCTGCAGTTCCGGCAGAAGATCCGACGGCTTCGAGACGTGGAATGCGCCCGAGGCGATGAACAGGATATGGTCGGTCTTGACCGGACCATACTTGGTCGACACCGTCGTGCCTTCGACCAGCGGCAGCAGGTCGCGCTGCACGCCTTCGCGGGAGACGCCGGCACCCATGCCGCCGTCGCGGGCGGCGATCTTGTCGATCTCGTCCAGGAAGACGATGCCGTCATTTTCGGCCGATTGCACGGCTTCGCGCTGGATCGCCTCATTGTCGATCAGCTTGTCGGATTCGTCGCGGATCAGTTCCTTGTAGGAATCCTTGACCGTCGTGCGCACCTTCTTCGTGCGGCCGCCCATGGCCTTGCCGAACATTTCGGAGAGGTTGAGCACGCCGATATTAGCGCCGGGCATGCCGGGGATCTCGAAGCCGCCGGGCATGCCGGAGCCGGTATCGGCCACTTCGATGTCGATTTCCTTGTCGTCGAGCTGGCCGTCACGCAGCTTCTTGCGGAAGCTGTCGCGCGTCGCCGGCGAGGCGGTGGCACCGACAAGAGCATCGAGCACGCGCTCTTCGGCGCTCATATGCGCCTTGGCCTGCACCTCGGCGCGCTTCTTTTCGCGCGCCAGGCCGATGCCGACTTCGACGAGGTCACGGACGATCTGCTCGACGTCGCGGCCGACATAGCCGACTTCGGTGAACTTCGTGGCTTCCACCTTGATGAAGGGTGCGCCGGCGAGCTTGGCGAGACGACGGGAAATTTCCGTCTTGCCGACGCCGGTCGGGCCGATCATCAGGATGTTCTTGGGCATGACTTCGTCGCGCAGGTCGGGTTCGAGCTGCTGCCGGCGCCAGCGATTGCGCAATGCGATCGCCACGGCGCGCTTGGCCTCATGCTGGCCGACAATATAACGATCGAGTTCGGAAACGATCTCGCGGGGGGAAAAAGTGGTCATTTCGTATGTTCCCTGTCAGGGCTAGAAACTATCAAGAGAGGAACTTAGGCTTCGGCATCGAGCGTTTCGACGACCATATTGTGGTTGGTGTAGACGCAAATGTCGGCGGCGATGTCGAGCGCGCGGCGGGCGACGTCTTCGGCAGACTTGTCGCTATCCATCAACGCTAGCGCAGCAGCGAGGGCAAAATTGCCGCCGGAGCCGATCGCCATGGCGCCATGTTCGGGCTCGAGCACATCGCCGTTGCCGGTGATGGCGAGCGTTATGTTCTTATCGGCCACCAGCATCATGGCTTCGAGGTTGCGCAGATATTTGTCCGTGCGCCAATCCTTGGCGAGTTCGACGGCGGCGCGCATCAGCTGGCCGGGATATTGTTCGAGCTTCTTTTCCAGGCGCTCGAGCAGGGTGAAGGCATCGGCGGTCGCGCCGGCGAAACCGGCGATGACATCACCCTTGCCGATGCGGCGAACCTTGCGCGCATTGCCCTTCATCACGGTCTGGCCAAGGCTCACCTGGCCATCACCAGCCATCACGACCTTGCCGTTCTTGCGAATAGTCACGATTGTCGTCATTTAACACCTGTTTGCCCCCGTTCCGGCGGGCTTTCTGCCGGGCCGCGTATCGGCCCCGTCAGCAACTATGTAAGAGGGGTTTTCGCGATTGCAAATGGCCGCCGCGCCCGAATGATGGCGGCAAGCCGGCTAAACGCGAAGCCTCGCGCGTAACTTCTGGATATTTCCCGATACGCCTGATATGGAACGGCCGTATTCCGATGGAGCAGCCCATGGCAGAGACCGCAGCGAGCCGCACGGCAAGCGTTTCCCGCAAGACCAACGAGACCTCGGTCTCCGTTTCCGTCAACATCGACGGCAGCGGCAAATCGACGATTTCGACCGGTGTCGGCTTCTTCGATCATATGCTGGAGCAGCTGTCGCGACATTCGCTGATCGACATGGAGATCGACACCAAGGGCGACCTGCATGTGGACGATCATCATGCCGTCGAGGATACCGGCATCGCGATCGGCCAGGCGATTGCCAAGGCGCTGGGCGACCGGCGCGGCATCACCCGCTATGCCTCGATCGATCTCGCCATGGACGAGACGATGACGAAAGCGGCCGTCGATCTGTCCGGCCGGCCATTCCTCGTCTGGAACGTTTCGTTCAGCGCCCCGAAGATCGGCACCTTCGATACCGAGCTGGTGCGTGAATTCTTCCAGGCGCTCGCGCAGAATGCCGGCATCACCTTGCATATCCTCAACCATTATGGCGCCAACAATCACCATATAGCCGAGACATGCTTCAAGGCCGTTGCGCGCGCATTGCGCACCGCAACCGAGATCGATCCGCGGCAGGCAGGCCGGGTGCCCTCGACGAAAGGCTCGCTCGCCTGAGCCCCATCATGGGGAAAGTGAAGAGATGGCAAGCTATTTGATTTTGACTCCGCCAGGAGTGCCGAACCGATCCGAAGTATCGGATCGGTATCGCGACGAAACGCGATTCATCCGCGACGGCTTTTCGTGGAAGGCGTTCCTGTTTCCGACGCTCTGGATGCTCTTTCATCGCCTGTGGCTGCATGCGATTGCCGCGTTTCTGTTGCAGGGCATTGCACTGGAGCTGATGCGCCAGCCAGGCTTCTTTGCCGCCGGAGCCGCGCTTTTGCTGGGCGTGCATGTTCTCTCTGCCCTCGAAGGCCCGCATGCGATCAGCGATCGTCTTGCCGGACTCGGCTGGAAGGTCGGCGATCTCATCTCGGCGCGTGATCTGGCAACAGCGGAGGAAATCCACTTTTCCCGCCTGGAGCAGGAACCAAGCCGGGATATCCATCCCCAAAATTGGGATATTCCGGCCATCAACACCAATACCAGCCGCCCAGGCCCGAGCTTCGGCCTTCCCGGCTATGACGGAGGACGCTGATCATGCGCGTCGCGATTATCGACTATGGTTCCGGCAATCTGCGCTCTGCCACCAAGGCTTTCGAGCGGGCTGCCCGCGAGGCAGGCATCCAAGCGGAGATCGACCTGACCGATGACGCCGAGCGCGTCGCCACCGCAGACCGCATCGTACTTCCCGGCGTCGGCGCCTATGCCGATTGCCGCCGCGGTCTCGATGCCGTACCCGGCATGACGGAAGCGGTCGTCGATGTCGTGGAACACAAGGCCCGCCCCTTCCTCGGCATCTGCGTCGGCATGCAGCTGATGTCGTCGCGTGGGCTGGAAAAAACGACGACTCAGGGCTTTGGCTGGATCAAGGGCGACGTTAAGGAGATGACGCCCAGCGATCCCGGCCTGAAAATTCCCCAGATCGGCTGGAACACGCTGGACATCCGCCACCCGCACGCTCTCTTCGATGGGATCGAGACCGGCCCGGACGGGCTGCATGCCTATTTCGTGCATTCCTACCATCTGGCCGCCGACCACGGCGACGATGTCATCGCGACGACAAATTATGGCGGGCCGATGACCGCCTTTGTCGGCCGCGACAACATCGCCGGCGCACAGTTTCATCCGGAAAAGAGCCAGAAGCTCGGCCTCGCCCTGATCGCCAATTTCCTGCGCTGGAAGCCGTAAGGCTCGCGCCCAAGGACAGACATCATGATTCTTTTTCCCGCTATCGACCTAAAAGACGGCCAGTGCGTGCGCCTCAAGCTCGGCGACATGGAGCAGGCGACCGTCTACAATCCTGATCCCGGCGCCCAGGCGAAAGCCTTTGAAGACCAGGGCTTCGAATGGCTGCATGTCGTCGATCTCAACGGCGCCTTCGCCGGCGAGACCGTCAACGGCGCCGCCGTCGACGCCATTCTCAAGGCGACGAAAAATCCGGTGCAGCTCGGCGGCGGCATCCGCACGCTGGACCATATGGAAAACTGGCTGTCGCGCGGGCTCGCTCGTGTCATTCTCGGCACGGTCGCCGTGCGCGATCCGGCGCTTGTCGTCGAGGCCTGCCGTCGGTATCCAGGTCATATCGCCGTCGGCATCGATGCCAAGGGCGGCAAGGTGGCGGTTGAGGGCTGGGCCGAGGCCTCCGAACTCGGCGTTATCGAGCTCGCCAAGAAATTCGAGGGCGTCGGCGTTGCCGCCATCATCTATACCGATATCGACCGCGACGGCATCCTGACCGGGATCAACTGGGACTCGACCTTGGAACTGGCCGAGGCCGTTTCCATCCCCGTCATCGCCTCCGGCGGGCTTGCTTCGCTTGACGATATCCGCCGCATGATCCAGCCGGACGCCCGCAAACTGGAAGGTGCGATTTCCGGCCGCGCGCTTTATGATGGCCGTATCGATCCGAAAGAGGCACTGGCCCTGATCAAGCAGGCCAAGGAGGCAGCTCAATGACCCTGAAAGCCCGCGTCATCCCCTGCCTCGACGTCAAGGACGGCCGCGTCGTCAAGGGCGTCAACTTCGTCAATCTCATTGATGCCGGCGATCCGGTCGAGGCTGCCAAGGCCTATGACGCCGCCGGTGCCGACGAACTCTGCTTCCTTGACATCACCGCTTCCTCCGACAATCGCGACACGATCTTCGATGTGGTCGCCCGCACCGCCGAGCAATGTTTCATGCCCGTCACGGTCGGCGGCGGCGTGCGCGCTATCGCCGATATCCGCAAGCTGCTGCTCTGCGGCGCCGACAAGGTTTCGATCAATTCGGCGGCGGTCAACAATCCCGATTTCGTTGCCGAAGCGGCCGATAAATTCGGCAACCAGTGCATCGTCGTGTCCATCGACGCCAAGCGGCGGCGCACCGAGGCACCCGGCGGCGACAATATGAGCGCCTGGGAGATCTATACCCATGGCGGCCGCAACGCGACCGGTATCGATGCCGTCGATTTTGCCCGCAAGATGGTCGAGCGCGGCGCCGGCGAGCTGCTCGTGACCTCCATGGACCGCGACGGCACCAAGGTCGGCTACGATCTCGAGCTGACGCGGGCGATCGCCGATGCGGTGCGCGTACCCGTCATTGCCTCGGGCGGCGTCGGCGATCTCGACGATCTCGTTGCCGGCGTCAAGGAAGGCCATGCGACCGCCGTGCTTGCCGCTTCGATCTTCCACTTCGGCACCTATTCGGTGGGCGAGGCAAAGCGCTACATGGCCGAGCGCGGCATTCCCATGCGGCTGGATTAGGAGATAGCGGACCCATGAGCGGATTTACCCTTTCCGACCTCGAACGAATCGTCGAGGAGCGCTCCAAGGCTTCGCCGGACGAATCCTGGACCGCGAAGCTTTTTGCCGCCGGTCAGCCGAAGGCGGCGAAGAAACTGGGCGAAGAAGCGATCGAGGCCGTCATGGCCGCGGTCACCAACGATCGCGACAACCTTACCTATGAGGCCGCCGATCTGCTATATCATCTTATGGTCGTATTGAAGATTGCCGGCATTCCGTTAGAGAATGTCATGGGTGAGCTCGAAAGGCGCACCAGCCAATCCGGCCTTCAGGAAAAGGCCAGCCGGTAAGAATGCGATGACGA
>NZ_JBNDIC010000082.1:0-20451 GCF_056755475.1 Rhizobium sp. KNZ2-6A | reverse complement strand
CTTGCCGTGGTCAACGTGCCCGATCGTCCCGATGTTAACGTGCGGCTTATTGCGCTCAAACTTACTCTTTGCCATTTTCGGCTCTCCGTTTTCCTGTCCCCTGGGGGATCAATTCTTGTTATCGGTCAATTGGTATTCCGGTCACTTCTGACCGGAATACTTTGCCTGGATTTCCTGTGCGACGTTCGACGGAACCGGCGCGTAATGATCGAAGGTCATCGTGTACTGTGCACGACCCTGAGACATCGAACGCAGGTTATCGACGTACTTGAACATGTTCGCCAGCGGGACGTTCGCGTTGATGACAACGGCGATACCGCGGCTTTCCTGGCCCTGGATCTGGCCACGACGCGAGTTCAGGTCACCGATGACGTCGCCGACGTAATCTTCCGGCGTAACGACTTCGACCTTCATCATCGGCTCGAGGAGCTGGGCACCGGCTTCGCGGGCTGCTTCACGGAAGCAAGCGCGGGAAGCGATTTCGAAGGCCAGAACCGACGAGTCGACGTCGTGGAAGGCACCGTCGATGAGCGTCGCCTTGACGCCGAGCATCGGGAAGCCAGCCAGCGGGCCCGAAGACAGAACGCTTTCGATGCCCTTCTGAACGCCCGGGATGTATTCCTTCGGAACAGAACCACCGACGATCTTGGACTCGAACTTGAAGTCGTCGCCGTCCGGGTTCGGTTCGAACACGATCTTGACGCGAGCGAACTGACCGGTACCACCCGACTGCTTCTTGTGGGTGTAGTCCTTTTCCGTCTGACGCGTGATGGTTTCGCGGTAGGCAACCTGCGGCGCGCCGACGGTCGCTTCAACCTTGAATTCACGACGCATGCGGTCGACGATGATGTCAAGGTGCAGTTCGCCCATGCCGGCGATGATCGTCTGACCCGATTCCTGGTCCGTCTTCACGCGGAAGGACGGATCTTCTGCGGCCAGGCGGTTGAGCGCGAGGCCCATCTTTTCCTGGTCGCCCTTGGTCTTCGGCTCGATCGCGATCTGGATGACCGGCTCGGGGAATTCCATGCGCTCGAGGATAACCGGCTTCAGCGGATCGCAGAGCGTATCGCCAGTGGTGGTTTCCTTGAGGCCGGCCAGAGCAACGATGTCGCCCGCGAAGGCTTCTTCGATGTCTTCACGCGAGTTCGAGTGCATCTGCAGCATACGGCCGACGCGCTCGCGCTTGTCCTTGACCGTGTTGATGACCGATGCGCCCTTTTCGAGCTTGCCGGAATAGATGCGGGCGAAGGTGAGCGAACCGACGAAGGGGTCGTTCATGATCTTGAATGCCAGCATGGACAGCGGCTCGCTGTCGTCAGCGTGACGTTCGATTTCGGCTTCCGTCTTGAAGTCGATGCCCTTGATCGCCGGAATGTCGAGCGGCGACGGCAGATAATCGACAACGGCGTCGAGAAGCGGCTGAACACCCTTGTTCTTGAAGGCGGTGCCGCAGAACATCGGATGGAACTTGACGTCGATCGTGCCGCGACGGACGAGCGCGCGGATCTGATCGTTGTCAGGCAGGTTGCCTTCGAGGTAGGCTTCGGTCGCGGCCTCGTCGATCTCGACAACGGTCTCGATCAGCTTTTCGCGATATTCAGCAGCCTTGGCCTTCATGTCTTCCGGGATTTCGACGACGTCCCACTGAGCGCCGAGCGATTCGTCGCGCCATATGAGAGCGTTCATCTCGATCAGGTCGATGACGCCCTTGAAGTCGCTTTCAGCGCCGATCGGCAGCTGCATGACGACGGCGGTAGCGCCGAGGCGGGTCTTGATCATCTCGACCGAGCGATAGAAATCGGCGCCGGTCTTGTCCATCTTGTTGCAGAAGATCATGCGCGGAACATGATACTTCTCAGCCTGACGCCAGACGGTTTCCGTCTGCGGTTCAACGCCGGCGTTGGCGTCGAGCAGGGCGATCGCGCCATCGAGAACGCGCAGCGAACGCTCGACTTCGATGGTGAAGTCGACGTGGCCGGGAGTGTCGATGATGTTGAAGCGGCGGGTCTTGCCGTCACGGCCCTTCCAGAAGGTCGTGGTAGCAGCAGAGGTGATCGTGATGCCACGCTCCTGCTCCTGCTCCATCCAGTCCATGGTGGCTGCGCCGTCGTGCACTTCGCCGATCTTGTGCGACTTGCCGGTGTAGTAAAGAATACGCTCGGTGGTCGTGGTCTTGCCGGCGTCGATATGCGCCATGATACCGAAATTGCGGTAGTCTTCGATTTTATATTCGCGAGCCATTGTGGACTGCCTTTCCGAAACCGTTCGGGATTACCAGCGATAATGCGAGAACGCACGGTTGGCATCAGCCATCTTGTGCGTGTCTTCGCGCTTCTTGACGGCGGCGCCGCGGTTGTTGGAGGCATCGAGAAGTTCGCCGCTGAGGCGATCGACCATCGTCGTTTCGTTACGCTTGCGAGCAGCAGCGATCAGCCAGCGAATGGCCAGAGCCTGACGACGCTCCGGACGAACATCGACCGGAACCTGGTACGTAGCACCACCAACGCGGCGCGAGCGGACTTCAACGTGCGGAGCGATGTTATCCAAAGCCTGATGGAACACGCCGAGCGGCTCCTGCTTTGCCTTGCCCTGCACGGCGTCGAATGCGCCGTATACGATGTTTTCAGCTACGGACTTCTTGCCGTCGAGCATGATGGCATTCATGAACTTGGTAACAACCAGATCGCCGAACTTCGGGTCCGGGTTGATCTCGCGCTTTTCTGCTCTGTGACGTCTGGACATGTACTTCTCGTCTCTCAACTGTTAGCGGCGCTATACCACGCGGAGAACCTCGCGCAGCGCCGGATTATCCAAATCCGAATTACTTCGGACGCTTCGCACCGTACTTCGAACGGCGCTGCTTGCGGTTCTTGACACCCTGGGTATCGAGAACGCCGCGGATGATGTGATAACGGACACCCGGAAGGTCCTTGACGCGGCCGCCACGGATCATGACGACAGAGTGCTCCTGAAGGTTGTGACCTTCACCGGGAATGTAACCAATGACTTCGAAGCCGTTGGTCAGGCGGATCTTTGCGACCTTACGCAGAGCCGAGTTCGGCTTCTTCGGCGTCGTCGTGTAGACGCGGGTGCAAACGCCGCGCTTCTGCGGGTTCTCCTGGAGAGCGGGAACCTTATTACGCTTTACCTGCGCCTGGCGAGGCTTGCGGATCAGCTGGTTTACGGTAGGCATTCAACCATCCCTTGTAAATCTATCTCGACACCCTTACGGGCTTCACTTTCGCCGTCACCGGCAACGACACACGATCGTCTCAATGCGCAAAACGTGGCCCGATCCGCTTTCGCAGATGGACCACAGAAAAAGCAGAGGACACCAGAGATGGCGTCTTGCGTGCAGCATTCGTGTCTTCAACGTGCGTTTAGAACCTTGTTTGAGGTGAACTCCAGGGCGCGTCGCCCCGAACAGCCATGCCTCACATGGGTTCCGATGGCGGCGGTACTACTGGTTTCCCGCCGGTTCGTCAAGGCCGGTTAAGAAATTATCTTTGTCACGAAGGCCTGAAAGGCCGGGAAAACCAGCTATTTGACGCATCTGATACGGAAATGCCGTCCCTTCGGCAAGATGGACTTTGGTATTTCATCAAAATCCCTATAAGGAATCGGATGAGGACATTTCCATCCGCCGGACCGGCCGCCTGAGAGAATCGCCGGGAATTCGACACCCCCGAAGGAAGTATGATGATTACTACGCCAGACAACGACAATAATTCCGACGGCCCCATGGTCTTCATCATCATCGGCAAAGGCTATGAGACCGATGGCGGCGAAGGCATCGATCTGCATGTCATGTTGAAAGCGCCTGACGACGATACCGCCGTGCGCGAGGCGCTGAACGCGCTTGCCGAAGAAGGCTTCATCGAGGCCGACCTCGACCAGATCGGCCTGCTGACCGACATCCCGGACGAGGAGCCGCATGCATCCGCGTACCAGGGCGCACTCGAAGGCGAAGTCGCGATCATCCGCTTCCGCTGACGGACCTGCCTCCATTGCCGAGGCAACCTCCCCTCGCCCATCCGATTCATCGTTTTGCAAAAAGAAACCGCCCGGATCGCTCCGGGCGGTTTTGATTTTTCATTTCACTATCGGCTTATTCGGCCGGAGTGTTCTCGCTGGCGAGATCCTGCAGCATCGGCGTCGCGACGTTAGCGCCCGTACCCTTGCGACGCTCTTCGAGGATGAGCTCGTCGCGCGCCGTGGCGATACGGCGGATCTGCGTCATGGTGCCGCCGGTACCGGCCGGGATGAGACGGCCGACGATGACGTTTTCCTTCAGACCCTGCAGGCCGTCGGTCTTGCCGGCGATTGCAGCTTCGGTCAGCACCTTCGTCGTTTCCTGGAAGGATGCGGCCGAGATGAAGGACGGCGTCTGCAGCGATGCCTTGGTGATACCGAGCAGAACCGGATCGCCATAAGCGGGCTTCTTGCCTTCTTCGATCAGACGGTCGTTGGCGTCGTCCAGCTCGATACGATCGACGTTGTCGCCGACGATGTACTGGCTGTCGCCTGCATCGGTGATCTCCACCTTCTGCAGCATCTGACGAACAATCACTTCGATGTGCTTGTCGTTGATGACAACGCCCTGCAAGCGGTAGACTTCCTGGATTTCGTTGACCAGGTAGGAAGCCAGAGCTTCCACGCCCTTGATCGCCAAGATGTCGTGCGGAGCCGGGTTACCGTCGAGAATGTAGTCACCCTTTTCGATATAGTCGCCGTCCTGAAGATGGAAGGGCTTGCCCTTCGGGATCAGGTACTCGACCGGCTCGACACCGTCTTCCGCCGGCTCGATGATGACGCGACGCTTGTTCTTGTAGTCGCGGCCGAGGCGGATCGTACCATCGATCTCAGCGATGATGGCATGATCCTTCGGGCGACGGGCCTCGAACAGTTCGGCAACACGCGGCAGACCACCGGTGATGTCCTTCGTCTTGGCGCTTTCCAGCGGCGAACGGGCGAGAACGTCACCCTGCGACACCTTCGTGCCCGGTTCGACCGACAGGATCGCGTCGACCGAGAGCAGGAAGCGGGCTTCGCCACCGCGCGACAGCTTGGCGACATTGCCGCTGGCGTCCTTGATGACGATCGCCGGCTTCAGATCCGAACCACGCGGCGTCGAGCGCCAGTCGATAACCTGACGCTTGGTGATGCCGGTGGATTCGTCCGTCGCCTCGAGAACCGAGAGACCGTCGACGACGTCTTCGAAGTGAACCGTACCGGCCACTTCCGTCATCATCGGACGGGTATACGGATCCCATTCCGCCAGACGCTGGCCACGCTTGACCTTGTCGCCTTCGTCGACATGGAGCTTCGAGCCGTAGGCAACGCGCTGCGAGGAACGCTCGACGCCGCGCTCGTCCAGGATCTGCACCGTCATGTTACGACCCATGGCAACGAGGTTGCCTTCCGAGTTGCGCAGCATGTTGCGGTTCTTGATCTGAACCGTGCCCTCATAGGAGGCTTCCAGGAACGACTGGTCGACCACGGTCGCCGTGCCGCCCAGGTGGAAGGTACGCATGGTCAGCTGCGTGCCCGGCTCGCCGATCGACTGTGCGGCGATAACGCCGACAGCTTCACCGAGGTTGACAGGCGTACCGCGAGCAAGGTCACGACCGTAGCAGACGCCGCAGACACCGGTCTGGATTTCGCAGGTCAGCGCCGAACGGATGCGGATCGACTGGATACCAGCCTTCTCGATCTCGATGACATCCGGCTCGAGGATCATCTTGCCCGCATCGACGAGACGCTCGCCCGTGACCGGATGATCGATGTCGTCCAAGGCCGTACGGCCGAGGATGCGCGCGCCGAGCGAGGCAACGACCTGACCGGCATCGACGATGGCGGTCATGGTGAGGCCGTTCTCGGTGCCGCAATCGACGTGCGTGACGATGCAATCCTGCGCGACGTCGACGAGACGGCGGGTCAGGTAGCCGGAGTTTGCAGTCTTCAAGGCGGTGTCGGCCAGACCCTTACGGGCACCGTGGGTCGAGTTGAAGTACTCGTTAACGGTCAAGCCTTCCTTGAAGTTCGAGATGATCGGCGTCTCGATGATTTCGCCCGACGGCTTGGCCATAAGGCCGCGCATGCCGCCCAGCTGACGCATCTGGTTCGGCGAACCACGAGCACCAGAGTGGCTCATCATATAGATCGAGTTCATCGGCTTCTGACGACCGGTCTTCTCGTCGAATTCGACGGCCTTAATGCGGGCCATCATTTCTTCGGCGACCTTTTCCGTGGCCTTGCCCCAGGCATCGACGACCTTGTTGTACTTCTCGCCCTGGGTGATCAGGCCGTCGTTGTACTGCTGCTCGTATTCCTTCACGAGCGCTTCGGTATCGCCGACGATCTTAACCTTGGTATCCGGGATGACCATGTCGTCCTTGCCGAACGAAATGCCGGCGCGGCAGGCATGGGAGAAGCCAAGCTGCATGATGCGGTCGCAGAAAATGACCGTGTCCTTCTGGCCGCAATGACGGTAGACCGTGTCGATCATCTTGGAGATGTTCTTCTTGGTCATTTCCTGGTTGCAGATGTCGAAGGTCACCTTGCCGTGCTTCGGCAGCAGTTCGCCGATCAGCAGGCGGCCAGGCGTCGTCTCATAGATCTTCGAATAGGGCTTGCCCTCTTCGTCGACCGACTTGAAGCGGCCGCGGATCTTCGAGTGCAGCGTCACGACCTTGTTTTCGAGGGCATGATGCAGCTCGCCGAGGTCGGAGAAGGCCATGCCTTCGCCCGGCTCGTTCTGGTTCAGAATCGACAGGTAGTACAGGCCGAGAACCATGTCCTGCGAGGGAACGATGATCGGCGCGCCGTTTGCCGGATGCAGGATGTTGTTGGTCGACATCATCAGCACGCGCGCTTCAAGCTGGGCTTCCAGCGAGAGCGGCACGTGAACAGCCATCTGGTCGCCGTCGAAGTCCGCGTTGAAGGCCGTGCAGACGAGCGGATGCAGCTGGATCGCCTTGCCTTCGACCAGCATGGGTTCGAAGGCCTGGATGCCCAGGCGGTGCAGCGTCGGTGCGCGGTTCAGGAGAACCGGATGCTCGCGGATGACCTCGTCGAGGATATCCCAGACTTCCGGCTTTTCCTTTTCAACCAGCTTCTTGGCCTGCTTGACGGTCGAGGAATAACCCTTCGCGTCGAGGCGGGCGTAGATGAACGGCTTGAACAGCTCGAGCGCCATCTTCTTCGGTAGGCCGCACTGGTGCAGCTTCAGTTCCGGACCGGTCACGATGACCGAACGGCCGGAATAGTCGACGCGCTTGCCGAGCAGGTTCTGACGGAAGCGGCCCTGCTTGCCCTTGAGCATGTCGGACAGCGACTTCAGCGGACGCTTGTTGGCGCCGGTGATGACGCGGCCACGGCGGCCGTTGTCGAACAGCGCATCGACAGATTCCTGCAGCATGCGCTTTTCGTTGCGGATGATGATGCCCGGAGCGCGCAGTTCGATCAGGCGCTTCAGACGATTGTTGCGGTTGATGACGCGGCGATACAGATCGTTCAGATCCGACGTCGCGAAGCGGCCGCCATCGAGCGGAACCAGCGGGCGCAGGTCCGGCGGGATGACCGGGACGACCTTCATGATCATCCATTCCGGACGGTTGCCCGACTCCATGAAGTTCTCGACGATCTTCAGGCGCTTCATCAGCTTCTTCTGCTTGAGATCCGACGTCGTCTCGGCAAGCTCGGAGCGCAGGTCGCCGGCGATCTTTTCAAGGTTCATGCTGGCCAGCATCTCGTAGATCGCTTCAGCGCCGATCATGGCGGTGAACTGATCTTCGCCATATTCGTCGACGGCGAGCATGTACTCTTCTTCCGAGAGAAGCTGATGTTCCTTGAGCGCGGTCAGGCCCGGCTCGGTGACGATGTAGTTTTCGAAGTAGAGAACGCGCTCGACATCCTTCAGCGTCATGTCGAGCAGCGTCGAAATGCGTGAAGGCAGCGACTTCAGGAACCAGATGTGGGCAACGGGAGCGGCAAGCTCGATATGGCCCATGCGCTCACGGCGAACGCGCGACAGCGTGACTTCGACGCCGCACTTTTCGCAGATGATGCCCTTGTATTTCATGCGCTTGTACTTGCCGCACAGGCACTCGTAGTCCTTGATCGGCCCGAAGATGCGCGCGCAGAAGAGACCATCGCGTTCCGGCTTGAACGTGCGATAGTTGATCGTCTCCGGCTTCTTGATCTCGCCATAAGACCAGGAAAGAATCTTCTCCGGCGACGCAATCGAAATCCGGATGGAATCGAAATTCTGCGCAGGCATCTGCGGATTGAAAAGATTCATGACCTCTTGGTTCATGCCTATCTCCTTTAGGGGCGAAACGCCCTCGAATTGCGAACAGTGCCGGCAAATCCCGGGAACCGGCCTGACGCTTTAAAACCGCCTTGCGGCGCCATGCATCCGAAGGGACGCGACGGCGCTGCAATATTCCAACGGTGCGCGCTGACCGACAGCGCGCACCCTGACAGGCTATTACTCGGCTGCGTCCGGAAGCTGGCTTGCCGTCTGCAGATCGTCGACCTTGGAATTCTCCAGTTCGACGCTGAGACCCAGCGAGCGCATTTCCTTGACGAGAACGTTGAAGCTTTCCGGAATGCCCGCCTCGAAGGTGTCGTCGCCACGAACGATGGCTTCGTAGACCTTCGTACGGCCGGCCACGTCGTCCGACTTGACCGTGAGCATTTCCTGCAGCGTGTAGGCTGCACCGTAAGCTTCAAGCGCCCAGACTTCCATTTCGCCGAAGCGCTGACCGCCGAACTGCGCCTTACCGCCCAGCGGCTGCTGGGTGACGAGCGAGTACGGACCGATCGAGCGGGCGTGGATCTTGTCGTCGACAAGGTGGTTCAGCTTCAGCATGTAGATGTAGCCAACCGTAACCTGGCGGTCGAACTGCTCGCCGGTACGACCGTCGTACAGTGTCGACTGACCGGTCTGCTTGAGACCTGCCATTTCCAGCATCTCGTTGACATCAGCTTCGCCGGCGCCATCGAAGACCGGGGTCGCGATGGACACGCCACGCTTCCACTGGTCTGCCAGACGCAGAACCGACGCATCGTCATACTCGTGCACGTCGTCGCTCTTCGGACCGTCGCCGACGACCATGTCGATCGTCTTGCGCAGAGGCTCGATGTTGCCGCTTGCCTTGTAGGCTTCGATCAGGTCACCGATCTGGCGACCCATGCCGGCGCAAGCCCAGCCAAGGTGCGTTTCGAGAATCTGACCAACGTTCATTCGCGAGGGAACGCCCAGCGGGTTCAACACGATGTCGACATGCGTGCCGTCTTCCAGGAACGGCATGTCTTCAACCGGAACAATGCGCGAGACCACGCCCTTGTTCCCGTGACGGCCTGCCATCTTGTCGCCCGGCTGGATCTTGCGCTTCACAGCAACGAAGACCTTGACCATCTTCATGACGCCCGGAGGCATTTCGTCGCCGCGCTGGACCTTCTCGACCTTGTCCATGAAGCGCTGTTCGAGGCGCGACTTGGATTCATCGTACTGACCGCGCAGGGCTTCCAGCTCGCTCTGGACCTTTTCGTCCTCGACGGCGAACATCCACCACTGCGAACGCGGATATTCCGAAACGACGGCGTTCGACAGTTCCGTGCCCTTCTTGAAGCCCTTCGGACCAGCAAGAGCAACCTGACCGCGCAGCATCTCGACCAGACGGCCGTAGACGTTACGGTCGAGGATCGCCTGCTCGTCGTCGCGGTCCTTGGCGAGACGCTCGATTTCCTCGCGCTCGATCGCCATAGCACGTTCGTCCTTTTCGACGCCGTGACGATTGAAGACGCGAACTTCGACGACCGTACCGTAGGTGCCAGGCGGCATGCGCATGGAGGTATCGCGAACGTCGGACGCCTTTTCACCGAAGATGGCGCGCAGGAGCTTTTCTTCCGGCGTCATCGGGCTTTCGCCCTTGGGCGTGATCTTGCCGACGAGGATATCGCCCGGCTGGACTTCGGCACCGATGTAAACGATGCCGGCTTCGTCCAGGTTCTTCAGCGCTTCTTCCGAAACGTTCGGAATGTCGCGGGTGATTTCTTCCGGACCGAGCTTGGTGTCGCGCGCCATCACTTCGAATTCTTCGATGTGGATGGAGGTGAACACGTCGTCGGCAACGATACGCTCGGAGAGCAGGATCGAGTCTTCGTAGTTGTAGCCGTTCCAAGGCATGAACGCGACGAGCACGTTGCGGCCGAGAGCCAGATCGCCGAGGTCGGTCGAAGGACCGTCCGCCAGGATGTCGCCCTTGTTGACGAAGTCACCGACGGTGACCAGCGGACGCTGGTTGACGCAGGTGTTCTGGTTCGAACGCTGGAACTTCATCAGCCGGTAGATATCGACGCCGGACTTCGACGGATCGAGGTCTTCGGTGGCGCGGATAACGATACGCGTTGCGTCGACCTGGTCGACCACGCCGCCGCGGCGGGCGCCGATAGCAGCACCGGAGTCACGCGCGACGACCGGCTCCATGCCGGTGCCGACGAACGGGGCTTCGGCACGTAGAAGCGGCACGGCCTGACGCTGCATGTTCGAGCCCATGAGCGCGCGGTTGGCGTCGTCGTTTTCCAGGAACGGGATCAGAGCGGCGGCGACCGAAACCAGCTGCTTCGGCGAGACGTCCATCAGGTTGATGTTGTCGCGCGGAGCGAGCATGACTTCGCCGGCATGACGGCAAACGACGAATTCCTCGATGAAGGAGCCGTCGGTGTCGAGCTCGGCGTTGGCCTGAGCCACGTAGTACTTCGCCTCTTCCATTGCGGAGAGGTAGAGCACGTCGTTGGTCACCTTACCGTCGATGATACGGCGATAAGGGCTTTCGATGAAGCCGTACTTGTTGACGCGGGCAAAGGTCGCCAGCGAGTTGATGAGACCGATGTTCGGGCCTTCCGGCGTTTCGATCGGGCAAATACGACCGTAGTGGGTCGGATGAACGTCGCGGACTTCGAAGCCGGCACGCTCGCGGGTCAGACCACCCGGGCCGAGAGCCGAAAGACGGCGCTTGTGGGTGATTTCCGAAAGCGGGTTCACCTGGTCCATGAACTGCGACAGCTGCGAGGAGCCGAAGAATTCGCGAACGGCAGCGGCAGCCGGCTTGGCGTTGATCAGATCCTGCGGCATGACCGTATCGATTTCGATCGAGGACATGCGTTCCTTGATCGCACGCTCCATACGCAGCAGACCCAGACGATACTGGTTTTCCATCAGCTCGCCGACAGAACGGACGCGGCGGTTACCGAGGTTGTCGATATCGTCGATCTCGCCCTTGCCGTCGCGCAGCTCAACCAGCATCTTGACCACGGCCAGGATGTCGTCCTTGCGCAGGATGCGGACAGTGTCTTCGACGTCGAGGTCGAGACGCATGTTCATCTTCACGCGGCCGACGGCGGAGAGATCGTAACGCTCCGCATCGAAGAACAGCGAGTTGAACATGGCTTCGGCTGATTCCATGGTCGGCGGTTCACCCGGACGCATGACGCGGTAGATGTCGAACAGAGCGTCCTGACGGTTCTCGTTCTTGTCCGCAGACAGCGTATTGCGGATGTAGGCGCCGACATTGATGTGGTCGATGCCGAGAATCGGGATTTCTTCAAAGCCGGCCTTCAGGATGACAGGCAGGGTCTTCTCGTCGATTTCGTCGCCGGCTTCGAGATAGATCTCACCGGTCTGGAAGTTGACGATGTCTTCCGCCAGGAAGAGGCCGTACAGCTCTTCGTCGGTTGCCTTCAGGGCCTTCAGGCCCTTATCCTGCAGCTGACGCAGCAGGCGCGGCGTCAGCTTCTTGCCGCCTTCGACAACCACTTCGCCGGTGTCGGCGTCGATCATGTCGGTAACGGTCTTGGCGCCCTTCAGCGTTTCCGCCTTGAAGGGAATGCGCCAGCCATCGCCGGAGCGCTCGTAGAGCGACTTCGTGTAGAAGGTCGACAGGATTTCTTCGCCGTCCATGCCGAGCGCCATCAGCAGCGACGTCACCGGAATCTTGCGGCGACGGTCGATACGGGCATAGACGATGTCCTTGGCGTCGAATTCGATATCGAGCCAGGAACCACGATAGGGGATGACGCGGGCTGCGAAGAGCAGCTTGCCGGAAGAATGGCTCTTGCCCTTGTCGTGGTCGAAGAAGACGCCCGGCGAACGGTGCATCTGGGACACGATCACGCGCTCGGTGCCGTTCACGATGAAGGTACCGTTGTTCGTCATGAGCGGCATGTCGCCCATGTAGACGCTCTGTTCCTTGATGTCCTTGATGGACTTCGCGCCCGTATCCTCGTCGATATCGAACACGATCAGACGGAGGGTCACCTTCAGCGGCGCGGCATAGGTCAGGTCGCGCTGGCGGCACTCATCGACGTCGAACTTCGGCGGTTCGAACTCATAGGAAACGAACTCCAGCATGGAAGCGCCGGAGAAATCGGTGATCGGGAATACCGACTTGAAGACGGTCTGAAGACCTTCGTCCGGGCGGCCGCCCTTCGGTTCTTCGACCATGAGAAACTGATCGTAGGACGCCTTTTGAACCTCGATGAGGTTCGGCATCTCCGCGACTTCGGGAATCTTACCAAAAAACTTGCGTACGCGCCTGCGACCGTTGAACGAAAGGGTCTGAGCCATCGTCGCTCCTTTAAAATCCTGCACCCGGGCCTGCAACGGATGGGAACCGCTGGCCAGGCGATCCCATCAATCAATGAGTAGTTCAATCTCGTCTATCTAACCGAAAACCGCTCGGCCGGATTGCGTCGCGGTTCGGTTTGAGACCATCCTCTTGAAGAACCCATTACCCAAAAGCCGTTTTGCCCGCGGCTTTTGGGTAATTCGTTCAGAAAAACGGCGAATGGGAGGCGGCAAAAAACCACCTCCCAAAAGCAGTTTCAAGCTTACTTGACGTCGACCTTTGCGCCGGCGTCTTCGAGCTTCTTCTTGATGTCAGCGGCTTCAGCCTTGGAAACAGCTTCCTTGACAGCCTTCGGAGCGGCTTCAACGAGATCCTTGGCTTCCTTGAGGCCGAGGCCGGTGATGGCGCGGACTTCCTTGATGACGTTGATCTTGTTCGCGCCGGCATCCGTGAGGACGACGTCGAACTCGGTCTTTTCTTCTTCAACGGCAGCAGCAGCGCCAGCACCACCGCCAACAGCAGCAACAGCTACCGGAGCAGCGGCGGAAACGCCCCACTTTTCTTCGAGAAGCTTGGACAGTTCTGCGGCTTCGAGAACGGTCAGCGAGGAGAGGTCTTCTACGATCTTTACGAGATCAGCCATTTTTGTAGTTCCTTTTGTTCGGTTCGAACTGGTTGGTTATGAACAGCGAAAAACCGCCTTACGCGGCTTCGTCCTTCTTGGCGTAGGCCGAGAACACGCGAGCAAGCTGACTTGCCGGCGCTGCAACAACACCTGCGATGCGGGTAGCCGGAGTCTGGATCATGCCCAGCAGCTTCGCGCGCAGCTCGTCCAGCGAAGGCAGGGTCGCGAGCGACTTCACACCTTCGGCGTTGAGCGTTGTTGTTCCCATGGCGCCGCCCAGAACAACGATCTTATCGTTGCCCTTGGCGAAATCCACGACGACCTTCGGAGCGGTAATCGGATCAGCGCTGTATGCGATCAGCGTCTGACCGGTGAAGAGATTGGAAATCCCTTCCGCTTCGGTGCCCTGAAGAGCAATTTTGGCCAGGCGGTTCTTCGCGACTTTGACGGTGCCGCCAGCAGCGCGCATCTTGGAACGAAAATCGTTCATCTGAGCGACTGTAGCACCAGCATAGTGGGCCACGACAACTGAGCCCGAAGCCTTGAAGACTTCGTTCAATTCCGTGACGAATTCGCGTTTTTCCGCTCTTTCCACTGCTTTTCTCCAGTTGACAGGACCGGGTTAACGGGCCTGCCGGGTTGCCTTTTGCCTCCTGGGATCAATTCAGATCCCAAGCGACGCTTGAGGATCCTGTCCCCTCGCGCTCGAGCCGAACGGCTCCAAGGCACAAGGCATCCAAGGCTCGAACCGAGTTCATCGAAGCGATGCTTCTTCAAAATTCGGGTCTTACCCGTCTCATGCAGGCTTGAGTGATTAAGGGATAACCACCTGCAATCTCGGACAGGAATTCCGGATTTCTCCGGAAATCCCGGCCCCGAAAGGCCGGGAATTCTTAAAAGCCGGGCTTACCGCCCGGCAGAACCAATCAGGCGCCCGGCGCCGTGACGGACGACGGCTCGATCTTGACGCCCGGACCCATGGTCGAGGAGATCGCTACGCGCTTGACGTAGTTGCCCTTGGCGCCAGCCGGCTTCGCCTTGATGACGGCGTCGGCGAAGGCGCGGATGTTTTCTTCCAGAGCCTTGGCGTCGAAGGAAGCCTTGCCGATACCGGCATGGACGATACCAGCCTTCTCGACGCGGAACTCTACGGCGCCGCCCTTGGATGCTTCAACGGCAGACTTGACGTCCATCGTAACGGTACCGACCTTCGGGTTCGGCATCATGCCGCGCGGGCCGAGAACCTTACCGAGGCGGCCGACGAGCGGCATCATGTCCGGGGTGGCGATGCAGCGATCGAAATCGATCTTGCCGCCCTGAACGATTTCGACCAGGTCTTCGGCGCCGACGATATCTGCGCCGGCAGCCTTGGCTTCATCAGCCTTGGCGCCGCGAGCGAAGACGGCAACACGAACCGTACGGCCGGTGCCGTTCGGCAGGTTGACGACGCCACGAACCATCTGGTCGGCGTGACGCGGGTCAACACCGAGGTTCATCGAGATTTCGACGGTTTCGTCGAACTTGGCGACGGCACGTTCCTTGACCATGCCGATGGCCAGATCCAGAGCGTAGAGCTTGGTCGGGTCGACACCTTCACGAATCTTCTGAATACGCTTAGCTACCATGGTCTTAACCTACCACTTCCAGGCCCATGGCGCGGGCGGAGCCCTCGATCATGGCCATTGCGCCTTCGATATCGGCGGCGTTCAGATCCTTCATCTTGGCTTCGGCGATCGCCTTGACCTGAGCCTTGCTCAGGGTGCCAGCCTTGGCGCCCTTGCCCGGGGTCTTCGAGCCGGACTGGATCTTCGCTTCCTTCTTCAGGAAGTAGCTGACCGGCGGCTGCTTCATGATGAAGGTGAAGGACTTGTCCTGGTAGTAGGTGATGACGACCGGGATCGGCATACCCTTTTCCATTTCCTGCGTGGCGGCATTGAACGCCTTGCAGAATTCCATGATGTTAATGCCACGCTGACCAAGCGCAGGACCGATCGGCGGCGACGGATTCGCCGAGCCGGCCTTAACCTGCAGCTTGAGCTGGCCTGCAACTTTCTTAGCCATTTCTCTCTGCCTTTCTACATGACCGGCTACCCGGCCGACTGATGCCGGATCGCTCCGGCGGCTGCGGTTGCGTGGTGCGGGTCACCAGGCCCGGCTAAGACCCTACCCTTCCACGCGGATTGCGGCTTTGCCGCGAGATATAAGTAAGCAATTACTTATATCCAAACTCGAACGAAAGGCCAGCCGCCAGGCCGACCCTTCAAACCAAAGACAATCAGACCTTCTCGACCTGGCTGTATTCCAGCTCGACCGGCGTAGCGCGGCCGAAAATCGACACTTCCACCTTCAGGCGCGAACGCTCTTCGTCCACATCCTGAACCGTGCCGTTGAACGAAGCGAACGGACCATCGGATACGCGGACCTGCTCGCCGATCTCGAAGGATACGGAAGCCTTCGGCCGCTCGACACCTTCCTGGACCTGGCCGAGAATGCGCTCGGCTTCATAATCCGGAATCGGAACGGGCTTATTGTCGGAGCCGAGGAAGCCAGTCACCTTCGGCGTATTCTTGATCAGGTGGTAGGCTTCATCCGTCAGGTTGGCGCGCACCAGCACGTAACCCGGGAAGAACTTGCGCTCGCTATCAACCTTGCGACCGCGACGAACCTCAACAACCTTCTCGGTCGGCACAAGAATCTTCTCGAACAGATGTTCGAGACCCTTCTGCCTGGCCTTCTCCTCAATGGATTCAGCCACTTTCTTTTCAAAATTAGAATAAGCGTGGACGATGTACCAACGTGCCGCCATGTTCATCTCCACCCGATATTAATTGCCGGTATTCAGCACGTAGCCAAGAATCCAGCCAATGAGCTGGTCGGCAGCGAAGAAAAACAGCGAAGCGAAAACAACCATGACAAGCACCATCACCGTCGAGATCATGGTCTCGCGGCGTGAGGGCCAAGTGATTTTCGACGTCTCGGAGCGCACCTGCTGCAGAAACGCTAGTGGATTCGTTTTGGATGCCATTGACTGCCCACGCAATTACGGCGCGTAAAGCTGAACATATCAGCCCCACGCACCGCGTGTCTGTTGAACCCTACATAAACACCGATTCCCGATTTAACAAGAGGCAATACGGTGTTTTCTAAAATTTGCCGCCGGTTCGGCATAATCCTCAACCCGAGAAGCAGCGAAAACGACGCGCCAGTCAAATCAAGGAAAATGGCAGGGGCAGCAGGGCTCGAACCTACGACCTGCGGTTTTGGAGACCGCCGCTCTACCAACTGAGCTATACCCCTTCTTCCTTCGACTATTCGCTTCGAGCGGTGGACCGCCCAAGCAGTTCGAAGACATGGCGCTCCCTTTAAGGCGGGATGAAACGATTGGCAAGAGCGTTTTTTGTTTTTCCCAATCGGACCCGCAACTTCGCACGGGACATATTTGCACGGCCGGAACCGCTTGCGAAGGGCAAGGCCTCTGAAACGGTGCTTTCGGCCTCGCTATTCTCCGGAAGAGCCTTTCGGCTTGCGCTTGAGAAACTTTGGCCTGAGCCGGCGCAGGAAATTATCGGTGGAACGAATCACATTCGTCAGGGAGATCAGCTTGTCCACTTCGGCATCCGTATTGCCGAGCCGTTCCGACAGCACTTCCGCAGCAGCCAGCGAAATTTCGGCCGGCGGCAGTTCGCTGAAGCGCTGCGCAAGCCGGATATAGGGGTTCAGCGCAACCCCGCCATGGATGGTGATCTTTCCAAGCCGGGCAAACAGGCGCAGGAACGTCTGCTCGAAGTTCCAATCATGGACGGAGACCACCCTCCACTTCTGACTGCGCCGGGCTGAGAAACCGGCAAGCACGATCGCGCCGGGCAGCTTCAGGTCGCTGAGCCAGAGCGCCAGAGCAAAGCCGCTCGTCGGCGTCTTGCCTTCCGTGTAGAAATCCGAGCAGAAGCCGACCAGATCGAGGTGGCCGGTCGGCGCACCCTGGAAATCAGCGGCGGGATTGAGCTTTTCGTCCGGACCTAGCCGGATATTCATGATCCCGAGGAAATATTCCTTCGGAAAGAATTTCACGACCTCACCCACCTCGCCGCGATAGACGATGTTTGCCCCGCGCGGCTGGCCGCGCGAGATCAGCAGCGAATGTCCATGAAACGGGCGGTCAAGGACCTTGTAGACCTTGTTGAAGAAGACGAAGAGCGCAGTCTCCGGAAACTGCGCCTGCAGGTTCGCGATATCGACCGCGTCGCTATTGGCGACCAGAACGATATGGGAAAACCCCGCCAGTATGGCCCGCCATTCGTCGGCGCCGTTCAGGCCGGCCGCGGAACCCGCAGCCGGTATGCCGACATCAATGTTTCCCGTCGTCTTATGATCCAAATCGCTCACTTCTGCTGGACGTGCAGCATGCGGTCGCGCATGGCGAACCATTCTTCGGCGTAATCATCATTGCGATATTCGTCGAAATACGGGCCGCCGTCGGTGAAGTGCACCAGCTTGGCATCCTCGCGGCGGTCATATTCGTTGACGAGATAGTTCCAGGTCACCGGCACCTCGCCGATCTGGTCGTCGCTATCCAGCCACTTGAACTGATGGAGCTGGAGGCCAGTTGCCGTGTTGACGAAGTCCTTCGTCAATGCCTTGCACTTGGCATTGTTGAACAGGATCATGCTCGACCAGTTCTTCTTCTCATATTTGGTCTGCGTCTGGCCAAGGAACTTGGTCTCGACCTTCGGCTGGTAGTCGTGCTTCACGCACATGGCCGCATAGCGGTCGTCACGCAAGGCCCAGAGCTCGGCGATATCGGCACGAGCGAGCATGTCGCAATCCATGAAGATGCTCCAGCCCTGATAGTCGCTGAGATAGGGCACGAGGAAGCGCGAGAAGGAAAACTCGGTCGACTGCAGCGGATTGCGCTCACGCGTGAAGATGCCGTCGAGATTGTTGAGCACGATCGGCGAGAAGACCACCGGGATCGACGAGCGCTCGATGATGCTCTGGGTCAGGACGTGATAGGCCACGACTTCCTTGGAATCGAAACCGACAAAAATACGTGCAACGTTATCCTTCATGATACCTCCGAAACGGCTGAGCGCTTGCGGGTCAGCCGGCAACTATCTTTCGTCGCGATGCAAATCGCGCTCTGCTCACCCTTGAAGCCCATCGGCCGGAGGGTGCTGGTTCGAAACAGGGACGCGGATATACCGGGCCATGTGCTGCAATCTCTAGGAGATGCTTCGCGAACGCAAGCCTACTTAAATAAACGGCTGTTTTTGTCGAGTGTTTGGGGAAGCATTTTTGGTTTTGCCGCGTAACAAATGGAGAGGCAGCGCAGCAACCGCCCCTTCCCGCCCGGCGCTGGAAGAAAGCGCGCCGGGAATGCTTCAAAGGCGGCGTCCTAGACCTTCACATATTTCCGCCAGTCGTGCTCTTCCTTGAAATCAAGCACTTCGCGAATTTTGCGGTTGGACAAAAGGCCCTCATACTCGCCGATCTCGCGGGTAAAAGGCACGTTCGGAAAATGCTTCGCGGCAAGCTGGCGCGACGGCGTGTTGGCCGAGACCGTGTCGTTCGCGGCATTGAAAACCTGGAAACCGAGGCCATCCTTCCCGATGCAGAGATGGACGATCTGGCCGAGGTCGCGGGCGTCGATGTAACTCCAGGCGATGCGCTTGCGGATTTCGCTATTAGCGAAAAACGCGGGAAAGCGCTCATATTCATGCGGCTCGATGACATTGCCGATGCGCAGCGCGTAGATGTCGATGCCGAAACGTTCGGCGAAGGCCCGAGCCGTCTTCTCGTTCACAACCTTGGACAAGCCATAGGAATCCATCGGATTGACATCATAGTCCTCCTCCAGCGGGAACTGATGGAAGTCGCGATGGCCTTCGGCAAAGCAGATGCCATAGGTCGTCTCACTGGAGGCGATGATGATCTTCTTCACGCCGAGCTTCGCAGCCGCCTCGATGACATTGTAGGTGCTCATCGTATTGATGCGGAACGTCTCGTTGTCAGGCTTGATCAGGATGCGCGGAATGGCGGCGAAATGCACGACGGCGTCGAAAGGCTGCACGCCCTTGCCCTGATCGAGATCGGGAAAATCGCGGTGCATGGTCAGAACGTCGTAAACTTGTCCCGCATCAGTGACATCCACCTGCAGATTGGTGACGCCGGGGCTGTTCAGCGGCACGAGGTCGACATTGTGGACCTCGTAGCCGGCATTCACCAGCCACGGGACCGCGTGACGTCCGGCTTTGCCGCTTCCGCCCGTGAACAAAATACGTTTCTTCATGAAAATCTCCTCCTTGGAAAATCGAGCGATAAATAGGCCCTTGCGCTCATTTCGCAAGACAAGCCTTGGTGAGCGGGGGCTCTTTCGGCAAAATAATCGAATCGCGATGGCCGGCTTGCCGAAGAGGCTAATGGCGACTGGAATTATTATATCGCAGGAAGAGCGATTTCGTTGCGGTTGCCGTGCGACGTGCGAAAGCGGAACTTACACAGGCGAGCCATATCACCGCTCGGTGATGGCATCTTTGGGACTACCGGAACAGATATTTCAGCACTGCGTCCACACTCTGCCCGATCGAAAGATCGCTCGTGTCGAAGATCTCGCAGCCATTTGTCTGGGCTTCACGGCGCAGGTAGGCCGCCCAGTTCATCATGTTCGCGTCGGCGAGCTCCGGCTGGCCTCGCTCGACCGCCAAGCGATGGGTCCGCGTTGCGTCGTCGCAATCGACCAGCAACAGATGATAGTCACCGATATCGGCGGCATCCGCTGCCTCCCTGATGAAGGATGGCCGCATCTGCCCTTCGAGAAGAACGGCCCTGCCCTTTCGCACCTGTGGCGCAATTCGCGCCAGCCATTCCACGGTCTTGTCGCGCTGCCAGCCCTCGGGCGAACCGTGGTCGCGGATCATGGCATCAAGCGACGGCACGCCGATACTGTCGAAATGATAGACGGCTAAGGCAGGCGCATGGTCCCTCGCGATCGCCTGCGCGATGGCGGTCTTTCCCGAGCCCGAAGCGCCGGTCAGAATGATCAGGCTCATGCATACCTCCCAATGCGAAAAGGCCCCGCTGTTTCCAGCGGGGCCTCTTATAAAGGAATAATCCGAAGATTACTCGACGATGGAGGCGACGATGCCTGCGCCGACGGTACGGCCGCCATCGCGGATCGCGAAGCGCCGCTTTTCT
>NZ_JBNDIC010000081.1:0-21023 GCF_056755475.1 Rhizobium sp. KNZ2-6A | reverse complement strand
ATTTGGCCAGTGTCATACCGGTCGATTTCTTGAAGAGGTTCATGGCGTATTTCGGATGGAGACGCGCCGCCTTGGCGATGTCGACCGTATCAATGTCATCCAGAAAATTGTCGGCGATGAAATCACACATCCTCGCCAGGCTGCGCGAGGATTGCGGATGGGCCTGGTCGTTGACCAGACTTCCCAGCTTCTCCGGCACCATGCGATAGGGCTCGAAGGCGATGCGCTCCAGACGCAGGAGAAGTTCGGCAACGGCATGTTCGGCCTTGGCGCCGTCATTGGACATGACGTAGCGGTGCCACCGGGCGAAATTTTCATCGTCGGCGGCATCGGTCGCCGAGCTTATCAAAGCCTGCCCGCGAATGAGGCGGCCGGAAATATCGAGCGGCAGCCGCAGGCGGAAGAAATGCACGAGCGGCAGATGCGCGCCCGCATAGATCGAATCCTCGGACAGATCATCCAGCTGATGCGGCTGCCCGCCCCAGAAGAGGCAGATCTCGCCGGCTTTCAGGGTAAGCTCGTGATCGCCGATGCGGTAGTGCACGGTGCCACGCACGATATAGTTCACTTCCACCTGGGCGTGCCAATGCGGCTTCGCCATCGGCAATGGATGATTGTGGAACATCTGCAGGACATTTGGCAGCCCTTCGACGCTGCTCGCACCCGGCTGATAAACTGCCTGTTGACCCACCTTACTTTTCGCCAAGTCGATGTTCCCTTTTTAGGAGACAGAAGCGTACCGGCAGCTAGTTTAAGCGCGTTCGCTTGCGGACGGCAATTGAAAAGGGAGGATTTTCAATGCGTTTAAAACTAGCTGGAGCGACGGCCATCGCGGCCCTACTCGCTTCCGGTTCTGCCTTTGCGGAACAAACCACTATCACCGTCTGGAGCTGGAACATCGCCGCGTCGGCGCTGAAATCCACGGTCGAGGGGTTCAATAAGAAATATCCGGATATCAAGGTCGAAGTTCAGGACATCGGCAACCCGCAGGTCTTCGACAAGATGCTGGCCGCATGTGCTGCCGGCGGCGACGGCCTGCCCGACGTCATGTCGATCGAAAACCACAAGGCCTCGATCTTCTGGAACCGCTTTCCGGACTGCCTGACCGATCTGACGAAGCTCGGCTACAACGACGAACTGAAGAAGCAGTTCCCGGAGTTCAAGCGCGCCGAACTTGAAGTCGGCGATGCCGCTTATGCCATGCCTTGGGATTCCGGCCCGGTCACCATGTTCTATCGCCGCGATTTTTATGAAAAGGCGGGCGTCGATCCGGCAACAATCAAGACCTGGGACGATTTCATTGCCGCCGGCAAGAAGATCTCCGCCGCCAATCCGGGCGTGATCATGACGCAGGCCGATCTCAACGGCGACACTGAATGGTTCCGCATGCTCGCCAACGAACAGGGCTGCGGCTATTTCTCGTATGACAGCCAGAGCATCACCGTCAACCAGCCGGCCTGCGTGAAAGCCCTGGACAAGGTGAAGGAGATCAAGGACGCGGGCTTGATGAGCGCCGCGAACTGGAACGAGAAAATTCAGGCGAACACTGCCGGCAAAGTGGCGTCGCAGCTCTATGGCGGCTGGTATGAAGGCACGGTCCGCTCCACCTCGCCGGATCTCGCCGGCAAATGGGGCGTCTACCCGATGCCGAGCATGGCGGCCGACGGCCAGCATGCTGCCAATCTCGGCGGCTCGTCGCTTGCAATCGCCAGCAGCTCGAAAAACAAGGAAGCCTCCTGGAAGTTCCTTGAGTACACGCTCGGCACCAATGAAGGCCAGGTGACCATGCTGAAGTCCTTCGGTCTCGTGCCGTCGCTGCTGACGGCGGTCAAAGACCCCTTCGTCAACGAGCCGCAGCCCTATTGGGGCGGGCAAAAACTCTGGGCCGATATTCTCGCAACCCTGCCGAAGATCCGCCCGAGCCCCGGCACCCAGTATTTCAGCGACGCCGATGAGGTCATAAAGGCCGTCCAGACGAAATACCTCGCCGGCGGCTATCCAAACGGCAAGGCCGCGCTCGACGATGCGGCCCAGCAGATCGCCTCGGCGACAGGGCTGCCACTCGCGAAATGAGTGACACTGCCGGGCGCGCATCCCAAGCCGCGCCCGGCATCCCCGCCGCCCTAGAGCCGGATGATTTTAGGTCTGTTCGACCTAAAATCTAAATCCGCTCTAGAATCAAAGCAGTAGAGCGTGACGTCGTCCGAAAACCGCCTACACTTTTCGGCGTCACGCTCTAGGGCGGCGGGGATGGATGTCACGCATCATGTCACTGCGCATAAAGGAGAAGGCTTTCATGCGGTTGCGAAACCGGAGCGCCTATGCGTTCCTTGCACCCTATCTTCTGGTGTTCGCCGCTTTCTGGGTCTGGCCGATCATCGATTCGTTTCTGATCTCGTTCCAGAACACCCGGGTTAATCCGTGGACCTTCAATCTGTCGCTCAATTGGGGGCGACTGTTCGGCGACCCAGCCTTCTACAACGCGCTTCAAAACACGCTGATCATCCTGATCGTCCAGGTACCGGTCATGATCACGCTTGCCACGGTCATGGCGGTGCTGCTGAATTCACCGCTGCTGAAGGCGCGCAGCCTCTTCCGCTTTGCCTTCTTCGCGCCCGTCGTTGTTGGCGAAGTGGCCTATGCCGCCGTCTTCCGCCTGATGTTCAACGTTGATTTCGGCATCATCAATAAGCTGATCGGCATGGTCGGCTTCGCGCCGGTGTCATGGTTCGCCGAATCGCACGCCGCCATGGTGCTCATCATCATCGCCGTCACCTGGCGCTGGGCGGGTTACAACGCCATCATCATCCTTTCCGGACTGCAATCGATCCCCGACGATGTCTACGAGGCCGCGACGCTCGACCGCGTCAACCGCTTCCAGCAGTTCATCCATATTACCCTGCCGCTGTTGAAGCCGATCATTCTCTTCTGCGTGGTCCTGTCCGTCATCGGCACCATGCAGCTCTTCACCGAACCATATCTGATCACCAACAGGGGTGGCCCCGGCGGCGGGACGGAAACGCTCGGCCTGTTGCTCTATCGCCAGGCCTTCCAGTCGACCAACTTCGGCTATGCCTCCGCGATCGCCTACACGATGGCGGCGCTCGCCGTGGCCATTTCTCTTCTCAATCTCTGGGTGGGGCGCGAACCGAAATGAAATCGAAGTCCAAATCCACTCTGATCCGCTCGCTCGCCTTGCACGGCCTGCTGGCGCCGCTCGCCATCGTCTGGCTGTTTCCGCTCTGGATGATGTTCGTCTTCTCGACCATGCCCGATTACGGCATCTTCAGTCCCGGCATCATCCTGACACCGTCGACGGGCTTCATGGACAACGTCCGGAACCTGCAGGCAGACACCAACTTCATCGGCGCCATGACGATCTCCATCGTCGTTGCCGTCACCTATACCGTCCTCTCGGTGCTGCTGACCTCGATGGCCGGATGGGCGCTGGCGCGCTACCAGTTCGCCGGCCGCTCGGGCGTCATCGGCATCATTCTCGGCACGATCACGTTGCCCTACTCCGTCGTCGTCATCCCGCAATTCATCATGGTGGCGCGCGATTTCGGGCTGGCCAATTCATGGGTCGCGCTGATCGTACCGCCGCTCTTCAACTCGCTCGGCGTTCTCTTCATGCGTCAGGCCTTCTCGATGATGCCGGGCGAACTCTTTGACGCCGCCCGCGTCGAGGGCGTCAAGGAATGGCAGATTTTCCTACGCATCGCCCTACCGCTTGCAAGGCCGACAATGGCGGCGCTTGCCATCATCCTGTTCCTGGCTTCCTGGAACAACTATCTCTGGCCGTTGCTCATCAATTCCCGACCGGGAATGATGACCGCGCCCGTGGCGCTCGGAACGCTGATCGGCCTCACCAGGGTCTCCTGGGGTGGCATCATGGCCGGCGCCGTGATGCTGACGGCGCCGATCCTCATCGTCTTCGTTCTCCTGCAGCGCCACTTCATCGCCGGCATCGCCGCCGGCGCAATCAAATAATTCCGGGAGACCCGTATGGCTGAACTGTCCCTTACCAACATCGTCAAACGCTACGGTTCGCTGGAAATCATCCACGGCGCCGATCTCGAGGTGAAGGACGGCGAATTCGTCGTCTTCGTCGGGCCGTCGGGATGCGGCAAGTCCACGCTGCTGCGCATGATCGCCGGTCTGGAGGATATCACCGGCGGCGAACTCAAGATCGGCGGCCGCGTGGTCAACGACGTGGAACCGGCCGATCGCGGCATCGCCATGGTCTTCCAGTCCTATGCCCTTTACCCGCATCTGACGGTCGAGCAGAACCTCAATTTCGGCCTGCGCATGAACGGCAATCCGAAGGCCGATACCGACCGCCGCGTCAAGCAGGCCGCCGATATCCTGCAGATCAGCGAGCTGATGCAGCGCCGGCCGAAGCAGCTCTCGGGCGGCCAGCGCCAGCGCGTCGCCATCGGCCGCGCCATCGTGCGCGAGCCGCAGATCTTCCTGTTCGACGAGCCGCTGTCCAACCTCGACGCCGAGCTGCGCGTGCAGATGCGCGTCGAAATCTCGCGCCTCCACAAGAAGCTCGGCACGACGATGATCTATGTCACGCACGACCAGACCGAGGCGATGACGCTGGCCGACAAGATCGTCGTGCTGCGCGGCGGCAATATCGAGCAGGTTGGCGCGCCGCTCGATCTCTATGACGATCCGGCCAACCAGTTCGTCGCCGGCTTCGTCGGCTCGCCGAAGATGAATTTCCTGCAGGCCGAGGTCACGGACAATCAGCAGGGCCGTATCGCCATCGTGCTCAAGGGTCAGCGCAACGTCCGCCTGACGCTGCCGATCACCTCGGCCAAGCTTGAGATTGGCCAGCCGGTAACGCTCGGCGTTCGCCCGGAACATTTCCTCGAAGCCGGGCGCGGCGAAGTGGACATGATCGTCGATGTCGACGTCGCGGAGCATCTCGGCAACACCAGCTACGTCTACGCCAATATCGAAGGCGGCGAGCAGATCGTCATCGAACGCGAGGAATCCCGCAACACGGGCAACCGCGACAAGCTCACCGTGGCGCTGGCCGCCGCCAAGACATTCCTGTTCGACAGCGCCGGCAACCGATTGCGATAGGCGCTAGAGCCGGATGATTTTAGGTCGGGTCGACCTAAAATCTGAATCCGCTCTAGAATCAAAGAAGTAGAGCGTGATGTCGCCCGAAAACCGCATACACTTTTCGGCATCACGCTCTAGCCAATCCTCCCAAGACAGCATGCAGATTTAGGAAAGGATCGTCCCATGACCACTGAGACCTCAATCCGCTGGGGCATTATCGGCCCCGGCAGGATCGCGCAGACTTTTGCCGATGGTATCTCCCATTCCCGCAGCGGCAAACTTGTGGCGATCGCCAGCCGTAATCCGGACAAGCCGGGTCTCGGCGACGGTTTCCCGGATGCGCGCATCGTCAATGGCTACGAAGCGCTGCTCGCCGACAAGGAAATCGACGCCGTCTATATCGCCACGCCGCATACCGGCCATGCCGAATGGGCGATCAAAGCGATCCGCGCCGGCAAGCATGTGCTCGTCGAAAAGCCGATCGCGCTTTCCGCCTTCGATGCCGAAGCTATCTACTACGAGGCCAAGAAGGCCGGTGTCTTCGCCGGCGAAGCCTTCATGTATCGCGTCCACCCGCAGACGGCGAAGCTGATCGAACTCGTCAAGAGCGGTGCGATCGGCGATCTGCGCATCATCCGCACCTCCTTCGGCTTCAATATGGGCAAGGTCAATCCGGAACACCGGCTGTTTGCCAATGACATGGCTGGCGGCGGCATTCTCGATGTCGGCGGCTATCCGGTGTCGATGGCCCGCCTGATCGCCGGCGCGGTCGACGGCAAGCCGTTCCTCGATCCCGAAAAGGTATCGGGCGTCGGCCATCTCGGCCAGACCGGCGTCGACGAATGGGCTTCCGCCGTGCTGAAGTTCCCGAACAATGTCATTGCCGAAGTGTCCTGCTCGATCATGGCGAACCAGGACAACACGCTACGCATCATCGGTTCGGAAGGCCGCATCGAAGTCGCCGACTTCTGGTTCGCCTCCGGCCATAAGGGCGGCGTCGGCAAGATCGAAGTCATCAAGGGCGGCGAGACCCAGACGATCGAGGTCAAGGAAGAGCGCTGGCTCTATTCCTTCGAAGTCGATGCGGCCGGCGATGCCATCCGCGCAGGAAACAAGGGATTCGCCTATCCCGGCATCAGCTGGGCCGATTCAATCGGCAATCTCAGGGTTCTCGACCAGTGGCGGGCTTCGATCGGCCTCGAATATAGCGTCGAGAAGGCAGCAAAGCGGACGAAGAACATCGCAGGCGCGACGGTCATCAAGGGTAACAGCATCCCGAAGCGCAGCATTCCCGGCATCTCCAAGCCGGCATCGCTCGTCACGCTCGGCTTCGAATTCTTCCCGAATTTCGCCGCCGCCTCGCTGACGCTCGATGCCTTCTATGAAGCCGGCGGCAACGCCTTCGACACAGCCTATGTCTATGGCGGCGGCAAGACGGAGAGCATCTTCGGCGACTGGCACACCAGCCGCAACGTGCCGCGCGAAGAAATCGTGCTAATCGGCAAGGGCGCGCATTCGCCGCTCTGCTACCCGGACATGATCGCCAAGCAGCTGAACCAGTCGCTCAACCGCCTGAAGACCGATTACGTCGACATCTACTTCATGCACCGCGACAATACCGACGTGCCGGTCGGCGAATTCGTCGATGCCATGGATGCCGAGGTGAAGGCCGGCCGCATCCGCGGCATCTTCGGCGGCTCGAACTGGACGCGCGCCCGTTTCGACGAGGCGATCGCCTATGCCCAGAAGAACGGCAAGGCGGCACCGGCGGCACTTTCCAACAACTTCTCGCTGGCGGAAATGCTCGATCCGATCTGGGCCGGATGCGTTGCCGCTTCCGATGACGAATGGAAGGCGTGGCTCAATGCCAAGCAGATCCCGAACTTCGCCTGGTCGAGCCAGGGCCGCGGCTTCTTTACCGACCGCGCCGGCCGCGACAAGCGCGACGACGAGGAATTGGTGCGTGTCTGGTATTCCGACCGCAATTTCGGCCGCCGCGACAGGGCGATCGAATTGGCGCAGAAGCTCGGACGCAACCCGATCCACATCGCGCTCGCCTATGTCGTCGCCCAGCCCTTCCCTGTGATACCGCTGATCGGCCCCCGCACGGTCGCCGAGCTGGAGGATAGCCTCTCCGCGCTCGACATCAAGCTGACGCCGGAGCAGGTGAAGTGGCTGGAAGGCTGAGATAGGGCTGGCTGGCTGGTGACGTTCACGGCCGGCTGCTGACTTTAGTTGTAAAAATTGAAAGCAGCCCATTCGGTAAGCCGGATGGGCTGCTTTCATATGCAAGAGATCGTTGCCAGTACCTCCTTCTCCCCTCAGGGGAGAAAGTGCCGACAGGCGGATGAGGGGGATTGGCCGAGAGCATAAAAGCCAATAAAATGAGCGTAGTTAGCCCCCTCATCCGACCCTTCGGGCCACCTTCTCCCCGTGGGGGAGAAGGAGTTTACAGTAACAAGAACATGAGAGATCAGGCGGCAAAATCGAATGCTTTCGTGTCTGCTCCTTCAAGCCGCAGGAGATAGGCCTTACGCTCGAGACCACCGGCAAATCCCCGGAGGTCGCCAGCCGACCCCACCACGCGGTGGCAGGGCGCGATGATCGAGATCGGGTTGCGGCCGTTGGCGGCGCCGACCGCACGGATTGCCTTTGCCGAGCCGATTTCCGTTGCGATCTGGCTGTAGCTGCGCGTCTCGCCGAAGGGGATGGCGAGCAGAGCCTGCCATACTTTCTGCTGGAATTCCGTTCCGGCAAAATCGAGCGGCAAGTCGAAGGTCTGCCGTTCGCCTACGAAATATTCGCGGAGCTGGCGCTCTGCCTCCAGCAGGACGGGATGGCTGTCGTCCTCGGCGACGATCAGCAGCGGCACGCGGCCCGGCCGATCATTGTCCCAAAGGATCGCGGCAAGCCCATCATCGCTGCCGACGAGCTTCAATGCGCCAACGGGCGAGTTCACGATCCGATAGACATACTGCTTTTCCGCATTTTTCGAAGCTTTGCTCATGCCGATATCCTTTCCTTGAATTGCGCTCACGGCGTCGGGCAAGATTGCCTCTGATGAAGCGCTGATGTCCGTATTGGACCTCAAATGAGGCTCTTCAGCCACCCGAAAACAGATAAGGAGCAGCGAAATCCCGGCATTTCCAAGTCCACTGACAGGCTCAAAATGACGTAGGCTAGAGCCGGATGATTTCAGGTCGAATCGACCTGAAATCTGAATCCGTCTCTAAATCAAAAAGTTAGAGCGGGATGTCGCCCGAAAACCGCTCACATTTTTCGGCATCCCGCTCTGGATGGTCACGCTTGGGAAACGGGCTGGAATTGTGTAAAACCGAGGAGAGACAGATCATCCAGCTTGCGGAGCCCGATATGTCAGTTCGCCCGCCGCGCAACTTCAATCCATCGCAAACGAGCGAGACCGGCCTTGGCATCCTCGAATATGAGATGATGTCGGAGCGGGCGAGCTCGCTCGGCCGCCACGGCATGAAGGTCGAGGCAGCGCTTGCCGCATTGCAGGAGAGCGAGGCCAAGGGCAGGCAAGGCGTGGAGCACGAGCGGCTGGTGGATGCGGCCGCCGAAGCCGTCTGGGGAATGTTTATTCACCGCGAGATCTGCGGCCTGCGCAACGGCCGCGATGTCATCCAGCGCTACGGCATTCCGAACAAGGTGCTTGCGCGCTTCGGCGCGAAGCCACGCCACCCTTGATTTTCAATTTCAGGATTTCAGGATCGCCTGGAAGCGCGGGTCGAAGGCGTGGCCGATCGGCTCGGCCGCCGCACCGCGCGCCACCGCCCAGGGGTCGGTCATGCCGAGCTGCAGGCGAGGCAGCAACCGGTCGGGACGATCGGCATTGGAGGGCAGGAGCGGCTGCATGGCGGCGATCAGCCGCGTTGCCAGCGCCGGGGGCGCGCCGCCGCACAGAATCACCGTCTGCGGATCGAAGATGGTCTCGATAAGCTGCACGCTCCAGCGCAGATCGACCGCCGCCCTTTCGATCCAGGCGATAATATCGGGATCGGCGGCGGCGGCGAGCGCGTCTATCAGCGAATAGATATCCGGAGCCATCGGATCGACGCCAAGGTGCTCGTAGAGAGAAGCCAGCGAAGCGCGATGCTCCAGCTGTGTCTGCCGCCCGCCCGCCGTCAACAAAGCCATGCCGATTTCACCGGCATTGCCATGGGCACCGCTGTAGAGCTCGCCACCGAGAATGAGGCCCGCGCCAATGCCATAACCGACATAGAGACAGACGGCGTGATCGAGCCCGTGCGCGGCGCCGACCATACGCTCGGCGGTCGCGCAGGCGGCGGCGTCATTCTGCAGGGTGACGTTGAGGCCGGTTCCGGCCGACAGCGTTTCCAGCAGCGGAAAGCGCTGCCAGGCACCCATCATCCAGGGATTGTCGGCATCATCCTGCTCGATACCGAACGGGCCTGGCATCGCTACGCCGAGACCGACGAGCCGCTTCTCCGCCTGCGCCACGCGCTGCTTGAGCTCGCCGCGCACCTCCTCCACCAGCTGCAGGACGACGGGCGTGCCCATCGCCGGTCCGCCCGCCGGTAGGTTCGCTTCCTTGCGGATGAGGACATTGCCGACGAGGTCGACGGCGATGGCGCGGGTGACGTGACGGTCGATCTGCAGGCCGATGGCGAAAGCACCTTCCGGCACGAGGCCATAGGGAGTCGAGGGCTGGCCGCGGCCGCGTCGCACCGTTTCTCTTGATGTGACGAGCCCGTCATTTTCCAGCTCCTCCATGATGTTGGAGACCGTCTGCTTCGTCAGGCGGGTGGCGCGGGCGAGATCGGCGCGAGAGAGAGCGCCGTTCAGCCGCAGGGCATCGATGATCACCCGCCGGTTATGGGCGCTGGTGCCTTCGTGGTTCGTTCCGCTCGTGGCCCTGATCGGGCGATTCTCGTTCATCCGCATTTACCTCTTGACACCACTAGAATATTGAAGAACAAATTAGTCAAGACAATTGACTTAAAAGAAACCACAGAGTTTCACCAGGGAACTTAAGCGAGCCAATAAGCTCCAAAGACGCTCCGATCGATGTTCGGCAGCCGGCCCGGCCAATTGCCTGCTCGACAACCGATGGCGACGCTTCAGCCGCCATTGGAAAAATCGCGTGACTGTCAAAAAACTGGAGGATGGAATGTTGAAATCATTGAACAAGACATTGCTCGGCGCAGCACTGATCGGCGTCTCCTTCGCCCCCCATGCCTTTGCCGAAACCACGATCAATGCCCTCTTCATGGCGCAGGCCGCCTATAGCGAGGCCGATGTGCGCGCCATGACGGATGCCTTCTCGAAGGCCAATCCGGACGTCAAGGTGAACCTCGAATTCGTCCCTTATGAAGGCCTGCACGACAAGACCGTGCTGGCGCAGGGCTCCGGCGGCGGCTACGACGTCGTGCTCTTCGACGTGATCTGGCCGGCCGAATATGCGACCAACAAGGTTCTGGTCGACGTCTCCTCGCGCATCTCGGACGACACGAAGAAGAACGTGCTGCCGGGTGCCTGGACGACGGTCCAGTATGACGGCAAGTACTATGGCATGCCCTGGATCCTCGATACCAAGTACCTGTTCTACAATAAGGAAATCCTGGAAAAGGCCGGCATCAAGACGCCGCCGAAGACCTGGGACGAACTTAACGAGCAGGCCAAGGTCATCAAGGACAAGGGTCTTCTCGCGACTCCTATCGCCTGGAGCTGGTCGCAGGCGGAAGCCGCGATCTGCGACTACGCCACACTCGTCAGCGCCTACAAGGGTGACTTCATCAAGGACGGCAAGCCGGACTTCCAGACCGGCGGCGGCCTTGATGCCCTGAAATACATGGTCACCAGCTACAAGTCCGGCCTCACCAATCCGAATTCCAAGGAATTCCTCGAAGAGGATGTCCGCAAGGTCTTCGAAAACGGCGATGCCGCCTTCGCGCTGAACTGGACCTACATGTACAACATGGCGAACGACCCGAAGGACAGCAAGGTCGCGGGCAAGGTCGGCGTCGTGCCGGCGCCGGGCGTTGCCGGCAAGAGCGAGGCTTCCGCCGTCAACGGCTCGATGGGCCTCGGCATCACCTCGGCCAGCAAGCATCCGGACGAAGCCTGGAAGTACATCAGCTTCATGACCTCGCAGGCGACGCAGAACCAGTATGCCAAGCTCAGCCTGCCGATCTGGGCATCGTCCTATGGCGATCCGGCCGTCACCAAGGGCCAGGAAGAACTGATCGCGGCCGCAAAGGTCGGCCTCGCCGCCATGTATCCGCGTCCGACGACGCCGAAGTATCAGGAACTGTCGACCGCACTTCAGCAAGCGATCCAGGAATCGCTGCTCGGCCAGTCTTCACCTGAAGACGCGCTGAAGTCGGCTGCCCAAAACAGCGGTCTCTGATAATCTAACCGGGCGGTGCCAGTCACCGCCCGTCTCCTATCCTCCATGATGAATGAAAGAAGGGGCCTGCCATGTCCGGCACCTCTATGACAACTCGCGCCTGGCTTTTGATGCTGCCGATGCTTGTGGTGATGATCGCCGTCATCGGCTGGCCACTCGTCGACACGGTCGGCCTTTCTTTCACCGATGCGAAGCTCGTGGGAACCGGCGGCAATTTCGTCGGCATCGACAACTACGCAAAGATGCTGGCGAACTCCAATTTCCAGCGCACTTTGATCACCACGGCATGGTTCGCGATCGTCTCCGTCGCCGCCGAAATGGTGCTCGGCGTGCTCGCCGCACTGCTGCTGAACCAGGACTTCAAGGGTCGCGGCGTGCTGCGCGCGCTGATGATCCTGCCCTGGGCACTGCCGACCGTGGTCAACGCGACGCTCTGGCGGCTGATCTACAATCCCGAATATGGCGCGCTCAACGCCGCCCTCACCCAGCTTGGCCTTCTCGACGCCTACCGCTCCTGGCTCGGCGAACCTGGCACGGCGCTGACGGCGCTCATCGTTGCCGACTGCTGGAAGAACTTCCCGCTGGTGGCGCTGATTGCGCTCGCCGCCCTGCAAGCCGTGCCGCGCGATATCACCGCTGCCTCGCTGGTCGATGGCGCCGGGCCTTTCAAGCGTTTCCGCTTCGTGATCCTTCCCTATCTGGTGGGACCGCTCATGGTGGCGCTGGTGCTGCGCACCATCGAGGCTTTCAAGGTCTTCGACATCATCTGGGTGATGACCCGAGGCGGCCCGGCAAACAGTACGCGCACGCTGTCGATCCTCGTCTATCAGGAGGCCTTCTCCTTCCAGCGAGCGGGGTCCGGCGCGTCGCTCGCCCTCATCGTCACACTCTTGGTCACGGTGCTTGCCGCCGCCTATGCGGCCCTTGTCCGCAAGACCGCGGGGAGTGCCACCTGATGGAACGCAAGAGCACGCTCTTCACCTGCTTCATCTATATCTGCGCCATCCTGCTTGCCGTCGTCATCCTGGCGCCGATCGCCTGGCTGTTCATCATGAGCATTTCGCCGGCTGCCGATCTCGCCGCCAAGCCGCTGCGCTGGTGGCCGCAGACGGCGGATTTCTCGCGCTACAAGGCGCTGCTGTCGATGCTGGAAAACAGCGAGGGTGCCGCCTTCACCGCCTCACTGCGCAACAGCATCGAAGTCGCTGGCATGGCGACCATTGCCGCCATCGCACTCGCCATCCCCGCCGGCTGGGCCGTGTCGCGCACGCCGTCTGTGGGATGGTCGCTCTCGATGGTGATCGCCACCTATATGCTACCGCCGGTGGCGCTTGCCGTGCCGCTCTATATGGGCCTTGCGCATCTCGGCATGCTCAACAACGTCTTCGGCCTGGCGCTCGTCTATCTGACGATCCTTGCGCCGTTCACGACCTGGCTGATGAAATCCGGCTTCGATTCCATTCCGAAGGAGATCGAGGCCGCGGCGATGATCGATGGCGCCGGGCTGTTCCAGACGCTGAAGATCATCACGCTGCCGCTTGCCATGCCCGTGGTGGCAACCTCGGCGCTCTTCGCCTTCCTGCTTGCCTGGGATGAATTCTTCTATGCGCTGCTCTTCACGTCAGACCAGCGCGCCAAGACCCTCACCGTCGCCATAGCGGATCTCGCCGGCGGACGTGTTTCGGATTACGGACTGATCGCGACCGCCGGCGTGCTGGCCGCCCTGCCCCCGGTGCTGATCGGCCTTGTCATGCAACGTGCCCTGATTTCGGGCCTGACCAATGGCGGCGTCAAGGGATGACCATGACCAAAGAGAAAACACGCCCCGAAGGCCTTGCCGCCATCGACCGAGAAATGGCTCGCCAGCATGCCGATGCGCTCGCCTCCTTCGAAGCTGCCGCCGATATGGCCGCCAAGGCCGCTGCCTCGCTGAAGCGCACCGGCAAGCTCTTGCTGCTCGGCATGGGTGGCTCGCATGCCGTCAACCGCGCCGTCGAGCCGCTCTATCGCGCCGCCGGCATCGATGCGATCGCCCTGCCGCTCTCCGAACAGCTCGGTCAGCCGCTGTCACTGGATGGACGCACGATCTTCATGACCTCGCAATCCGGCGAAAGCGCCGAGGTGCTGCGCTGGTTCAACGAGACGGGCGGCACTGCCGATACCTTCGGCCTGACGCTGGAGGGCAGCTCCTTCCTTGCGAGGACCGCTCCATCCCTCGTCGGCGCCGGCGGCACCGAGCTTGCCTTTGCGGCAACCCGCAGCCTCACCGTCACCTTTGCACTGCATCTGGCGATTTTCGCGGCTCTAAGCCAAGATCCGGCGCCCGCCCTGGCCGTGCTTCGCACGCCTGAAACGCTCGATATTAAGCCGGCTCTCGCGGCTCTCGCCAATGTCACAACGGTCGTCACCTCGGGCCGCCGCCTGCAGGGCGTTGCCGAGGCGCTGGCGCTCGGCCTCACCGAGCTTTCCCGCCGTCCCTGCTTCTCGCTCGAAGGCGGCCAGTTGCGCCATGGTCCGATGGAGATGCTCGGCCCCTCGACCGGCGTGATACTCTTTCGCGGCAATGATACAACGGCCGGCCTCGTGACGGCCATGGCCGTCTCCGCCGTCGAAACCGGTGCGCCCGTGATCGTCTTCGACGGCTCCAGGGAAGAGCCGGTGCCCGGCTGCGTCACCCTGCGCTTCAAGCCGGAAACCGGACTTGCCGCCGTCTTCCAGATGCTGCCTGTCGCCCAGTCGCTGATGATCGCCTTTGCCGACGCGCGGGTGGAGAATGCCGGCACGCCGGTGCGCTCCACCAAGATCACGCGGAGCGAATGAATGAAGCCGCTTGCAGTCATCGGCAACGTCAATGTCGACCTGATCCTCGGGCCGGCAGCACCTTGGCCGAAGGCCGGCACCGAGATCATCGTCGATCACGACGAGCTGCGCGTCGGCGGCCAAGCGGGCAATAGCGCGCTTGCCTGGGAGGGCCTCGGCGTCGATTATGAGATTGCCGCCAACGTCGGCAGCGACCAGTTCGGACGCTGGCTCAGCGAAGCGTTTGGCGCGCGCAGCAGCAAATGGCCGGTGCGTCCTGAGGGCACGACGCTCTCCGTCGGTATCACCCATCCCGATGGCGAGCGCACCTTCTTCACGACACGCGGCCACCTGCCGCGGTTCAGTCTCGACGACGTGCTGACGGTTCTCGACGGCAACAGGCTTGCCGGTGGCTATGCGCTGCTGTGCGGCGCCTTTCTCACCGAAGATCTCACCCGCGACTACGACGCCCTGTTCGACTGGGCCGACAAGCATGGGATTACGGTTGCGCTCGATACCGGCTGGCCGCTCGATGGCTGGACGGAGATGAATCGCGATGCCGTCAGACGCTGGCTGTCGCGCTGCGGCGTCGCTCTGATGAACGAGGTCGAGACCACGACCCTTGCCGGCATGGACGATCCGGCCGAGGCTGCGCGTGCTCTCCATGCGCTGATGCCCGATGGCGCCATCTTCGTCGTCAAGCGCGGTCCGGACGGCGCGCTCGCCATCGACGCCGACGGCAGCCTCGTTTCGGCCGCGGCACCTCACGTCACGGTCGTCGACACGATCGGCGCCGGCGATGTCTTCAATGCGGGATTCCTGGCCGCCCTTGCCCGCGGCGAGCCGACTTCGGCCCGCCTTTCGGCGGGGACCACGGTCGCTTCCCGAGCCATTTCCACTGTGCCGCGCAGCTACGGCCCGGCCAATGCATCCGAGGAGGCCGTTTAATGAGCGCGCTCGAAATCCAGAACATCCGCAAAAGCTATGGCGACGTGGAGACGCTGAAGGGCATCGATATTTCGCTTGAAAGCGGCGAGTTCCTGGTGCTGCTCGGCTCGTCGGGCTGCGGCAAATCCACGCTTCTGAACATTGTCGCCGGTCTCGCCGAAGCAACCAGCGGCGACATCCGCATCGGCGATCGCTCCGTGCTCGGCGTGCATCCGAAGGACCGCGACATCGCCATGGTGTTCCAGTCCTATGCGCTCTATCCGAACCTGTCAGTCCACCGCAACATCGGCTTCGGCCTGGAAATGCGCAAGGTGCCGGCCGCCGAGCGCGACAAGGCGGTGCGCGAGGCGGCGAAGCTGCTGCAGATCGAAGCCCTGCTGGAGCGCAAGCCGAGCCAGCTTTCCGGCGGTCAGCGCCAGCGCGTGGCGATCGGCCGGGCGCTGGTGCGCAAGCCGGAAGTCTTTCTCTTCGACGAGCCGCTCTCAAACCTCGACGCCAAGCTGCGCATGGAGATGCGCACCGAGCTGAAGCGTCTGCACCAGATGCTGAAGACCACCGTCGTCTACGTGACGCACGACCAGATCGAGGCGATGACGCTTGCAACCCGCATCGCCGTGATGCGGGACGGCCGCATCGAGCAGCTCGGCACGCCGGACGAGATCTACAATCATCCGGCAACGCTCTATGTCGCGACCTTCGTCGGCGCGCCGCCGATGAACCTGCTGAACGCGACCGCTGACCACGGTTCGCTCCGCATCGATGGAACCTCGATCACGCTGCCGATGCCGTCAACCAAAGCCGCGATCAGCCAGGGACAGGAGCTGGTGGTCGGCATCCGGCCGGAAATGCTGCGCCTGGAAGAGCAAGGCGCGCTTGAAGCGGTCTGCGAGGTGGCGGAACTGACCGGCCCCGAGCTGATCGTGACCGCGAAGGCGGGTTCGCAGCGGCTGATGGCCTGCCTGCCGCCGCGCACCGCGATCGCGCAAGGACAGAAACTCAAGCTCGGCTTCGACGCCAGCGCGCTGCATCTCTTCGACCGCACCACCGCCCGGCGCTGCGAATAGACCTTTTAACCCAGGCATATGATCGCTGGGGGCGGCACACGAACTGCTTCAGTTGCCGGATGCCGCCGCTTATGAAATTTCAGTCCGCGTAATGTTGCCGCAAGGAAGAGGCCCGAACCTGACGATCCAACCATTGTCAGGAAAGAGCCGTGTTTCGACAACTCCAGCGCCGCGCGCGATGGCCTTTCGTCGGGCTTCAATTGAGCAATATCGCCCTCAACGCCAGCCATGCCTTCGCGGCAGTCCTGTATCCCTGGATCATGTACGACCTCACCCGCAGCGTGGTGTGCATGGCGCTGGTGGCCTTCGTGAACGGCGTCGTCCTCCTGATCGGCATGGTCTTTGGCGGCTACGTCGCCGAGATGCTCGGGATCCGCTACACCGCGCTCATCTCCGCCAAGGTCGGAATGCTGGCGTCGCTGATGATCGCGATCCTCTACATGGCGGATTTCCTGCATCCTGGCACCTTCCTCATTCTGAGCTTCACAGGCTCGATCCTCGACGGGCCGGCGACCGTTGCCACCGAAGCCAAGGCTCCGGAAATTGCCCGCCTTTCGAGGCTGTCTTCGGCCGCTGCCGGTTCCGTCGACGATATGATCGATGGCCTCATGCTGCTGATGGCGTCCGCGGCCAGCGCTTTCGTCATCGCCATCGTCGGCCCGAGGGACGCGGCGTGGTGGATCGTCATCGGCAATTTCATCGCGATGGTGCTCCTGTCCTTCAGCCTGCCAAGCTTCCGTCTGCGTCCAGCGCCGAGGCTTGGCGACATCACCAATGCCGGGAAACGGCTCCGCAATTCGGCAGCATCGCTGCCATTCGCGCTTTGGGGAAGCGCGGTGCTCGGCTTCTTCATGACGCTGCAGATTTTCGTCGTACCGGCCGGCTTGCGGCTGCAGGGTGAATCGGTGGCGTGGCTCGGCCTCTTCATCGCGGCGTCGGCGACAGGCACGATCATGATGAACCTGCATCTGGCATCGCGCCATGCCATGCCGACGCCCGCCGCTGTCGTTTGTGGGGCTCTTCTCGGCCTGGCGCTCTCGATGGGTATTCTGTGGATGGAGATTTCGCCGCTGACGATGATGCTTGCCGGTCTCGCGGCCGGACTGGCCAATGGCTGGCTCTCGCCCGCCTTCGTCGCTATCCTGCAAATGAAGGCGCCGCGCGACTGCCGGCCCTATGTAATGGGTCTTTCCTATTCGGTCGTTTTGCTGTTTCTGCCGCTGGAATACATGCTGACGGGCGCCGCGATCGGCCTGACCTCATTCCGCACCACCTGCATCCTTCTGGTCTTCCTGCTGTCGCTGGCCGCCGCCGTCGCCTCGGCCTGGCTGGAATGCATCCAGAATGATCCGTCGAAATCGGCAGGATAAATATTGAAGAGGCAGGTGCCCGGTTGCGCGCGATGGATGCAGCAAATCAATCGTCATGTCCTGAACAAGCCTATTTTGATTCATGATCAAACCTGACGACTCTCCCTATGCTTAAAATACAATTAAAGAAATCCGCTCAATTATCTAAAAATACTTGATATTTTTTTGATATTTTCAAAACCTGCAATGTATCCGCAATTCTCAAGAGCAAAATGACCTGCATCTCCCAAGGCCAATCCGTTTCCCAAGACGGACAGCACCGGAGAGAAGCAGGAACCGTTTCCGGTTCTCCAACGCAAACAGAGACCTTGCGAGCGCCAAGGGATGGCGCATGGGTTTCGTATGGAGTTATCAATGTCTCTCAGCGCAAAAACGTATCTGTTCGCGGCTTTCGCTCTGGCGGCCGCGACCAATGCCTCCGCCGCCGATCTCACGACCTACCAGGCTCCGGATGCCTCCGCTTATGACCGCCCGCCGGCCTTCCAATGGAGCGGTGCCTATTTCGGCGCGCATGGCGGCATCGCCTCACCGAAACTGAACCCTTTTGCCAGCGGCAAGGGTCTGACCGGGGGCGTGCAAGCCGGCTACAATTTCCAGGTCGGCCCGGGCATCGTCGGCGCCGAGCTGGAGGGCTCCTACCTCGGAAACAACGAGATACACGTACCGAACGGCAAGGTGGAAGAACGCTTTCGCGGCGCCGCCAAGGCGAAGGCGGGTCTGACCTTCGATCGCACGCTCATCTACGGGACGGCCGGCCTGACGATGACGAAATTCGAGGGCGGCAAGGGCGTTTCCGCGCCCGGCGGCTGGAAACAGGGATATCTCTTCGGCGGCGGCATCGAACAAGGCTTCAGTGGCGGGCTGTCGGCCAAGATCGAATACAACTACGTCATGACCAACGACGTCTCCACGACGACTTCGAACGGCAAGTCGAAGACCGATGTGCATGACCATGTCATCAAAGCCGGCCTGAACTATCGCTTCTGACCGGCGAAATCTGCAGAGGTCGGCATGCCTTTTTCAAGCCAGGGCATGTCCGACCAGGATCGGCGAAGGATGATTGATCAAACCCCGAATCGATCCCTTCGCCGCTCTTAATCAAGAAAGCCAGACGCTTCATGAGCACGCAATCGAACCGTTCGTATCCGCCGCGTCTCGCCGCGATTGACGGTCTTTCCGTTGCTCGAAAGTTGCCGAACAATGCTGACGAAGAAGCGCAACGGATCGATCAGCCAAAGGATACGATCGTATGAGAAACCAAGCCCCCTGATTCCATGTCAAAACCTATGGCTACGGAGCCGGCCGGCCTTGCCGTTGGCAAGGCTGGATCGCGCTTGTTATCTATGCGCTGCTGCTGATGGCTGTTATCTTTGCCGGTGGACCGAATGCGGATAGTCATCCGATCGCCGATGCCACCGCGATCATCGTCCCGACTGCATTGCTGATTTCCGTCGCCTGGTGGAAAAGCGATGCGCCATGGCGCTGGCGATGGGGCGAAATCGACGAACCGGATCGGAACTGACGTTGGCCCCCTTGCCAGCACGCACTATCATCGTCACCCCTCTATCCTAGCTGACAATGGCAGTGGATGGCGGCATCATCCGGCTTCGCCGGATAATCAAAGCCCGACGGGTGTGGAGATCCGCGATTTGCGAGATGTCCCTCGGCACCCGTGGAAAACAGCATGAGCGCCTTGGAGGGGCTGAGGCGGCCTGCGCCATTTCGCTCTCCCCGGATCGCTTTATCGTCGGCGAATTGCGTGAAATCCGGGCTGCAAAGGCCGAGCCAAGCCGGCCAGGATCACGAGCTACGTTTCAGATCTCGGGTTCCCGGCCGCGAGAGGGATTCATTCGCACTCGAGCGAGGGCTGGCGGAAGCTGGTCACATACCAATCGGACCCGGAGCTTCGGGTGTAGAACGTATAGAAACATTCCGTCTGCTCGACATAGCCTGGCGTTTCGGTGACTTCATAGCGCCTGCCGCGGCGCGTTTCCCTGACTTCGCCACTGGACTGGGCAGAGACCACCTGCGTCCTCTGCTTGCGCCATTGATAGGCGCGCTCACCCTGGCGCAAACCATAAACATTATCAGGCGGGCCGTAATCAAGCATGACGCTGCTGATCGGCGCGCCGATATAGCTCTTCATGATTTGCGAGGCACAAGCCGTCAGGACCAGCAAAACCGCGAGTGCGGCAATACCGGCCGGCGGCCGCTTCATGCGAGTGACAGACATCGGGAAGTCCTTTGCGACTGGAGAGGGTCGCAGGCAGGGGTACGTTGCAGGAATTACGGCAGCATTGCGCATTGCGGCCTCGTCCGCCTTTTGTCGAGCGGCCAAGAATCTGGCGGATACCGTTCTTTCCGAAGGGTTGCGCCAGCTGATTAGAACTGGTTCGGCTTTTCATGGAATCTCTGAAATGCCGATATCGATCGAGGACGGACGGTCTGGGTTGAAATAGGTGCCAGGCAACCACTCCGGCAATTCGCGGCCAGTTCGGGCTCACCCATCGTTGAAGCGCCCGTCCGTGCACGGATTTACGCGACGCTCCTCTCGCCGGCCATATTCATCGTCCGGCCGGCGGCGCCATCACTCATGCCGAAGCGCGCGCCTGATCTCGGCGCAACTTCGCGGCCGGCCGTCGCTTACGCGGCCATCCGTGCAGGGATCGTATCTGTATTGGATTGAGAGCACGGCCGGTTCTTGCCGCAATGGACTGGGATGCGCCCCCGAAGGGCCGTGCCCGCCGGTCAGGACGATATAGGCCAGCACAAATGATAATCGCATAACATCCGCCTTCGATCGATAAGACGGCGGCAATTTCGGCAGGCTGAATTGCGTGGGCATTGCGAAGTTCGGGCGAACCGCACTTCTTGTGACGATGTTTGGTCAGGAATTGGAGATATGGCCTGGGTCAAAGCCTTGGCTGATGCGTTTGGGCTGGCGCGTAGGCTGCTTTCGGATTTCTAAGGGAGGTCTTTGATTTTGTCGGGAGGCTCTACCCTGTCCGTCGCTTGGCGCGGCGCACTCTCGAGGTGGACTCACGCGGCTCAGTGTTTGTGACCGGCCGGTTGTTTTGCGAAGGAAATAAAGGGGCGCTGCTTTGGGCGGTTCAAAAACGCAAAGGGGTCTGTGCTTTGTTGATAGGTGTTGGGAAGTTTCGTTGGTTTCGTGTTGAGGCTTTGTTTGTTTTCTGTCCTGGGGTGTCGGCTTTGGCTTGTTGCGGGCGCCTAATGAGGCGTTAAATGCGCGACGCGTTACCATAATACAAAAAGCCTGCTGAGTGCGGGCTTTTTTGTATTTGGTTGCGGGGGCAGGATTTGAACCTGCGGCCTTCAGGTTATGAGCCTGACGAGCTACCGGGCTGCTCCACCCCG
>NZ_JBNDIC010000080.1:0-21083 GCF_056755475.1 Rhizobium sp. KNZ2-6A | reverse complement strand
GGGCTATCTTATCTGCGAGTCTGTGGGACATGGACAACTCCGTTGCTAATTAAATAGTGATCTCTATATTAAGAGTGAAACCGACGCTGTCAATATTTAAATAGGGATCACTATTTTAATGGAAGAGCCGACCCGCAAACGGGGCAGACCGCGTGTGCTCGATCGCGATATCGGGCTCGACATCGCGGCACACCTGTTCTGGGAACGTGGTTACGAGGGAACTTCCACGGCCGACCTCACAAAAGCCATGGGAATCAATCCGCCGACGCTCTATTCGATGTTCGGCTCCAAGGAAGAACTGTACCGTCAGGCGCTCGACTTCAGCATTGCCCGTGAAAGCACGCGCCGGTCGCAGATCCTGCAATCCAATCTTCCGCTTTACGAAGCGCTCGGCCTCTACCTTTATGATATCGCCGACGGCGATACCCAACCGGACAAGCCGCCAGGTTGCATGGTCTCGACAGCCGTCCTGCAGCATGCCGAAGAAAATGCGTCCGTCGCGCGTATGACGGCGGCCTTACGTGAAGCATCGATGCAGACCCTCAAAGCCCGCTTCGACCGTGCCGTCGAGGAAGGTGAACTGCCGACGCAAACCGACACCGATACGCTTGCGCGGTTCTACGGTGCGGTTATCCAGGGTATGTCCGCCCAGGCCTGCGACGGTGCCTGTAATGCTCTGCTGAAGCGGCTGATCGACATCGCGCTAACGGCCTGGCCGGGAGAGCGCCGGACTTCGACTGAAGTTTCCGAGTGAAGAAGCCAATCACTCGCACTAACCGCAAAGAACGCAGAACTTCCTCAGTCGGCGGCCAGGGATATTCCGAGAGATGTAACGCGACAAAAGTCTTCCGTCAGTGGTCTTGAACCGATGCGAACTGGTGATCCTTCGGCTAACTCGGAAGTTGATATTTTACGAAAGGGCGAAACCATCCCTCGCCTTTGCCCTTCGGCCTTGCTATCGAAGAAATGTCATCATTGGGGGATGCATCGATGTCCGCTAAGAACGAAACGTCGACGGGGCACGAAGCCAGCGGCGTCGATTGGCTCGATCTTCACTTCGAATCATCGCGTCCCGAATATGAGGGCGCACTGCGGCAGGTCGGCATTCAGCCCGGTTGGTCGGTGCTCGATGCCGGTTGCGGCAGCGGCAGCTTCCTCCCGTTGATCTGCGATAGTACCGGCCCCGAAGGCACGGTCGCGGCTCTCGACCTCGCGCCCGAAAATGTTCGGCGGGCAGAAGGAATGATGAGCAAGGTCGACAATGGCCCATTTTTCAGTGCTCACGTCGGCAGCGTCCTTTCACTGCCCTTCGACGATCAATCTTTCGATTGCGTCTGGTCCGCGAATGTCATGCAATATCTGACGCCGGAGGAATTCAGGCTAGCCACAAGCGAAGCGGTCCGTGTTCTGAAACCTGGCGGCATCCTGGCCGTCAAGGATTTCGATTCCACGATGCTGCAGATCCTGCCGATGGATCACGGCGTTTTCACCCGATTCATGGCGGTGCGGCTGCGGAAGTTCCGTGAGCGTGGCGTGCTTGGCACGGATTGCGGCTCCACTATTCCGACACGAATACGCGATACCGGCATCGACGTGCTCTGGCGCCGCGGCTGGCTCGTCGAGCGCTGGGCGCCGGCCGGCGCACATACCCGCGCCTATGTCCGCGATCTGATCGCCTATTTCACGGCGGTAGCCCCCGATTACGATTTACCCGAGAGCGACCATCGCTATTGGGAGAACTTGGCCAGGGATCCGGATAGCCTTCTTGATCAGCCGGACTTTTGTTATCGCGAGTTCTTCGTCCTGACCCTCTGCCGGCGGGCTGCTTGAACGGATCCGGGCGCTTAGTTCGGAGACGAGCCGCCGAATATCTTTCGGCACATGGCCAGCATGTGCCGGTTGTAGTCCTGGTTGCGCATGGCATTTTCAAAAATCCGATGCGTGACCCGGTGCTGCCAATACTTGATGAGCGTATTCTCCCAATCGACAATCAGGTCTTCCCGATCCTCCAACCGATCCCTCGACTGCTCTCCTGCCGGCCGACGTAGGTTAGGGTTAAAGCGCCCTAGAGAAGAACGGAATCAATTGCTCCATCGCGTCATTGACTGCGTATTCCCGATCGTAGAGGTCGACGTGGGAAGCGCCTTTGACAGTATAGAGCAACTTTGGTTCTTTTGCTTGTGCAACAGCATCGCGCGTCATCCACGCTGTAACTGCTTTTTCGGCTGTAATCATCAGAAGAGGCCTTGGTGCGATCATATCGATGAAACGGAATGCATCGAATGTTGCCATTCGATCCAGGCTATCCCACGTCAGTGACTTTGCCGAGCGCAGATGGCCACACCGGTCGGTGCAATAATAGTCCCACCCTTCGAAGACATGAAGTCCCCCCAGGCGTGCCTCTTCTTCGGTGGCTGGAAAAATCGGGAAGCTGCCGATCTCTCCGCTTTTTGCCGCTTCAGTTCTCGCCTGAGCTGCCAAGTCTAACAGGCTATTGATAACAGCTGGGTCCTGTTTCCCGTCGGGACCGACACGAACTTGAAGGCCGACGTCGACCGCCGCGATGGTCGCCACTGCCTTTATTCTGCGGTCTCCCGCGCAAGCATGAATGACGTAACCACCGGATGCGCATATACCCAAAACACCGATTCTGTTAGCGTCGACCTTTCGTCGCAGGCTCAGAAAGGATACGGCAGCTTTGAAATCCTCTACGCGTTGCGAAGGGTTTTCAAAGCCTCGCGGCAAACCTCCGCTTTCTCCTTGGTATGCAGCGTCAAAAGTCAAGACTGTAAAGCCTCGGTCGGACAGTTTTTGCGCATATAGGGACGGCGATTGCTCTTTGATTGAAGTGCCGGGATGTCCAATAATGACTGAACACCCGTTTGAGTCCTGCGGTTGGTAAAAATGTCCGGCGATACTCACTCCGGAGCTAGCAAACGATACTGATGTGCGCATTTTGGCGTTCTCCACTGGTATTTCTGCGACCTTTGGGTCGCGGCAATGACAGAAAGAAGTACGCCCCGAATGTTTTTCGGACGTGTCCAGATACGAGCTTTTTGTATTAAACTGTAGCAGCCTATGCGGCGAAATAAGAAACTGAGCCCCTAACGAACGGAAGAACTGCCCCTCGTAACGCGTCTTGGGGTTGCGACGATCGCGGCCGATATCACCGACGAGGTAGTCGCACGCCGGATTGTCGGGGACGCACGTCCTGACGTCCTCGTTTTTGAACGCTGGTGCGCGCCCACACATAGGGCATTCCATCAGCAAAACTCAGCTGCGGTATGCCGCAGGAAAAACAATGTCCTGGTCGACGAGTACATTAAACTTGTAACCGGGGCGGATTTCGAGCGTCGGCTGAACATTGAGATTGCGACTGATTGTCTGCTCAGTAACGCGGCCGAAGCTCTCCGCGAAATTTCGCCGCGCCGCATCGGAGGCCGTCTCCTGCGTCGCAAGGGTCGAACTTTCGGGCAGTGACGCGTCGATCCCGGTACCGATCAGCGGGAGAAGCGCAGCCGACCCGAATGTCTTCCAATAGTGATTGTTCACCTTGTTATTGAAGCCGCCATAGCCTTGAGCATCTGTGCCCGCCATGCCACCGATCTGCAGCGTCGAGCCATTCGGAAAGATCAGGTCGGTCCAGACGACGAGAACGCGACTTTGCCCGAACGAGACCCTGCTGTCGTAGCGTCCGAAGAGTTTCGATCACTGTCCGCAGCGGGCCATCAGCGCAGGCGCTTTTCGCCTTGAAGGGATGCGAACCAACGACCCATTCTGAAATTTATCTAACGTACTGAGTCGTAGGCGCTTCGCGGGGTAAGATTCTGTTATGAAACAGCTATGCGTTTTCTCGCCGCTTGCCGGGACTCCTGGCTAAAGGACGACGCGTCTTTCCATCGCGGCCGACCGCTTGATGGCCTCAATGACTTTCAATGTCTCCAAGCCTTCCCGAGCGCTGACTAAAGGAGCTTCCTCGCCCCGAATGACTTTGCAGAACTGACGGATCTGCAGGACAAGCGGATCCTCGTTTTCGAATGCGGCCTTGTCGCGCTCAAATGCCTCGGTCCAGCTTCGCTTTTCGGCATTGCTCCATATTTCCAGCGACGGCATGGCCAGAGATCCGTGTGTTCCGCCGATCATGTAGCAAGTCTCTGCGGTTTTTGGGTAAGCGGGATTTTCTCCCGTCGTCATCTCCCAGCTCCACGGCGCGACAACGGAATCGGACACGGAAGCAGTACCGAGAACACCGCTTTTGAACTCGATGAGGATAACAGCGGTTTCCTCGACGGCATTGCCTCGCACTGCGTTGGATTCATACGCCTGTACGGCGTTTATATCGCCGCAAAGGAAACGGAGGTTGTCGATGTCGTGAATTAGGTTGAGGAAGACCGGCCCCGCTCCGCGCTCTCGCCGCCAGGGGATGTCAAAGTATTCGTCCGGCTTGAACAGCCAGAACATCGCATTCACGATCAGGATCCGACCGAGCGTCCCGCTGTCGATGATCTCCTTCGCTTTCTGCATCATCGGATTATGCCGGCGGTGATGTCCCGTCAGCAGCGCCACGCCTTTGGCCTCAGCCATTTGCACAAGCTTCTCTCCGGCAGCGCTATCGTCCGCGATCGGCTTTTCGATCAGCGCCGGTACGCCCGCTTCCACGGCTTCCAACCCATTTTGAACATGCACCTGGTTCGGCGTCGCGATGATGACTCCGTCAGGGCGCTCGGAAATCATCATGTCGGCAAAACTGGGGAACCAGCTGACACCAGCCTCACTCGCGATCGCCTGGCCGACTGGCGTGGGATCCACAACTGCCGCCAGCTCTGCGGCCGGCTCTTCCATCACATGCTTGATATGACGCTTGCCAATCAGCCCCGCCCCAAGGACTGCCAGCTTGACCCGGGTCGCCATCGCTATCAGTCCTTCTTCTCGGTCTTGAGCATGGTCGCAACTCTGCGGATGCCGAGTTGATAGCCTTCGGTGCCGAGACCAGCGATGACGCCGTCGGCCCGGTGGGACACGAAGGAATGGTGGCGAAAACTCTCGCGCTTGTGGACGTTGGAGATATGGATCTCGATGACGGGGCCTTCAAAGGTATTCAGTGCGTCGAGGATAGCAAGCGAAGTGTGCGTGAACGCGGCGGGGTTGATGACAATGCCAGCGCCGTCCTCGCGCGCTTGATGGATCCAGTCGATGATCTCGTATTCGCGGTTGCTTTGATGGAAACGGATCTCGTGCCCCAGTTCCGACGCCAACTTTCGGCAGTCCGCCTCGACGTCAACCAATGTCTCGTGCCCGTAGATATGCGGCTGGCGCTTGCCGAGGAGGTTTAGGTTTGGTCCGTTGAGAACGTAGATGAGGCTCATTGCATTTGTCCTTGTTAGGCGTTGCCGGGATCAGGCGAACGCTATGTCCTGAAACGCGAAGTTTGGGTCGGATTCGTAGAGATCTGCGCGAAGCCCGAGCCGGCCGGTTTCCAGTGCGGAAGCTGCGACGTCACGCGCAGCTTCGAGCACCGATTTCAGCAGCTCTCGTTTGACCTCCGGAGTGCGACCTGGGGCCATGCGTACAATTATCTGCACGAAGTGGTTGTCGGGATGCTCGTCACCGACGCAGGAGACGGTGGCTTCTCTGGCGAAGGTACGGACCACGGTTGGCTTGACCAGTCCTCCGTCACGGACTCGGCGATGAACCGCGCGGGTCAACTCGTCGATGGCGACGCGTTCCGCCGCGCCTCGGCTGTAGTCGATGATAATATGCGGCATGGAGTAGTCCCCCGATCACGCTGTCACTCGGCACAGCTCGTCGAAATGGCGCGACATTCGCTCCGTGTCGGGCGACAGGCCTGTGAAAAGCTCGAAGGCTGCGGCCGCTTGAAACACGGTCATTCCTCCGCCTGGGAGCGTTCGGCACCCCTTCTGCTTTGCCAACGCAAGGAGCTCGGTCACCAAGGGCATGTAGACGATATCCGCCACCCAGTGACGATGCTGTATCCAATCGGGATCTATCGGAAGCCCCGGATGGCTTCGCATACCGGTCGGCGTGGCGTGGATCAGGCCGTCCGCGGTGGCGAGCGCAGCACCGACGTCCCGGACCGACCTTGCAACCTCTCCTGAAAATCTCTCGTTGAGCTGGTCGGCGAGCGTGGAGGCGCGGCGCTCGTCCTGATCAAAGATCGAGAGCTTTTCTATGCCGAGTTTCACGGCAGCGTGCGCGACGGCCACCCCAGCCCCGCCAGCGCCAAGCAGAACAGCATGAGCCTTCGCGACATCGGGCAAGCCGCGCTCGAAATTCTTGTAGAAGCCATACCAATCGGTGTTGTGTCCGATCCGCTCGCCGTTCTGAAGCACGACCGTGTTTACGGCTCCAAGCATCTCGGCATCTTTGGACAGGCGCGTCAGGTGAGGCAGCACGGTCTGTTTGCATGGGTGGGTGATGTTGGTTCCCGCAAAGCCGCGGCTTTCCAACTCGTTCAGAAGATCCGGCAGCGCGGAAGGCGGCAATCCGCGCTCTGCCAGGTCCACGAGCTCGTACTCATAATCAAGTCCCAGGTGGCGCCCTTCCGTTTCATGGAGCGCCGGCGACTTTGACATTTGGATGTCGGCGCCGATGAGGCCGACCAGGAATTTGTTGTTGTCCATGTCTCTGCCCGTTCAGTGATGCGCGAGGATTTCGCCGAGAAATGCCTTCGTCCGGTCATGCGTGGGGTTCTTGAAGAAGGTTTCGGGCTCCGCCTCCTCGATGATCTCTCCGGAAGCCATGAAGATGACCCTGTCAGCGACTTGCCGGGCGAAGCCCATTTCATGGGTCACGCAGATCATGGTCATGCCGTCTCTTGCGAGGCCGATCATGGTGTCGAGAACCTCTTTGACCATTTCTGGATCCAAGGCGGACGTGGGCTCGTCGAAAAGCATCGCTTTCGGCTCCATGCACAGGGCGCGCGCGATGGCGACGCGCTGCTGCTGTCCGCCGCTGAGCTGTGCTGGATACTTTTCCGCCTGATCGAGGATACGGACGCGCTCGAGATATTTTCGCGCCAACTTCTCCGCGTCGGCACGGCTTGCGCCCCGCACTCTCATGGGTGCAAGCGCGCAGTTTTGCAGGACGGTCATATGCGGGAACAGATTGAAGTTCTGGAAAACCATTCCGACTTCACGTCGAATGGCGTCGACCGCCTTGGTAGTACCGTCCAGCACTTGACCTTCCACCACGATATTGCCGCCCTGAATCAGTTCAAGAGCGTTGATACAGCGGATCAGGGTGGACTTGCCGGAACCGGACGGCCCGCAAAGGACGATCTTCTCTCCCTTGCGAACCGACAGATTGATGTTCTTCAGGGCGTGGAAGGAGCCGTACCATTTCTCCACTTTATCCAGGGATATCAGGGTCGACTGATCGTTGGGGGAATTGAGCACGGCGCCCTCCATTTATGCTTTACTTGACCGTAAACGGGATGTTGGGGATGGATTCAGGGAATTTGGGAAGATCGATTGCCATCCACTTCTTGGTGATGGCCGCGAGTTCGTCGTTGCCCTTGATCTTGTCGAGGAAGGCGTTGACTGTCTCGTTCCAGTCCTTCTCGCCGAGCCGCGTTCCCACGCCGTTGTACGTCGTCAGGAAGTCGATCTTTCGTTCATAGGTGCCGGCACTGGCTGCATCGAGCCTCTGCCCGTAGAACTGATTGCCGCCCACTGCCTTTACCTGTCCGGAGATCAGGGCCTGGATAGTGGCCGCGTCATCGTCGAAGCGGCGGATGGTGGCCTTCGATCCGACCGCGTCGGTTACGGCCTTGTCCTGCGAGCTGGACTTCGGCACGCCTATTTCCCAACCAGCCACATCGGCCGGCGATTTCACGGCGTCGGCTTTGGCGGCATAAAGCGAAATCGTGTTGGCGGCATAAGGTTTGCTGTACTGGATCGACTTGGCGCGCTCTTCCGTCATCGCCATCGTGGCGAAGAGGATATCGACCTTGCCGGTCGTCAGCGCGGGGATACGGTTCGCTACCGCGAGCGGTTGGAACTGGACTTTCACGCCGAGCTCCTTGGCGAACAGCGTCGCCACGTCGGCATCGAAGCCGTCCTGTTTGCCGCTCGAGTTCACAAAGCCCCAAGGCGCGTTGTCGCCCTGGATGCCCACGACGAGCGTTCCCTTCGACTTGATCTCCTCGACAGATGCTGCGGTGGCTGCCGCAGCGCCAACGGCGGCGAAGGTAGCGGTCGCCAGCGCTAGACCGAGGAATTTCCTGCGATTGGTATTCATTGCACTTTCCTCCTCTTGTGTTGTTTACTTCTCCCGAAGCAGGTTTAGTGGGCGGCTTTTGCCATCCGTTTCTCAAGGCCGCTTCCGACATGGGAAAGGGGCCAGCAAATCACGAAGTAGATTATTCCGACGATCCCGAAGACGAGCAGCGGGCGGTAGGTCTGGTTCGATATGATCTGGCCAGCCCGGGTCAGCTCGATGAAGCCCACGATCGCCGCAAGCGACGTCCCTTTAATGAGCTGCACAAGAAAGCCAATGGTCGCGGGCATCGAGATCTTCAAAGCCTGTGGCAGAACCACGTCCTTCATTCGGGAGACGTAATGCAGGCCAAGAGCGTTCGCGGCTTCGGTCTGCCCTTTGGGAACGGCTTCAATCGAACCGCGCCATATCTCGCCGAGGAAGGCGCTTGCGTGGAGAGTGAACGCGATCGCGACAGCGACCCAGGCGTTGACGTCGATGCCAAGCAAGGCAACGCCGTAGTAGACGACAAAAAGCTGCATCAGGAGCGGCGTACCTTGGAAGAGCGCGATGTAGCCGGATGATGCAAGCCTCGCGAACTGATGCTTCGACGTGCGCACAAGCGCGATCAAGATGCCGAACACGCCTCCGCCAATGAAACCGATAATCGCCAGCAATACGGTCCATTTCAGACCCTGCAGGATGAAGAACAGCTCGTTTTCGCCGATGGGACCCATGAGCGCCTCCTATCGAGTCGGATAGTTGAAGTAGGAACGGGAGATCAGAGCAAAGATTCCCATCATCAGGCTTGAGATGACCAGGTAGATTGCGGTCACGGTGAAGTAGACTTCGAAGCTTCGGAACGTATCGGACTCGATGCGTTGCGCTGCGGATGTCAGCTCATATGCGGCGATCGAGGTGCACACCGACGTGGTCAAGGTCAGCATCACGAATTGGCTCGTCAAAGACGGGTAGATCGCTCGCAGTGCCGGCTTGAGAACGATGAGCCGGAAGACGTCGGCCTTGTGCAGCCCGAGCGCAAAACCGGCTTCGATCTGTCCCTTGCTGATGCTCTCAACGCCCCCGCGGATGATCTCGATAGCGTAGGCGCCTCCGTTGATCCCCAGCGCGATAATTGCGGTGACCGTCGGGTTCAGACGGATGCCCGTAAGCGGAAGGGCGAAGTAGATGAAGAAGATCTGCACCAGGAACGGCGTGTTGCGGACGACTTCGACGAACGCGATCACCGGAGCGCGAACCCACGCGGTCTTCGACGTTCTTGCTGCAACGCCCAGGATTCCGATCACGAGAGCGAGCAGCATCCCGGCGAAGGCGAGACCCAACGTTCCGAGCGAACCCCAAAACAATTCCGGGGCGCGGTCGAAGACCGCGCCAAAATCAAACCTGTAACCCATCTACTAGCTTCCTCCCTTCGGCGCGGCTCTCGCCTCGCCGGCGCCGCGATCACTGACCCGGCTTAAATATTCGTAAGGCCCCTTCGAACAGGCGTTTCAAATGCTCCTCCGCGTCTGCCGAGCCTGAAAGAGGTACTTCGACCGAGATCGATGCTGCCCCGTCGGCTATTGCAACCAGTTCACCCAACGGCAATTCGCCCTCGCCAGGGACAAGACGCTGGCCTCGGGCCTCCGCGATCATGGCCTCCGCCGTGCTCGGAGCGGGTCCGATGACGTCGCACAACTGGACGTGCTTGACCCTGTCGATCTCGGCGCGCAGCGACGTCAACGTTCCGCCGTTCCTGAAGAAATGCACTCCGTCAACGAGTGCGCCGGCATTGGGCGCGCCGCTCGATTTCAGGAGATTGACGCTGTCGGCGAAGGTTCTGACCGTCCGCCATCCCATGTTCTCGATATCGACTGCCAATCCGTAGCCGCTTGCAAGGCCGCAGAATTCGGTGAAGTTCGACTGCAGCCTGCTCTGCTCCGGATCGTCGCCGCACACGCTTAGACGCTTGGCCCCGATGTTGGCAGCCGCGGCCATTATGGGCTCCAGAGACAAGGCGTTGAACGAGGGATCGATGACAAAGAACTCGATATCGAAGACCTCGAGCGCTTCGCCGCGCAGGACGGCTTTCAATTCTTCCGCTGCGTGGCCGCCTGCAGGCAGCTCGCAGTACGGCGCTCCAGGAAAGGCCGGATTCAGCCTCAGCCCGATCCTGGAAAAGCCCGCCCCCGCTGCGGCCTTCGCAAAATCGCTCGGCGCCAGGGAGATGGCGGAGAAGTGCGCTACGCCAATCTTTTGTTCTGATTTTGATCCAGGCGCCACCATCACACGATCCCTTTCGTCGCGAGATGATTTCGAAGGTTCGTCCCCGTGCGGTGGATGTGCTGTCGCAGTTTCTCGCTGGCGTATTCGATATCCCGCGCGACCGCTCCTTGCGCAATCTCGCTGTGCTCCTGCCCGACGTTCCGGTCGCCGGAAGTCCTGATGAGGAAAACTCGGCGGTATCGATCATTCAGGTTCAGCAAGAGGCCGCAGAAATGCAACAGAAGCGGTTTGCCGCAGCCGGAAATGAGCGTGAGATGGAATTCCCGGTGAAGTGCCTCCCATTGCTCAAGCGTCTCAGGCCGTGAGGCATCTCGATCCGTGCGGTTCAGGCGATGGAGCGAGCGCATTATGTTGCTCTCCCACTCGACATCGCCGATACGCATGGATTCCCGCAGCGCGAAGACTTCGAGCTCTTCGCGCAGCGTCGTGATTTCTTCCAGATTCGCCAGCGAGATCGGAGCTACGCGATAGCCGCGGTTGTCCTGAAACTCCACCAGGCCGTCGGAGATCAAGCGGGCAAGTCCCTCCCTCAGAGGGCTTAAGCTAACGTTGAACGTGCGGCGAGCCTTGTCGAGATTGATCTTGCTGCCGGCCTCCAGCTCGCCGGAGATGATCGCCTCGCGCAGACGCGATGCCAGCTGGCTTCCGATCGTGTTCTTGCCATCATCGGAAAAACCCGCGGAGGCCGTTTCCTCGTCTGTCATTGGCGCAGAGGCGCTGTCGTCGGTCGAGCTCATCCCTACTCCCTGACAATTCTGATCAACTGTCGATGATCGATATGATAAACGATTATTTATGTCAACGAGAAAGCGAAGAAGGGCCCGTTTTGTAGCTAAAACTCGATCAACTTGTGAATTTAATTCAATAAATTCAGCACCTTAATACAATGTAGAGCCAATTTTCTTCCCGCCAACGGAAAAAGGCGTCGTAACATTCATTGACAGATAATCGATTATTTTTAATAGTCAGCGCCAGTGGGAGGTACTCTTATGGCCATAAAAACTGAAAGCGAGTTGACGCCTGCCGTCCTCGCGGTGATGAACAAAACTGAGGATCCACGCCTGCGAGAAATCCTCGTAGCGATGGTGAAGCATCTCCATGCATTCGTGCGGGAGGTGAGATTGTCCGAAGTCGAGTTCCGCGAAGCTACGGCAATACTCAACGAGATCGGACAACTGCAGACGGACAGCCACAACGAGTTTGTTCTCATGGCCGGATCTCTCGGCGTATCCTCGCTGGTTTGCCTTTTGAACAACGGCGACGGCGGCCAGACGGAGACGTCGCAGTCTCTTCTCGGCCCGTTCTGGCGCCTGAACTCTCCCCGTGTCGAAAACGGCGGTACGATCATCCGCTCCGACACGCCAGGCACGCCGCTCTATGTCCGCGCCAGGGTGGTAGACCGCGACGGCAGGCCGATCGCGGGTGCCGAGGTCGACGTCTGGCATGCTTCTCCTGTTGGGCTCTATGAAAATCAGGACCCCGATCAGGCTGAAATGAACCTTCGGGGCAAGTTCACCACGGACGCCGACGGCCGCTTCTGGTTCAGTACCGTGAAGATGGTCGGATACCCGATCCCGGTCGATGGCGTCGTCGGCCGACTGCTAAGGGCGCAGGGACGTCACCCGTACCGACCAGCGCATCTTCACGCCCTGATCTTCAAGCAGGGATACAAGACGCTGATTTCCCAGGTCTTCGATCCAAGCGATCCCAACATCGATTCCGACGTTCAGTTTGGAGTGACGGCAGCCCTGACCGGCGACTTCGTCCGCCATGACGAACCGCATCCGTCCGAACCCGGCATCGAGGGGCCCTGGTTCTCGCTCGACTACACCTACGTCATGGAGCCCGGCGAAGCCGTGCTGCCGCGCCCGCCAATCAAATAACCAACGACAGAGCCGAACCGATGATCACAGAACAGGAACGCCGAGAGGCGGCCAACGCCCTTCTGAAGGCAGAAACCGACCGCAAGCCAATCGTTCAACCGAGCAAGACCTATCCCGATCTGGAGCTTGAAGACGCGTACAAAATTCAAGCGCTCTGGGCGGAGGCTCGGATTGCTAGGGGTGCTCGGGTCGTAGGCCACAAGATCGGCCTTACGTCGCGCGCGATGCAGATGGCATCCAAGATGACCGAGCCTGACTACGGTGTCATCCTCGACGACGCCCTCTACAACGACGGAGCGCAGATCAAGGCGGACCTCTTTATCAAGCCCCGCCTCGAAGTCGAGCTCGCCTTCGTGATGGGCGAGGATCTCGAGGGGCCTGGTACGCGGATCTATGACGTGATGAGGGCGACCGAATTCGTCGTTCCGGCTCTCGAGATCATCGACTATCGCACCGAGGTTCCGAGGGCGATCACCGACACGATCGCCGACAATGCCGCTTTCGGGGCGATCGTTGTTGGCGGGCGCATCATTCGCCCAATGGACGTCGACATCCGCTGGGTGGGCGCCACCCTCTCGAAGAACGGCATTATCGAGGAATCCGGTGTTTCTGCAGCGATCATGGGCCATCCGGCAGCCGGGATCGCCTGGTTGGTAAACAAGCTCCATGCTGTGGGCGGCGGTTTGAAAAAGGGCCAGATCGTGCTGGCCGGCTCTTTCACCCGCCCCGTGGACATCGCCCAGGGCGACGTGATCCAGGCCGACTACGGTCCCGTCGGCTCAATCGGCGTCTCATTCGTGTGAGGATCTAATGGAACTCCCCATCAACAGCTTCAAGCGAAAACTCCAGGCCGGTCAAAGTCAGATCGGATTGTGGTGCGGCCTTCCGGGCAGCTATACAGCGGAAATCGTCGCACCGTCCGGTTTCGACTGGCTGCTTTTCGATACCGAGCATTCTCCCAGCGACGTTCTTACTGTGCTTCCACAGTTGCAGGCGATCGCGCCGTACGACGTCTCCCCCGTAGTGCGCCCGGCCTTCAACGACCCTGTATTGATCAAGCGTTTTCTGGATATCGGCGTCCAGACGCTTCTCATTCCATATGTGCAGAATGAACAGGAGGCGAAGGCGGCCGTGGCGGCGGCGCGTTACGCACCGCGAGGTATCCGCGGCGTATCCGCCCTCACCCGCGCCACCCGTTTCGGGCGCGTGCCGAACTACGCGCAGATTGCGGAACAGGACATCTGCCTCTTGCTGCAGATCGAGACACGAGAGGCGCTCGATCGGCTTGAAACCATTGCAGGGGTCGACGGAGTCGACGGGATCTTCATCGGTCCGGCGGACCTCGCAGCCAGCCTCGGCTATCCCGGCCAACCGGGTCATCCCGAGGTAGTTTCGGCAATCGAGAATGCGATCGAACGCTTGAAAGCTATCGGCAAGCCTTCGGGCATCTTGACGCCTGACGAGAAGTTTGCGGCTCGCTGCATTGCGCAGGGAACGCTGTTCACCGCAGTTGGCGTCGATGTTGCTCTCCTTGCCAGAGGATCGGAAGCACTTGCGTCCAGGTTTTCGCGCTAGAGCCGGCTGATTTTAGGTCTGTTCGACCTAAAATCTGAATCCGCTCCAGACTCAACGAAGTAGAGCGTAATGTCCTCCGAAAACCGCCTACACTTTTCGGCATCACGCTCTAGGGAGACGTAACATATGTTCAATTTGGAGCAGGTCCGGTCGGAGATAGCGCCGGCTGGAATCATTAGGGCCGCCGTCAACATGTCGAACACAGCGTTGATTCGCTGGGACGAAAACGCGCGCGCCTTGGTGGGACCGAGCGCGGAAATTGCGGATAGGATCGCCCACGAACTTTATAGAGGGCTTTCTCTGATACGATACGGATCGGCTGCGGATATTCTTTCCGCTGCCGACGGCGATGAGTGGGACATCGCCTTCATCGCGTCAGACCCATCAAGAACCGATCGCTTCAGCTTCTCGCCTCCCTATATCTCGGTCGAAGCCACCTACCTGGTTCCAGTAGCTTCACCCTACCGGACGGCGGACGAGCTGGATTCCACCGGAATTCGCATCGCTTCCGCGCGTAGCGCCGCCTATACGAAGCAGCTTGAGCGAACACTCAAGCGAGCAACGGTGCTACATGCCGACAGCCCCACGGCGGCCCTCGACTTTCTCGCCGACCGAGAATGCGACGCGGCGGCTGGACTGACCGAATTCCTCTTCAACGCCTCGGAGCGGATGGAAGGCTTCCGGATGGTAGACGGAGTGTTTTCGCGAATTCCTCAGACGATCGCGGTGCACAAACGGGCCACCAACGCCTCGCTCTACATCGCGGACTTCGTGCAGCGTTTGGCGACATCCATTGGGCAAGGAGACTTCTGACGTACAAGGACGATCGCACAAGGTCCCAAACAACCGGACGTATTGTGCCGAAGTGAAGCCCGCCTCCTCATCACTCGGAAGATCCTCATTATCTGCATATGGACTTTGTTGCGAAATTTACGTGGGGTTTACACGCTCTTGATAGGATCCGAACCGCAGAGCAATAGCTATAGGCTTGCAATTCGGAACCCTTCAAGCAGTTATGCTCACTAGCCACCAGCTGCATAATCCCTTCTCACATTGTCCAAATCTGCATTCGCTTTGACCCTCGATGGAGAGACTCCCGTAGACCGAGCTACTTCCCTCGCAGCTAATTTAGAGCTCATGTCCGGAAAAGAGGGTCAGGTCGCTGGCGTCGGCTCGCCAAGCGAAAGCATCAACCGGTTTGCCCAGTTGAAGAAGGCGGCACCATGGATCACATCTGCGATCTCCAAGTCCCCCAACCCTTCTTCGCGCAACCTGCTGATTTCCCCTGCTCCGAATTGCGCTGGCGTCGCCGTCAAGGCAGCCGAAGCCTCTACAATTGCGTTCCACCGGCTGCCCAGATCGGCGTGAAGTCCCTCATCCAAAAGACGCTGCACGTCATCCGTCCGCTTGGAATGATGGGAGGCAAAACGAGAATGTACCGAGGCGCAGAAAATGCAGCCATTGGCTCGTGACGCCGCCGTAGCAGCCAGTTCGCGCTCAGCCCGGGGCAGGCCCTCCGAAACGTTGTAGAAGATATCCTTGTCCGTCTTGGTGCGGGCCTGGAGAATGTCGGGGTCGCGCACCAGCAACATGAAATAAGGCGATTTCGCGCGGGATGCATCCACAAGGCCGGCCCAATGACGCTCGGTCAGCTCGGCTTCCTCAATTGGCTGCAGCCACGACGTCCAGCCGATCTCGGCTTGGGTGAAGGCATTCGGCCGGTTCGCTATTTCGGGATGAATGACGGTCTCGGTCATGGAATGATTCCTTGTTCGTTCAATTAGGCTTGGGTGACCTGTCCGACATTGGTGGAATTTGCCGCCAGCGCCCGCAGACCGGCAACGACCCTGATCTGAAACGTCAGAAATGCCGTGATCTGCGACAAGGTCACGATGCCGGTGGTCGTCCAGCCGGCCTCTAGGAGCTTCTGCAACGCCGCAGCAGTTGCTTCTCTCGGGCGGAAGACCAAAAGATGGCTGTGTTCGAGCGCCGCGCTAAGCTTCTCGTCAAGAAGCTTTCGGCTCTCGCCTGAAACCTCATAGACGAGGCCCGGCCGGTCCTCGCTGGAAAGCGGGCCAGCCGGATAATGACCATAGGGTCCGAGTGCTCCACCGCGCTCCAACTCGATGCCGATGACGGTAGCGAGCGCGGAGCCGTGCGCCTCATCCTGCAGCCTGGAGAAATAGAAGCTCTTGGCTTCGGCCGCCTTGTGCAACCCGGCAACGAAGGCGGCGACGGCGAAGCGTTCCGCCGGGGTTACGCTCCCCGAATGCTCGGGCTCAAAGAGGGCCTCATAGCTCCTCTGAGCATTGAGACGCGTCTCTGGCCGCCGCGCCCGAACATGATCAAGATGGGAACCGCGCTCTATTCCCGCGAGGAAATCGATGATGTCTTTGGTCTGCAAGGTCATGGTTGAAGCCTTTTCTTCAGATGCCGGTGCTCAGGCCCGCGTTACGACGCGACGATCATTTTCGAGTGAACCTTGCCGTGCCCAGCCGAGTGCGGGGGCGACATGGGTTGCGGTCAGTTCGAGCGAGCGCAGAATATAGTCATGCGGCGGATCGACGGAGTGCACTTGAAAGACCAGATCCGTGACCCGCGCCAGCGCAGCATCCGCCTGAAGCGATGCGATAACATCATCAGGGGTGCCGACGTGAACATCGAAGGCTCTGATCAAATCCGCCGTGCTCTCGCCTGGAACCGCAAAGCCGGTTGCTTTGAAGTGTTCGACGATCCGCCGCAGGCCGATATCGGCAAATTGCAGCGCCTCTTTTCTGTTGTCGGCAACGAAGAGGCTCCGCGAGCCCAATATCCGCGGCTGACGCCCGGCCGGCAACGCCGAAAGATAGGCGTCGATGATCGGATTCTGCAGGTCGGAGAGCTTGGCGTCCGGCGTCTCAGCAGGTCGTGGCTGCGTGCGCGACAACATCAGCCCGTCACCATCGCGGCCGGCACGCAAACCGCCGCCAGCGGAAAATGTCGCCTGCCAGACACGATCACGCACATGCGGCGCGGCGGGATAGAGACGGTTGCCGCCTGTCAGTTCATGGCCCGCCCATGCGTCGCGTACCACTGCGAGATGCCTGCCATAGATCTCCGTGCGCTGACTGCTTTCCAGGCCGAAAGGCAAGAAAGCCTGCGGCGTACCGCCTGTGCCAAAACCGACCTCCAGCCGCCCGGCGAGCAGACTGTCGAGCACAGCGGTATCCTCGGCGACACGTACCGCATTTTCCATAGGCAGCGTGATGACGCCAGTCCCGAGACGGATACGCGATGTTCGCGGAGCCAGGGAAGCAAGGAATACCAACGGTGCGGGCAAACCACCCTCTTCGCCGTTGAAATGGTGCTGCGCTACCCAGGCACTGTCGAAGCCATGCTTTTCGGCATGGATGATCTGTTCGGCAACCAGCCTGTAGCGGGTTGCCGCATCCGCCCGGTCCAGGACGCGGCTGAAGAAGCCTAGTCTTTTCGGTAATGTTGACGTATCCATGCGATCATCCTGCATTAATGGGAGAGCTACTTACCGCTCGCGGAAACTTCTTACCGGGTACGGCGTCGATCAGCTCGCGCGTGTAGGAGCTTTGCGGATTGTTGAAGACCTCTTCGATCGTGCCAGTCTCGACCAGCCGGCCGCCATTCAGCACGGAGACGGTATCGGCGATCTGCCGCACGACCGCGAGATCATGAGAGACGAAAAGATACGTCAGCCCGAGTTCGCGCTGCAGCTCGTCGAGCAGATCGAGGATCTGCGCCTGCACCGTGACGTCAAGTGCGGAGACTGCCTCGTCCAGCACCAGAATCTGCGGGTCCAGCACCAATGCTCGGGCAATTGCGACCCGTTGGCGTTGTCCGCCAGACAGTGCATGCGGCCGCCGCTGCAGGGCGTCCGTCGGCAGCTTGACCTTGTCGAGGGTCAGCGCCACCTTCGCCAAGCGCTCGCGTTTCGGAAGTCGCTCGAAATTCAATAGCGGCTCCTCCACGATTCTTTCGATCGTCTGCCGCGGATCAAGCGAGCTGTAGGGATTCTGATAGACAAGCTGGATCTTCTTGCGGAAAAGCCTGAGCGTTTCGCCGCGCAGCGTCGACAGGTCCAGCCCGTCGATCAGAACCTGTCCGGAGGTCGGGCGCTGGAAAGCGGACACGACCCGTATCGTCGTTGTCTTGCCTGAACCGGATTCGCCGACGATTGCATGAGTGCTGCCACGGCGGACGCGAAACGATACGCCGTCCACAGCCCTGAAACCGCCGCCGCTACCGCCTGCGAAGTCCTGAACCAGCCCGTCGACGACGATGATATCGCCTGCCGGCGGCGTCGATGAGACGGTGGCGGCCGGCGAGCGCTTCGGCCGCGCATTCAACGATGGTGCGTCGGCAAGCAGGCGTCGCGTATAGTCGCTTTGCGGATGTCTCAAAATGTCGGCGGTGGGGCCCTTTTCCTGGATGCGGCCATGCTGCAGGACAATCAGCTTGTCGGAGCGGTCTGCGGCGATACCGAGGTCATGGGTCACCAGAAGAACCGCTGTGCCATATTCGCGCCTGAGATCGTCGATCAGATCAAGAATGTGCCGTTGTACGGTGACGTCCAGGGCGCTCGTGGGTTCATCGGCGATGATCAGCGAAGGCTTCAGCGCGACGGCGATGGCGATCAGCACACGCTGGCGCATGCCACCGGAAAGCTCGTGCGGATATTGTTTTGCGCGCAATTGCGGCTGGCTGAGGCCGACGCGTTCAAGCAATTCGACCGCTTGAACGCGTGCGGCTGCTCCCGATGCCCTTCCGTGGACCGTCAGAATTTCGGCGACCTGATCCCCGATCGTCCTCACCGGATTGAGCGAGTTTCCCGGGTCCTGCGGCACGAGGCTGACCACGGATCCGCGAATGCCATCCAGTCGTCTTTGCGGCCAGCCGGCAATATCCTCGCCGTTCAGGCGGATGGTCCCCTGCTGCAGAATCCCGCCTTCCGGCAAAAGGCCGATAAGCGCCTGCGCCGTCGAACTCTTGCCGGAACCGGACTCGCCCACAAGGGCGACGACTTCACCGGCACGCACCTGAAAATCGATATCGTGAACGACCGGGCGAAGCCCGCTCCTGTCGCGATAGGCAACCCGCAGACCCGCTACATCGAGGATGGGTGTGCCCTTATGACCAGGCGTTGCAGTGACGAGGGCCGTCATTTGCCGATACTCCCGATTGCGCGGCTGATGCGATTGATGGAAATGACGACGAGCACGACGACGAGGCCGGGAGCGGCCGTCAGCCACCAGGCGGTTGCGATATAGTTGCGCCCCTCGGCAATCAGCAAACCCCATTCAGGGGTCGGCGGCGGCGCGCCGTAGCCGAGAAAACCGAGAGTCGACAGCTGCAGAATAGCCCAACCAGCCTGAAGCGCGGCGAAGGCAATCACCGAGGTCAGCGAATTGGGCAGGATATGACGCCAAAGCACCTTCAAGAAAGTGCCGCCGCTGCCAAAGGCGGCTTCGACATATTCGCTTCGCCGCACAGTGACCACCTCGGAGCGGACCAAACGGGCAAACTTCGCGATCAGCGTGCAGCCGACGGCGATTGCAGCATTGACGGTGCCGAAGCCGAGTAGAACGATGATGCTGAGCGACAGCAGCAGATCGGGAATCGATAGCAAAACGTCTACCAGCCTCATGATGACAGTCTCAAGCCTTCCGCCCAGCGAGCCGGCAAGGACACCGAGCGTCGTACCCACCAGAAGGGCGGTGCCCACGGCAGAAAGCGCGCCGGACACCGAATGCACGGCGCCATGGACGATGCGGGCATAAAGATCCCGCCCGAGCGAATCCGTGCCCAGAACATGCGCCGCGCTCGGCGGCCGGAGATGCTGGCCGGGCAGGCCCTGGATGGGATCGTAGACCGTGAAGATGCCGGGAAAGAGCGCCCAAAGCACAGCGAGCGCGAGCACGACGCACGCCAGAACGAGGCCGGGCTGGATTGCCGGCCATCGCCGGCCGGATCCGAGGTTTCTGCGAAGCTTGGTTTGAAGCGTCGCCGGTTGTGTGCCCTCCTCCAGGGCGAAACCATCGGGGCCCGGATGACGTTGAGCGGTTTCGATGCTTGCCATCATGCAGCTCCCAGCTTGGTCTTCAGACGGGGATCGAGCACGGGATAGAGAAGATCGATCACGAGATTGATGACGACGAAGGCACTTGCGGCAATGACGACGATCGCCTGCAGAACGGCGACATCCTGGCTATCCACCGCCTGCTTCGTGAGCCCGCCGATGCCATTGAGCCCAAAGACCGTTTCGGTGATGACAGCGCCGGCAATCAGTTCGCCGAAGAGTAGACCGGCAACGGTCAGAACCGGCAGTAGCGTGTTCTTGGCGACGTGCCGCCACAGCACCTTTGCATGCGAAAGCCCTTTGGCGCGCGCAACGGGCACGAAGGGTCTCATCAGCACTTCGTCTATGTTCTTCAGCAGTATCTGCGCGAGCGGAGCCGAGATCGGCACCGCAACCGTCAGGATGGGCAGGAAAAGGCCTTCCCATGGACCCGGATTGATCACCGGCACAAGGCGAAGCCGGAAGGAAAATATCTGGATGAGCATGATGCCGAGCCAGAAGGTCGGCACCGATATGAAGAGCGACGGAACGGACTGGATCAAGCCGCGCAGCCAGGCAAAACCGGAAAGATTGCAGGCGATCGCAATCAGAACGGCAAGAAGGGTCGCCACCGCGAAACCAAGTCCCGCAAGCAGCAGCGTCGGCGGCAGGTTGGTGGCAAGCAAGGAGTTCACCGGCACGCCCGCCTGCAGGGAGTAACCGAAATCGCCGGTCAGGAAACTCCAGACGGCGTGGACATATTGATGCAGAAACGAGCCATCGGCGCCGTAAGCGGCCCTGATCTCGGCAAGCTGCTCGGGGCTGAGCCCATAGTCCGGATTTTGAAACTTGATCAGCACCGCGTCACCCGGCAGGGATTGCAGCAATATGAAGGATACGGTGAATGCCGCCCATAAGACGAATAGAGCCTGCCCAATTCTCGATAATATGTATCTTGCCATGCTGTTATCACGCGCTCCCGGAGAGAGAGCCCGGCGCCACACCAGGCCCTCGCTTTTCGTCAATGCTCCGCAAGCCAAGTGCTGTAAAAGGAC
>NZ_JBNDIC010000079.1:0-21467 GCF_056755475.1 Rhizobium sp. KNZ2-6A | reverse complement strand
GAGCAGGATGACAGGCGAAACGGCGGACATGAGAAATTCCGTATGGTTGGATTAATGTCTATTGCTAGCAATAGACAATTATTCGGTGGAAGACGTCAAGCGTGATCGACGTCGGCGGCACATTCTGTCGCTCAATCGTGAGGCTGGCGGGCGAGCCAGGCGGTAAGGTCGGCTTCCGCCCGCTCCAGAGCGCTGTGATTGAGCAGCTTTCTGAGAAACGCCACGGCCACGGCGCGGGCTCTGAGGTTAAAACGGCCATCATCGTCTTGATTGCCGAGCGGCTGATAGACGCCGAGCTTGATGTAGAGCTGTTGCAATCGGTTTTGAACGCTGCGAACCGAGAGATTGCGTCTTTGCGCGATGGCGCGATCAGTCAATCCCAGCGCGATATCGATCAGGATTTCATATTCGGCTTCGGTGAAGCCATTGACGTTTCCAAGGCTTTTTTGCTGCATGCCGCGCACTTCGCGGTCGATCACGCATTGGCTCTCGATGAAGATGCTGCGCAGCGCCAGCTTCAGCCGGTCGTCAGAGGCCGATTTCAAAACATAGCCGTAGACGGCGCCGACCGGCACGATGCGCGAGACGCCGCGAACATAGGCTTCGTCCGAATAGTTCGACCAGAAGAGGATGCGCGTCTCCGGCCGTTCCTTCCATATGGTGCGCGCAGCCTCGATACCGTTGCGCTGGCTCATCTGAAGATCCATGACGATATGGGCGGATTTGCAATCCCGCGCCAGTCGTTCGCCGGTATTGCCGTTTTCGGCTTCCAGCACGCCGTCGCATTCGGGAAGGGCGGCGCGGATCGCTTCGTTCAGATAGGAGCGATGAAGCGGATCGTCCTCGATGATCAGAACCTTCATGCCGCGGCTCCTCCTAAGGGCTGCGCCTTGGCGGGCAGGGTGACGCTGACCAATGTTCCTCCGGATGTAGCGGCCGGCTTTATCGCGAAACGCGCGGAGATCAGGCGCGCTCGGGTCCGCATGTTTTCGATGCCGCCCCCCGACGGTCTGCGGGCATTTCCAAGTCCAAGGCCGTCATCCATGACGTCGATGGTCACCGCGCCACCAACCGCTTTCAGGTGAACCTCGATGCTGGCGGCCTGGGCATGGCGTATGGCGTTGTTGATGGCCTCCTGTGCAATACGGAAGAGGGCAATGGATACCGATTGTTCGAGGCAATCGATGGCGCCGCCGGTCTCGTCTTTCAGCGTCCAGGCCAAAGTGGCTCCGCTCTCCTGGATCGATCGTTCGAGATGGTTTTCCACCGCCTGCGCAAAGCCGAATAGCTGAAGGACAGAAGGCTTGGCCTCTTCGATGATCTGACGAAGGTCGTGCATGCTATGATGCAAACCGCGAAATAGCGGTTCAAGGGCTTCACCGGTGACATCTGGCTGGCGGGCAAGCCGCTCCAGCCGGCGCGCTAGGCGGGTCAGATCGGCCAGAATCTGATCGTGCAGGTCCATGCCGATGCGTTGCCGCTCGGCCTCCAATGCCTCGGTCAATTTCAGGGCACCGAGGCGAAGGCCCTCCTCGCGGGCGCGGGCCTCGGCTTCCACGATTGCCGAGCGGTTAGCCTGGTCGGCGGCGCGGATGGCGAAGAAATGGGGTGCCAACAGATCGGCAATGACGCGGGCGCTTTCGACATGCTGCATGGTGTAGAAGCCGGTCTGGTGGCTCGAACAGGAAAGCGCCCCGATGACATGACCCTGTACTTTCAGGGGGACGTGCACGCGGCTATGCAGCGACTGGTGAAAGATCGGGTGTGAAAAAGCGCCCTGGAAATGAAACTGCGGGTCGCTCCAGGCATCGTCGGTCAGCAGATAATCGCTCTCGCCCCAGAGAAGCGTGCGGATGGGGCTGTTGCTTACGGGAGCCGGAAAGCGGCGTCCCCAATCGGTCTCAAGCCCGCTCTCATAGGCCGTATGAAATTGCTCGTCCACCAGCATGATACAGACGTCGAGATGATCATGCGGGATCACATGGCTGATTTCGGCGGCGACCGCCCGGATGACGGAGTGAAAGTCGAGCTGGCCGGCGAGTAGCCTCGATATGTTGAGATAGTGGTCGAAGACCGATTGCGGCGCCAAATTGCGCAAGGCACGCCCTCCCAGGCAACGCGTCGACCACTTCCCCTCCGGTCGATCGCAGCATATGGATTTCCAACGCTATTAAGCGCCGATCCGAGCCGTTCGTCCTGCGGACTTGCGCATTTTTTCTGCGGGATCCCGCAGGGTCTCGAGCCTTAAGCGCCTGTACAATCGAAACAATCTCGGACATCCTGCTTGTACTGACAGGGGAACCTTCAGTGCAAATATTATTTTCGATCGTTCGTTGAGGAGCGCGCTCGAAAATCTTGGCCCGGAAGATGAAATACGGGCTCATTGGGAGGAAAATATGAATATTGCCAAGATGCTGCTGGCATCCGCCGTCATCGCCTGCGTTGCCGTGCCGGGTTCCGCTTTTGCTGATACATCATCGAAGAAGATTGCGTTGTCGAACAATTATGCCGGCAACTCCTGGCGCCAAGCCATGTTGACCAGCTGGCAGAAAGTCACGGGCGAAGCCGTGAAGGCCGGTGTTGTGGCCGCCGCCGATCCGTTTACGACGGCGGAAAATCAGGCAACCGAGCAGGCCGCGCAGATCCAGAACATGATCCTGCAGGGCTATGACGCGATCGTCATCGACGCTGCATCGCCGACGGCGCTGAACGGCGCGATCAAGGAAGCGTGCGATGCGAAGATCGTCGTTGTTTCCTTCGATGGCATCGTCACCGAACCCTGCGCCTGGCGCATTGCCGTCGACTTCAAGGGCATGGGCGCCAGCCAGATCGAGTATCTCGCCAAAAAGATGCCAAAGGGTGGCAATGTACTCGAAATCCGCGGGCTTGCCGGCGTTTCCGTCGATGATGAGATTTCCGCTGGTATCCATGCGGCTGCCGCCAAATATCCGCAGTTCAAGATCGTCGGCTCTGTGCACGGCGACTGGGCGCAGGATGTCGCGCAGCGCGCCGTCGCCGGCATCCTGCCGAGCCTTCCCGATATTTCAGCCGTCGTGACGCAAGGCGGCGACGGCTATGGTGCGGCACAGGCCCTCGCAGCCGCCAAGCGCACCATGCCGACGATCGTCATGGGCAACCGTCAGGACGAACTTGCCTGGTGGAAGAAGGAGAAGGATGCCAGCGGCTATGAGACCATGTCCGTCTCGATCGCCCCCGGCGTTTCCACGCTTGCCTTCTGGGTGGCTCAGCAGATCCTCGACGGTCAGCCGGTGAAGAAGGATCTGGTCGTGCCGTTTCTGCGCATCGATCAGGACAATCTCGAAGCCAGCCTCGCCACCACGCAGGCGGGCGGGGTCGCCAATGTCGAATACACGCTGGATGACACCAAGAAGGTCATCGCTGCGGCGAAGTAATCGATATCGACAAGCACATGAAGGCCGGAGCCGCCAATAAAGGCGGTGCCGGTTAGATGCAACGGCCGGCCGGACGATCCATGATTGCAGTCAAAGACAATAGTTCGATGAAGGAAGACACCGAGCGGCAAGCCGTCGTCTCGGCGAGGGGCATCAAAGTGCATTTCGGCGCGGTCAAGGCGCTCGATGGTGCCGATCTGACCATTCATGCCGGCGAATGCATCGGCCTTGTCGGTCACAACGGCGCTGGCAAATCGACCATCGTCAACGTCATTAATGGCGGCCTTCACCCGCACGAGGGAACGATTACCTACGACGGCGACGACAAGGCGCACGGCATCAATGCCGCACGCGCATATGGCATTCGTTGCGTCTTTCAGGAGCTTTCTCTCGCCCCCAATCTGACCGTTGTCGAGAACATGCGGGTCGTTCATCACGGTCTTTCCGGCTGGAACTGGCGCCGCCGGGCTGCCGCGATCGTGCGCGCCAAGCTCGACGAGATTTTTGCCGGTCACAAGATCGATGTCATGCGCAGCGTCGGTGAGCTTTCCATCGCCGAACGGCAGATGGTGGAGATTGCGATCACCTTCTGCACCGTCGGCGAGAAGCCGAAGCTGGTCATCCTGGATGAGCCGACCTCATCGCTCGATGCCGGGTTGGCGGCGCAATTGATGACCTATGTGCGTCGGTTCGTGCAAGCTGGCGGCGCGGTGATGCTGATCTCGCATATTCTTGGCGAGATTCTTTCGACGGCGAGCCGCATTCTCGTCATGAAGGACGGCCGGGTCGTTGCCGATCGCGCCGCGCAGGATTTTAATGTCCGAAGCCTTGTCCAGGCCATGGGCAGCGTCGTCAAGGAACAGGACCGCAAGCACGGGAACGAGGAACGTGCCGTTACGCCTCCTATCCTCACCTTGCCTTCGCACAGGGGCAAGGGCCTTACCTTCGAGGTCCGCAAGGGGGAGGTAATCGGCCTTGCCGGTCTTGCTGGTCACGGCCAAACCGACATGCTGCTCGATCTCCATCGATCCTTGTCGAGCAATTGGCTGCCGGGCAGGCGGGAGAATATTACCTTCGTCGCTGGTGACCGCAGTCTGAACGGGACCTTTCCTCTGTGGAGCATCTTGAAGAACCTGAGCATCGCATCGCTTCGCGATCTCTCCAAGATGTCGCTCGTCAACAAGGAGCGGGAGGAAAGCCTTGGAGCCAAGTGGAAGGGGCGCATCGAAATCCGCACGCCGGCGATGGAGAACGGTATCCTGTCATTGTCCGGCGGCAATCAGCAAAAAGTTCTGTTCGCCCGCGCACTTGCGACGACGGCGCCGGTCGTGCTGATGGATGATCCCATGCGCGGTGTGGATATCGGCACCAAGCAGGAGGTCTATCGCATCCTGAACGATGAGGCGGCCGCCGGCCGGACATTCATCTGGTACTCCACTGAAATGGATGAAATCCGCCTTTGCGACCGCGCCTATGTCTTTCGAGACGGCGTCATCGTCGCGGAGCTGGCGGGAGAGGAAATCACGGAGGAAAACGTGCTGGCAGCTTCCTTTGCCGGGGAGGGCGCATGATCCGTCCATCGTCCGCTACCTTGCGTCTGCTTATCCCGGCGCTGTCGCTCGCCGTTCTGCTTATCGCAGTCTTCTATCTCCAGCCGCGGGCCATGAGCTATATCGGGCTCAATCTCCTTTTCAATCTCGCCGTGCCGATTGCGCTCGCAACGATCGCACAGATGATGATCATGTCGGTCAACGATCTCGATCTGTCGATGGGGACATTCGTCAGCTTCACGGCTTGCGTGGCCGCGACCTATCTGCAGTCATCACCGCTCCTGGGCATCCTTATTCTCGCTGCCGCGATCGCCGTCTATGCCGTCATAGGCGTGATCATCTACATCAGAGACTTGCCGTCGATCGTCGTCACCCTCGGCATGAGCTTCGTCTGGGGCGGCTTTGCGGTTCTGCTGCTTCCCGCGCCGGGTGGCACGGCGCCCGATTGGGCCCGCTGGCTGATGACTTCGAAGCCGCCGCTCGTCCCGATGGCGATCGTTGCGAGTGTCGTCATCGCGCTGATTTCGCACCTGATCGTCATGCGCTCGTCCTTCGGCGTATTGATCCGTGGCGTTGGCGGCAATCAACGTTCGCTTGAGCGCGCCGGCTGGTCCGTCGTCGCCTTGCGCGCGGCAGCCTATGGGCTTGCCGGCCTCTTTGCGGTCCTGTCCGGTATCGCACTGGTTGGGCTCACCACCTCGGCGGATGCAAACATTGCGCTGCGCTATACGCTTCTGTCGATCGCCGGGGTCATCCTCGGGGGCGGGGAATTCATAGGCGGGCGTGTTTCCCCGATCGGCGCTGTCATTGGAGCTTTGACCCTGACCTTGGCAGGCTCATTCCTGTCATTTCTGCGGATCTCACCGGACTGGCAAATTGGTGCCCAGGGTGCCATCCTGATCATCGTGCTGGCGCTGCGGCTCTTGCTCAACCGTGTCGAAAAGCGGGAGAAACAATCATGATCGCTTTTCGGACACTCGGCCGGAAGCCCTGGATCTGGTCTTTCTTTGCCACCATCATCGTTTGGCTCGTTACCGTGCTCTTCACCGGCGGTGCGAGCTCCGTCGGCCTTTCGCAGGCAGCGCTGACCTTTGCCGCCTTTTCCGTGATCGTCGGCATCGGGCAGATGTTCGTCATCACGCTTGGTCCCGGCAATATCGACCTGTCGGTGCCCGCCACGATGACGCTTGCCGGTACAATCGCGCTCAAGCTCATGAATGTCGAGGACGGCATGATCGTGCCCGGCCTGCTGGTGTCGATCCTCATCGGCCTTGGCATCGGTATCGGTAACTACGCCCTGATCAAGCTTTTGCGTATCCCACCCATCATTGCGACACTATCGATGAGCTTCATCATCCAGTCGACGGCGATCTGGAGCAATCGCGGCCTGCGCATCAAGCCGCCGGATCAACTGGCTGATTTCACCACATCCGGCTTCTTCGGCGTCCCGAATGTCGCGATTGTTGCTCTCTTGCTCTCAGTGCTTGCCTGGGTGCTGTTGGAGCGGACGATCTACGGCCGCTGGATATCGGCGATCGGGCAGAGCATGTTTGCGGCACGCATGGCCGGCATTCCCGTCGACGGGACACGGCTTGCGACCTATGTGCTCTGCGCCATCCTGGCTTCGGTTTGCGGCTATCTGCTCGCGAGCTTTTCTGGCGGCGCCGCCCTCAATATGGGTGCCGAATATCTGCTGATGTCGATCGCGGTCGTCATTATCGGCGGAACGGCGGTTGCCGGCGGTGATTCGAACGTGCCGGGCATATGGGGCGCGTCCCTTTTCATGTTCCTGGTCGTCTCCATGCTGAACACCTACGGTTTCGGCGCCGGACCGAGGCTCATCCTGACCGGCCTGATCATCATTGCCGTCATCCTCATTGCAGGCGGGCGCCCCGTCGGCGGGCGCTGACACTGTTCCCCAGCAGTTTTTAGGACAATCGAAATGTCGAACGACTCCTCATCCCTTTACGAAATCTACGATACCCGCTTCCGGAACCTCGTTGTTCCAAGTGCTGGGCTGGAGGAGCTTTATTCGGACTGCCGCTGGGCGGAGGGACCTGTCTGGTTCGCCGATGCCGAATGCCTGATCTGGAGCGACATTCCCAATGAGCGTATGCTGCGCTGGGTGCCGGATGGCGGCGTATCGATCTTCCGCGCACCGTCGAATTTTGCCAACGGCAATACGCGCGATCGGCAGGGACGTTTGATTTCCTGCGAGCATGGCGCCCGCCGGGTCACGCGCACGGAGATTGACGGCTCGATCACGGTTCTTGCCGACAGCTACAAGGGCAAGCGCCTGAATTCGCCGAATGACGTGATTGTTCGTTCCGACGGATCCATCTGGTTCACCGATCCGACCTACGGCATTCTCTCGAACTACGAAGGCTACAAGGCGGAGCCTGAGCAGGCGACCCGAAATGTCTATAGGCTCAACCCGTCAAGGGGCGAACTGGAGGTCGTCGTCGACGATTTCCGTCAGCCGAACGGCCTGGCATTTTCACCCGACGAGACAAAGCTCTATGTTGCCGACTCCGCCGCAAGCCACGATATCAGCGCTCCGCGTCACATCCGCGTCTTCGACGTCGTCGACGGAAAGAAGGCCACGAACAGCCGTGTCTTCTGCAACATCGACACCGGCATACCGGACGGCTTCCGGGCCGATATTGAAGGCAACATCTGGACCAGCGCCGGCGACGGCATCCACTGCTTCGCACCCGACGGCACCTTGATCGGCAAGATCAAAATACCCCAGACAGTCGCCAACCTCACCTTCGGCGGCCCGCGGCGAAATCAACTGTTTATCACTGCGACGCAATCGCTTTATCGAGTCTACACGACCGCAACGGGTGCGCAGATGCCGTGAACGAGCCGGTGTGCCGTAGATAATGAGATGTTGATTGATGGTAGCGGACCTCCGCCACATCGTGAAATCGGCACTTGATCCAAACACTGACAGTGACGGTCGATTTATCCCTGAACGCCAAAAGGAAGCGGCTTATGGCGAAACTGAATAGGTTATAGATTTCGCAAAGACGGGCAAGAAGGGGTTCCCGCGCCATTAGGCTGCGTTCGGGCTTGCACCGCCCCTCAAGATAATCGCGGTAGACGATGCCAATCAACAGTCGACGGCGCCGCCGACGCTCGAAATCTTGAGGCGGAAATTCGGGGCATGGTGGATGACGCTGTGCGATCGATGCGGTTTCGTGATGGCGCGACACTTGCCTCCTATGTCGCATCGTCTAATGAGGCAAGGGCAGCGCAGGCGCGGGCCTTCATCACCTGGCGCGATCAGATATGGGCTTATTGCTATGCCGAACTGGAGAAAGTGCAGACTGGCGAGCGCACGCAGCGACCATTGCCGATTTCATGACCGAGCTGAAAACACAGTTTCCGCTGACCTGGCCGGAATAGCCCTGCCTCACTTAGTTCGGGGCGAGGCAGGGGCTCAGAGGCTAGGCAGCAGACCTCGGATGCGACTATCCGGTTGAGGGCAGAAGTGTTGCACGCCGACGAAATAAAGTCCGTCGCTAAACCGTAGTCGAAAAATTGGCCCTGCCGGTGGGGCCGAGCAGGGCCAGGCACAGGGAAAACACTCATGTGCGCGACTTGAGTGAACCGGGATAGGGCTAAATCGCGACCAAATGTTAGCATTGAATGTATTTCTTGTGAAGGGTTCTGCAACCTACGAAGTACGGCACTTGACCTACCGCTGAAGCGTTTCAGGACATTCCAATGAAACCGAAACTCGTCCCGAACGCGTGCCGGGTGCTTTGCCGTGCGTGGATCATCCGCCCCATCATCGTGGCCAGCGGGGATGCGGCGTGATCGAAGCACTGATTTCGCGTGCGCAGAAGCCGGCGCGACAGCAGATAGCTCGGGCCGGGCAGCCTTACGATAGATTGCGGAAGTCGCAAGAGATAATCCCGAAGCATCTGAACATCAGGAAGAAGCCGAAGATTGCGCCGAGAACGAATTCCAAGCCCATATATTTCAAGAACCATGTCACCCACTTGCCATGATGACGGCGGAGACAACAAAGCAGATCCAGATTAGCAGATTCTTGCGATCTTGGAGCATACCCAGAACATAGGAGAAATATGAGCGAGACAACGGGCATGACTGCTCGCTGTCACACCACTAGGCGGCGTTAAGCTCAATTTCGCGCCGCGCAGCACGGACGAGGAAGCCGGAGCGAGTGAGACCCTTGGCTTCAGCGTATGCATCCACTTCCTGAAGAACATCTTCGGGCATCGTGATATTGAGACGGACGGCCTTCTTCGCTTCGGTCTTGAGGGAAACGAGAATGGCTACACCACCCAGATTATCGGGGTTAGCCATGACGTCATCAAGGGTCGATGCTTCCGGAATGGCTTCGCCATCCTCGATAAGTCCTTCGACATGGAGAGCAAGCGCTTCTTCAGCCATATGGCGTGCATCTTCGAGATCCGTGCCGGCTGTCACGACGCCTGGAAAATCAGGAAAGGAAACGCCGTAGTCGCTCTCGGCTTCCTTATGGATAAGTCCGATATAGTTGCGCATGGTGGTCACCCTAGTTTTAATCCTGACTGCTTTTCGATGCTTTTGAGCGTTCCTATCGGAATGTCTCGCTTGGGATGAGGAACGGTAACGCGCCCCGGTTTGGTGGAGTGCTTGAACTGCACATGGCTTCCTTTGGTGGCGACTTCGTACCAACCATCGGCTTTTAGAGTTGAAATTATGTCACCGCTCTTCATGTGAATGATATACACACGCGATGTGTATAATTCAAGATGATGGTAGCGTCATTTTGAGCGCGACCCACCTTTAAAGATCAAAAGTGGGCGACTTCCGAAAGATAATACCATCAAGGCGGTTCTCTGGAGTCACCATTTTTCAATGGAGGCATTTTTTTGCCTTCGATCTTAACGGCAATTACAATTGCCATCCGGCTACCTGGTGGTCACCGGGCCGAACATCCTGGCGAGCCCAGCACAACCCGTCGCTTGAGGATATCCAGAGCGCGCTAAATGGCATTCTCCTTATGTTTGGTGTCGCGCCATGGACGGGCAACCAAAATGGCAATAGGCAGCGGCAAGAACCTTGCCAGTCCGTCCGACCCTGGCGACGAGGGGTCTCTTTCGTACCCGCAGGGATATTTCCCGACCGGTGCGGTGATCGACTTCATTAGTAACGCCGCACCGGCGGGATGGTTACTTGCTGTAGGGCAGGCTATTTCCAGAACTACCTATGCGACCGCGTTGGTATTCTTGGAACGCGCTATCGAGCTGGCGACAGCGCCACAACATTCAATCTGCCGGATCTGCGCAGGCCCGTGGCGGCCGGTTAAAGATAACATGAACGGGGGCGGCCGCCGGGCGCCGGATAACAACATCCGGTGTAGCAGAAACCACGCTCGGTGCCAGTGTTGGCGCACAGACGCATACGCTAATGATCCAGCAGATGCCGGCGCATGATCATGGCGGATCTACGGGACTTGATGACGGGAATCAACCCGTACTCACTATTTGGACGACCATTGCACGAGGGAACGGGATCCCTCCGCTAATTTTAATACTGCAGAGTATCTGAATTTCCTACCCGATGCTGCCGCCGCTGGTATAAATCCTCTTTGGAGTTTGGCCTTTTTGAGGGTCGGACATATGTGAATGGCGGCGTGCTCGCATAAGCAGGACTTCAGGCTCGGTTATGGATTTTCTTAAGTCGAACTCTGCTGAACTTTATCGGCTTCGATGTGTTGTGAATCCGCGCGAAATCAATAGCCGCCAGGCTGCGGGTGCTTCGCGAGCATGAGGTCTCTCAACCCACGGCTGCCGTCGCGGCTGCCGGTGGCAGCGACCGCGGTGAAGATGCGTTCGGCATCGTCGTACATTTTGAGATTGAGATAGCTGTATCCGCGCAGCACCATGAGATCGACGCGCTCTTGTTGCAATTGTGCGCGCTGATCGAGATAAAGAAGCGCCTCGTGGTAGCGCTTGCCCGAGAAGGCGGACAATGCGCGGTCGGAAAGTATGGCTACCTGCAGCTCGGCGGCGCGTTGATGGCTCATTGGCGCCTTGGTTGCTGCAACGGCCGCATTGTTGGCGAGACCGGCGCGAAGATAGGCGAGGCTCTGGCCATAGGCTGCCTCTTCCCGCGACTTGGGATCCGTATTGTTCAACGCGCCGCCAAATGCTTCCACAGCCTCCATCGGTCGATTGAGGTTCATCAGGCACCAGCCGCGCGACAAGGCATTGGCCGGCGTGAGCAGCTCTGCATTGACGGTGGTCGTGCATCCGGAAGCTTGCCGCGCAGCGCGGGCAGCCGTTCTCGCGCGGGTCTGCGGTTCGGCATATTCGACTGAAGGGGCATGTCGACCAGGCGCTGCGGGCTGAGTGGCATTTGGCGCGTTGACGTTCGGAGACGTCATTGGGATCTGAGCCTGCACTCGAGGAGTGGCCGGCGGCGCGTATTGCCGGTTTCCCTGCTGCTTTATTTGCGGCGTCCCTTGGGGTGATGTTTGCTGTATTGTCTGCTCTGCCTGACTGGGGGGAGGCAATGGTGCCGAGGTTGGTGCGCGCTGCGCCGGCTCGCCGAGGACGGCAATGCGCTGCGAACGCCCGGCCCAAAGCCGTTGGACGTCGGCAACGCCCTGCCGGTCGTTCAACTGATTGCGCGTAATTGCCAGACCATAAGCAGAGGGTTCATCATCCGGTTTCCAGCGCAGGGCCGTCTCGAACCAGCGGGCCGCTGCCTGCGGCTGATTCAGCGTGCGGGCGTACCAGCCGAATTGCTGTGCCGTCGGCACATATTTCTCTTTCACGATCTCGGCGGCAACGCGCTGCAGCACGCCTTCGCCAAGATTGGCGGGCGGCTGCAGGGCCATCAGGTTGGCAGACGCAGCAAGGTAGGTCGCCATCGCATCCTTGGATTCGTTGCGCCACTTATACATGACGTCTTCGGCTTCCTGCGGCTTGTGGTCGGCGATCAGGACCAGGGCTAGGCCTTGCGAGATGGTTGCGGAATCCTCTTTCTCATGCGCGGCTTTGAACCATTGTTCGGCATCGCTGTAGTTGCTGCGGCGCAGATAGTACCAGCCGAGGAGCGAATCGTCCGATGCCAGGCCCTGGCTGCGGGCGATGCGTTCGACCTGAGACAGATAATCCTGCGCGACGGTCAGCTTGGGATCTTCATTGCCCTGGGCTACGAAACGGCGGGCAAGATCGGCCCTGATGCTGTCGAACTCCCGCCCGCCATTGCCGTCGGGTTTCTCAAGCGCCAGCAGATCCTGCATCGGCTGATATGGCAGCAGGCCCGCGGCTTTCTGAATGGTGGCAATCCTCTCCTGCGGATTGGTGCAGGTCTTCAGAATATATTTATAGGCGTCCACGCCGCGCGCGGCGCGATCCGTGCGGATGAAGGCTTCGGCAACGCGCCAGAGGACATCGATGTCGCTGCAGGTGAGCAGGCTCGGCGTATTGGCGCCGACATCGATCACGGTCGCGTATTGCTTGAGGTCGGAGGCGTTGACAAGGCGTGTGCGTGCTTCTGCTATGTCGAGGCGCTCAAGCAGATCGGAGGGCGGTTGCCAGCCGGTTTCGGCCGACTGGCGATCGGCAATGGCCTTGCGCACCTCTGCATAGCGGCCCTCCGAATAGAGCTGCCACATGGCCTCGAGCCGTTTGTCGCTGTTTTGCGGAACGGCCAGCGGATCAGCCGGCGGCGTCCAATTGGGATAGAGCGCCTGCAGGCGGGAGATTTCGGCCTGAAGCCTTGCCTTGTCGCCACGGCTGGCAAAATAGCGCAGTGCGCTTTCATCCACCTTGGGTGGATTATTGCCGGGTTGAGCCTGGCCCTGTTGCTGCGATGAAGGCTGTGGCGCTGATTGCGATGGTGGCGCTGTTTGCGCGACCGTGTCCGGCGTCGTCTGCACCGTGTTTGAAGGCTCGGGCAGAACCGGGGAGGGCGCGTTTGACTGTATGTGATCGGCGAGTGCCCGAAGATCGACGGGCTCCCCGGAACTGCCGTCTTGCGTCATATCACCTGCGAGCGTGATCTGCGGCTCCAGGCGACTGGACTTTGCCAGCTTGATCTTGTCCTCAGGCGAGTCATGATCCTTCGTCGCGAGCGTGAACCCCGCCACGGCGACGGCCATGAAAGCCATGATCAAGGTGGATTTTATAAACACTCCGGGTGTTTCTCCGCGACGAAAGCCAGGCTCAGCAGTTGCAAGGTGGCCGGATAGTAAAGCGATGGCGCGAACTGCCTGACCGAAGCAGGCAGTTTCGTTCCACTCACCACACACGCCACAACATCGTTAACAATTCCATAACCGGGATCGGGAAGCAGGTCCTTCGGCTTGCCGGTTGTAAGGTCGATCGTCGCCGGCACGCCTCCCTCGACAGTCATGCCTTGCCGCAGGCGTATGAGCAGGGCTTTGTCGTCTATGCCAGCCCGCGCCAGGTAAAGCGGGATCCTGACGGCATTATAGCCGAACTCCGCCTCGAAGCCGTCGGCAGGCTCCGGCTTGGCCTTCAGGCTGACCCAATCGGCCGGGAGCTTGCGTGGGCCGAACTGCATCGCACGCAGCAGGGTCAGACCATCGTCGCTCAGCTTCTGCCAGCGATCGGAAGGCGCCAGGAGCGCCATGACGGGAAACGCCTCGAAGATCCAGTAGGACGGATTGATGACGGGGCCATCCTTGCGTCCAGGCGGCAGATACCCATCCACACCGGGAATGAGCAACGTCCGCCCTCCGGAATTGACGACCACATGCGAGAGGATCGCTTTGGCCATAGTCGCGGCGGCCCGCAGATGATCCTTCCTGTCCCAGGCCGATCCTGCGAGCGCCAAGGCATAAGCGATCAACAGGTCGCCATCTGAAGCGTCGTTCGCGTCCGTGACGTGAGGTGTGACGGCTGGATCCCATTTCCAGACGGCAAGACCATCGTCGCGGAGCAGGAGTTCAGTTCGGGTAAAATACCAGATCTGCTCGAAATCAGCTGGATTGTTGGCGAGATAGGCAAGAAGGAGACCGTAGCCTTGCCCTTCGCTGTGGCTGATGCCGTTATTGCCGTTGTCGATGATACGGCCGTTCTGATCGAGGAACTTCGCTTTGTAGGCAGCCCAGGCTTGCGGATCGATCGCAGCGCGCTGAGCGGCGACCGGCTGGGCCGCCGTCAGGGCGATTGCGGCGCAGATCGCAAGAAGGGACAGCCAGCCTCTCATTCGCGCCTGCCGATCTTGGAAAGGACGCTCGCCGTGCAGATGCCGAGCAGGAAGGCGGCTGCTACGAATAGGAGTGCGTAAGATAGTATGTTGCTGGAAAGCCAGTTTGCGGCGATCAACCGATAATTCGTCAGCGACCAGGGCTGGGTCGTGACGAAGGTGAAGCGGCTGACGGGGGTTGTATCGATCTTTCCGGTCTTGCCGGAATAGACGGTGATGCGACCGCTGATCTCGGGCCAGGCGCTCTGCGCGGTCATTGCCTCCACGCCGGAGCGCAGGTCCTGGGCGCTCGGTGCGGTCACGACAGTCCAGCCCGCGTCATTGGTCGGATTTGCCTCCTGGGCGATCAGGAGGCTGTTGGCGTTCGACGGCGTGAACACCTGCTCCGAGCCGGGTATGAAGCGCAGCGAGCTCAGCGTGATATCGAAATTGCGATGCATCCATTGCTGGAAGCGTTCCATCTGCCCCTGCAGCAGTCCACCGCTGATGCGGGAGCGCCAGTCGGCGATCGTCACTGAGGCTTCCGAAGTGCCGGTCTGACCTAGAGCGGGCGGGCGCCAGGCCACCTGGCTCGATGAGGAGATGTTCATTTGCGCGAGGACCGTCGACGGCAGTTGCGAGACGGAGCCGATGAACAGCGCGTTGCGGGTCCCGACCGTGTTCGAGGAGACCGTCGGGTCCACAGCGATCGGATGTCCGCCAACGAGTGCCATTCGACCCAGGAGCGTCGCGGCGGCGGATAGCGTGTCGGCATCCACCCGGTCGATGAAGAGCGCTGTGGGCCCGCTGCCGCGATTATAGGGGTAGCCGGTGCCGGCGAATGCGGCAAGGTTGGGCCGCTGTGCGACCCTTGCAAAATCCGGGACGCGGAACTGGCTGGTATCGAACAATGCGAAACGCGGCGTCGTGCTCGACGTTGCCGCGGGCGCGCAGGCTGAATCCTCGTCGGCGAGCAATATGGCTTCCAGCGTGATTGTGTTCAGGCCCGGCTTGAAGTGGCGCATGGTGATGCGGATGGGCAAGTGCCGGAAGATGCCGCCTCCGGTCGCCGTGATCGGCTTTGTCGTGGCGATGCTGCCGTTGACGTACACGTCGATATGGCTGCCCGGCCGCACATCCTTGGCATAGGCTGCGTCAAGCAGGATGGTGGCTTCCCCATAGGCGTTCGCATAGAAATCGGATGGAATTGCCACATTGAAGCTGGTGTGGAAGCGGCGCCCGGAGAATTCGCTGGTCTTGACGCCCAACTGCTCGAAGGAGAGGCTGGTGTCGGAGTAGATCAGCGGCGCATCCGGGGCCGTCCATCGCTGTGTCACCAGCAGATCACGGGGGGTATTGGGGTCGCGGTCGGTCGGAGAAACCACCATATCAATCGCGGAGGAAATCGCCTGCCAGGACGGGCCGCTAATGAGAAGGAGCTGCTGACCGCTACGCGGATCGGTCGCAAATGTCGCCAGAGCTCCATTTTGCGCCGAAGTCGGAACGGAAAAGACGGATTGCAATTCCGCCGGTGTGCCGACGATGACAGCCATTTTGCCGGGGCCGGGTGAGGGCAATGCATCCGTGTCGAACGAGAAAGTCTCATTCGGCATTCCGCTGAGCAGAGCAAGGCCCTGCGCGAGACGCAGGATCGGCTTGGTTGTCCCGGGTTGGGCAAGCGCCGGCACGACAAGATTGAACTGTGTCTTGCCGGCTCCGTCGACACCGATCGCGCGGATCGCATCGGTGGTCGACAGCTTATCCGCCTCATTGCTGGCGAAGCTCAGATAGGTTCTTGCGGGATCGATGTCCGACCAGAGCTCGTAGGTCGAGGGGATATCGCAATCGACGCGGTGGCGTTGCGACGCTTCGAACGTCAGCAGGTTGGCACCAGGTTGCAGGAGCCCGCGCGGGATATCGAAAGTGACATCCGATTCATTATCGGAGGAGCCGATCTGCTGCTCGTGCACCACGCGGTCGTTCAGAAGGACGGTAAGCTGCGATGTCTCCGGTGCAACTACGACCGCATTCTGATAGGCAAAGCTCAATTTCGCCGGCGCCGCTGCCTGTTCGGGTGTCAGATAGATCGACCAGGACCTGCGATCGGTCTCGCCCTCCAATCGCAATTTGGCAAAGGGAACGACATAGCGACGGAACGCCGGTGTGGGTGCGACAGCAATTGCCGGTTTTGCCTCCGGCCTCGTCTGAACCGGGGCGACGGGCGTTGTGGCCTGCGGCGCAACAGTTTGCGGCGTGGCGGCTGGCGGTTTTATGACCGGAGGCGGAGTAACCTGGGGAGCAACGGTCTTAGGTGTCACAGCCTGCGGAATTGCGGCTGAAGGCGCCGTTGCCTTGGGTGGTTCGGCCTGTGGTGCTGTCATTCGGGGTGTGGTGATCTGCGGTACTGTCGGCGATGCGCCTTTCGGTCGCTCGCCCGACATGTCGAAAGGCGTCGTCTGCGCCTGCGCGGCCGCAGCGCCCAGGAGAATAACAAGGGTAGGAAGGATAAGAGCAGGCAGGATACGGTTCATCAGCTTCTCGCCTTCGCATCCTGCCGCTGCTGCGTGCGATCCGAGCCCACACCCTTGAAAAGATAGATCAAGCCGCGACTGGTCTGGTAGAATGACAAGCCCAGGAACCAGATCGTTCCCCGTATGATACCGGGGTTGCGCCGCCGCGCCTGCTGGAACTTCGTCCATTGGTCGGAATTGGCGAAGACAAGGTCTGCAATCAAACGATGGTCGGCGGCATCCCTCGGAACATACTGGCAGCCAATGGCCGTGATGTCGCCCATTTGCTCGATATTGCGGATTACGACCGACAAGGTCACCATGTCGGCGCCACTATAGGGCTGGAAGCGAATGGTGGCTTCCGAGCCGACCTTGATCGGTTCCATTCCCCTATTGAAGACGTTCAGCCTGGCGCCGTGAACGGAAACATCCTCGATGGATGCGGAATTCCATCTGCCGTCGGTCCCGAACTCGCTGCGGCGATCCACCCTGACGCGGCGTGAGGAGGCCCGCTCCCCGCGTTCAGAGACAACACCAAGTGCACAGCCGGACAGGATGAGGTTGATGAGGTTCCAGCCGCCGACGACGAGCGTGACATCCGCCTTATAGGGTTCCGCATAGACGCGGTATATGGTGACCGCCAGCGCGATGATCTGAACGGCGAAGATGACGAAGAACGGACGGCTGATCTCCGAAAGCCGGCTGACGGCGATCGATTCATCCTTGGCCGTAACCTTGAAGGTCGGCTTGCGCGGATTGAGCATGACCGAAACGACGGCGGGCAATAGATGCACCGTCTGGACATATTCATAGAGCTCGGAAATCCATGGCCAGCGGAACGAGCCATAGAGATAGTTCTGCATCATCAGGTTCACGAGCATATAGGCGAGCGTATAAGCGAGGAATTCGCTGCCCGACGCGGTAAAGATCTCAAGGTCGAAGAAAAGATAGAAAAGCGGCGCGAACAGGAAAATGACGCGCGGGAACGGAAAGAGCCAGAACAGCGTCGAAGACATGTAGCAGAGGCGCTGCGGCAGCGTCAGGCCGCGCTTCAGGAGAGGGAAGCGGAAGCGCAGGATCTGCATCATGCCCTGGGCCCAGCGGCTGCGCTGGCCGATGAAGCTCGCAAAGGTCGCCGGCTGCAGGCCGGCAATCAACGGTTTGTCGACATAGATGCTGTTCCAACCGGCACCGTGCAGCGCAAGCGCGGTTTCACAATCCTCGGTGATGCTGATGCCGCTGAAGCCGCTTTGCGATTCCAGCGCCCGGCGGCTGAGCACGGCGGCGGACCCGCAGAAAAAGGCCGCGTTCCATTTGTCCAGGCCGCGCTGAATGATGCCATAGAACATCTCGTTCTCGCTCGGCATGTTGTCGAAGGTGCGCAGGTTGCGCTCCAGCGGATCCGGATTGATGAAGAAATGCGGCGTCTGCACGAGAAAGAGCCTTGGATCGTCCTCGAAATATCCGACCGTTTCGCGCAGAAAATCGCGCGCGGGCGCATGGTCGGCGTCGAAGACGGCAATCAACTCGCCGCTCGAATGCTCCAGGCCGTTGTTGAGATTGCCGGCCTTCGCATGCTCATTGCGCTCGCGCGTCAGATACTCGACTTCCAGATCGGTGCACAGCTGCTTGAGTTCATTATGGCGCGCCATCGCAGCCTGCGATTCCAGCACCTTCGTCGAGTTGCGCTTCTGCGCGGTGCCGCCGTCGTCCAACAGCCAGACCCTGAGCTTGTCGGCCGGATAGTCCATCGCCTTGGCCGAGGCGAGCGTATTGGCAAGCAGATTGGTGTCTTCATTGTAGGACGGGACGAATACATCCACCGTCGGGAAATTCTGCGTCTTGGCGGCGCGTGCGGTGCGCGAGGGTAGGGGGGTCGCGACGATGAAGAGGCTGAGCATCAGCATCGCGACGTTGTACATTTCGGCGAGATAGAGCAGCAGGCCCGGGATGAAGTTTTCCAGCTGGTTGACCGGCGGCAGCGTGTAGGAGGTGCGCCAATAGACATAGCGCAACACGATGGCGGTGCCGAAGGCAAGGGCGACCAGGCGCCATGTTCCCTGACGCTTGAGGACCTTGATGACCGCCATGATGGTAACGACGACCGTGCCGGCAATCAGCTGGGTTTGAAGGTTGACCGGCAATGTGATCAGGACGATGCCGCACAGCGCTATCACGGCCCATATCAAGATGCTGCGTGCTGTGTGCATCGGTATCCCTTCAAAGGTATTGCCAGACGCCATCCTGGCGTCTCCAAGCCGTACCGCTTGCTAGCGGCACGCCTGGGATATGCCAGCTTCTGCGTTACAGTCCGGTAAAGGCACGATGATATTGCTTGCCGTGTTGGTCGACGGCGGCTGGGCTATCGAGGTTGGCCCGCTTGCACCATTCGTCTGCGGCGGCACGCCCTGTCCGTCGGGTAACGGCACGCGCGGCCCGATCATCGGCGGCAGGGTCGGCTGAACCTGCGGCTGCGGCTGCATCACGGCCGGCCGACGGATGACAACGGGGCGCGCTGTTGCGGGGCGGTTCTGGTAGCCGATGCCGATCGGCGCCGTACGATAAGGCGTCGCATCGGGATAGACCAGTTCGCCCGGCTTGCCGAGAACTGCATCGGCTCCGCGCGGCCCGCCGAAAGGGTTCAACGCGGCACCGGCGAAATGGCCTGTTATCGTATAGCCATAGACGGTGCCTAGGAGTTGGCGTTCCGTCGCATGGGCGTCGCAGAGCCGGATGCGCACCTGCACCATGCCGAAATTGCGTTGCTCCTGCGACGGGGCAAAACCGGCCTTCACCTGCTGCCAGGCATAAAGGCAGGTATCGCCGGCCCTGCTCGGGCCGGAGGCATAGCCAAAGGGGCCGTAGTTGTTCTGAACGAATATAGCCGAACGCGCGAGCCGCACGCCTGGGATTGACGCTGCCATTTCACGAGCGATCGTACCCTCGCTGACTGTATCGAACGGCCTGCTCCCGAGCCCGGGATTGGAGCCGGTTATACCGAGAAACTGCACCTTGAGAAAATTCTGACCGGGAACGGAAGAGGAGGTGAAGAGCGAGATCGTCTGCTCGATATCTTTCGCATGCCTGCGCTCCACCACATTGACGATTGCCGGTCCGCCTGGGGGCGGAAAAGCGAGCGCCTTGTCGGCGGCAACGGTTTCTACGCCGATCGACTGGCGAACCTGGCCGGTTGTCGTGCATCCGGCGCCGAGGCAAGCCAATAGTATCAACGTTATCGCTTTTGAAAAATGCATCTCGGGATCGCGGCAATCATGTGTGGTCGCATTCATCGCAAATCGCGCGACGCTCTTTAGAATCAAGCCCTTGTATTCAATATAGCAAAGAAAAGTGATTATGGTTAACCAAGGGTTAATTTTGCTTGATCGCCTCTCCGAGGCGACCGGAAATCCGTTGCGAACACAGCTTGTCGCGCGGGGTGCGCGAGGAGGCGACGAGTTGCCAGAGAATGCGCTGGAGCCGCAGGTGGCAAGCGCATGAATTTTCGACTTATTTCATCCTGCGAAATGCGATCTGCACGGCCCGGTTCAAGGCGATCGGCAGCACCGACATATGGTTCTCTCCGGCATATTCCTCGAAGGTTACCATTTCTGTGGATGATGTCAGCTTAGCCCATCTCTGAGCCATCTCGCGGGCGAGCTCCACCGTGCGGGTTTCCTTTGCTCGTTCCAGCCGCTTTTGTTCCTCCAGCGTATCCTTGTGGAAGGGCGCAAGTGTCTCGCCTTCATATTGGCCGGCGGAAAGATGCAGTTCGATGTCCGGGAGAGCCTGACGCTCGTTCAGGAATGCGCTTTCCGTCGACAGAATAGCGGCGGCTTCCCAGTAGATCGCAGGGCTTGCCGAAATCCAGCGATTGAAGGCCGTTGGTTTCGTCAGCAGCGCGTAAAGCACGAAAAGGCCACCGAACGAATGGCCGAAGAGCGTCTGGCGCGATCGGTCGATCGGAACCTGCTCTTCGACCCACGGCTTCAGCTCGTTTTCGATCAGCGTCAGGAAATGCTCGCCGCCGCCTGTTCTCACATCGGGTGTGTCTGGAAAGAACGGCGGATAGACCCGGCCCGGCGGCGGGCTCAGATCCCAGGAACGGCGAAGCGGATCATACGGCTCGTCCGTGGGATAGCCGATAGCGACGACGACACCTTCGCCGACATTGGTCCCATTCGGATAGCTCGCCTGAACCTTCAGCGCATCGACGGCGGTGGCAAAGCAGGCATTGCCATCCGTCAAATAGAGGATCGGCCATCCCTCCGGCGGAGCCGGCTTGCTGGGGCGATAAAGAAAAATTCTGTGCGGCTGATCGGCATTCTCAAACTTCAGATCGACAAACGTGCAGCCGGCAAGCGTGACGGGCACCGGGACTTCGGCTGCTTCAGGTAACGACGATTGGGACATGCTCTCTCCGGCTGACCGAATATTTAGAGCGCCGGATTGGGCGGCGTCCTTAACAAAAGGTGATAGGATTCCTCATATTATCGGAAATGCAATCTGACAAGCCGCTCGAACGAAGCCGTGATGCAAGTTATGGCTGTGCATTTTCGGCGGGCCGCGCAGTCAGGCAAGCCATTTTGCAACATGGGTTCGGAATTCAACAAAAAAGATGACTTATATACTCATGTATTCTTGACGCCGGCCGCGCCCGCGAACTAGTTTGCGCCATCTTTTTCAAGAACGGGTAGGCGGCAAGGGAATATGACGCAGGGATCGCATAATTATATCAATAGTTTGACACGTAAGAGATTTCGCCTCGCGGGCAGTGCCACCGCACTTGCAACACTATTTGCATTGAGCGGAAA
>NZ_JBNDIC010000078.1:0-21591 GCF_056755475.1 Rhizobium sp. KNZ2-6A | reverse complement strand
CCGTTCCAGTCGAAGGTCACCGACGAGCCGGTGGCGAGCGCGTTGATATCGAGCGGCCGCAGATCGATATGGTCGTCGCCGTTCAGATCAAGCAAGACCGGGGTGATGGACGTTGGGTCACCAATCGGCCCTTCTACTCGATCAATTAGATTCCCCGTTGCCGGATCGAACGTCGAGGAAAGTAGCCAGTTCTCGCCGCTGTAAACGTTCCGCTTAACCAAATTTCCCGTATCGCGATCGTACAAATTTTCCGTGAATAGCTTTCCCGCGAGATAGTTGTTTTGTGTTAGTAATCTATTGGTCTCGGGATCATACGTAGATTCGTTCAGCAATTGCCCGCCCGACAGATGTCTTTGCGCAGCAATATTGCCCGTGAGTGGGTCGAATTTTTTTTGCTCGGACAAACTACCGTCTAGAGGACTATAGAGTGCTTCCATCACAGGCCTCTGGAAACCGTCGTAGACTGTCTTTGAATTCAGCGTTCCGGTTTGATCGAAGGTCGTAACTCGCACGATCTTTCCGTTACCGTATTCGGTCTGCTTGGCCAGCAAGCCAGTATCCGGGTCATAGCTCTTAGAGGTCTGATCAACGCCTACCGGCTCCGGAATGGTCCAATCGATCTGAGGCTGGAAAGACCGGGGTAGCTCAATCCATGTCAGCGAACTTGGTGCCAAGGGAGCTCTATCCGGCGCCGGGTCCGCAAATATCATATCGTTAGTTGTGATTTGCGACAGATCTACCCCTGCGATGTAGAGTAACTGAGCGTTCCGGTCGTTTCCGCTAAGAGATTTGCTTTTCACGCGAACGCCGGGGAATTGGTCCACATTGTTGATCGAGCCCATGGCCGCCTGTTCAAATACGAGATCGTCAGCATTGACGATTCCGAGCTGCCTTAGATCGATCTTGTCGATGCCATGTTTGAAGCCCTGGAGAACATTCCGATAATTAGTTGCACCTTGTCGTTGGATGACAAACAGATCGGAGGTCGCGCTGTCGTGACTATAGGTCTTTCCGGCCAACGTCGTTGTCAGACCACCGCCAGGTGCGTTTACAAACGACGTACCTTCGAAGCCACCGTTAAGAACAATTGTTCCTAAGCCCGCCACTGGAACAGTAGTCGAATTGACGCCCAGATATTCCGGCGGCGCAACGAAAATATCTTGAAACTGGAAAGCCTTATCCGTGATCTGGCTTACACTCTGATTTCTCACGAAGATTGTTTGCGAATTTCCAAGATCAATCCGGACGCTGACGCCTGATTGTGTGAGAACAAGATCGGCAAACGTCTTCCCCCTGAAGCCAACAAGGTCGATCTTGTCCGTTGAAGAATTGAAGTTCACAATTGTGTCACTGCCTCCGTCGCGCCGATGCACAACGAACAGATCTTTACCTGACGAGCCGGTTAGGGTGTTGATGCCACGTTGTCCGTCGAGGATGGCGTCGCTTGGCCCTGCAATGAGCGTATCATCTCCATCTCCCGTAATAAGGTTCTGAATTGATCCCGGCGTTTTGATCGTAATGTCGGTTCCGTCAATCAATCCCCTCCCGGTGGCGAGATTGATTGTGACATCTCCCGAAACAGCTGCGGCGTTGATGGTATTGCGGCCTCCGGCAATACCATCGACGTTGTCATCGAGAATCTTTCGATCGGGGCTGACCGAGATCAAGGCATCGTATTCACTTGTAAAGTAATAGGTATCGTTCGCACTTGTGTTCGAACCGTACAGACGCAATCCCCAATTCTTTAGTGTCATAGGCAAACCGCTTTCCGCATCTGTGACTTCCAGCGTCCATTTGCCCTTCGAACTTTCTCCCCAGTCATGGGTGGACATAAACGTGTATTTGAACTCTCCGGATATCGCGCTCCCTCGGTCGCTTTCCCCGCTTCCTGCGACACCGGCAGGCGCTTTGCCCGTGCGGTCCAGAAGAACGCTTGAGGTGCCATTCGGTGACACCAATTTCACGATGACGTCGCCTAGTCGTCCAACTGTCGCCTCGAAATCGATCTCGACGTGTTCGACAGTAACTCCGCTCTGTATGTCGATAGATGAAGAAATCGTCCCACCGCCGCTCAACTGCACCGGGCCATCCGCGCTCTTGCCCGAAACAAAGAATTCATTATCGCCTTTATTTTGCGTCATCCAGGATTCAGCCAGACGCACAGCGGCTAGGGCATCGACCTCACCAAAACCATAGTCGTTGCTGGTGTGCATCCCTCCACCATTCCAGTTCTTCGCGCCGTTTACGTCCCACTTGGTAGAAGGATCGTCAATTCGACGTGCCGAAAGGGCAAGGATGACCTGCACATCGCGATAACCGAGTTTTGGATTGGCCTGAAGGAGTGCCGCCACGACACCGGAGACGATCGGAGTGGCGAAACTGGTACCATTCAATGTCTGATATGAACTTCCAAATATCGAACCACCGTCCGTCTCGATTATCTGACTGGTTGAAAGAACGTTGCTTCCGGGTGCAGAAACAAGCAGGCTGGAACCGGGATTGGAGAACGGCTTCGATCTCGGTTGCAGAGTGGAAAGGTCGCTTTGTGCGTTGATTGCGCCAACCTGGATCGCAAATCTATTGTTGTTCGTCAGTGAGCCCTGCGAACTTCCGCCCTTTTCGCGCCCGTTTCCACCGGCAGTGACGATAACCGTACCCAAGCCGCCTCTTCCATTTTGGGCGGCATACTGCATATTTGTCAGCATCACCGTGCCCCGCGTGACCGAGCTATTCGGGGTACTCGAATAGAAAAAGTCGTTTGTGATGCCCCAGCTATTATTCGCAACGTCATAGTTGACCATCTTTGCAATGGCACTCACTTCCCTGCCGAAGCCGTCAAAGTAGTGGCCGGCCAAGGTGGCGTCATAAGCCACGCCGACCCCGCCTTCGCCATTCCGTGCGGCGACCATCACGCCGGCGACCATGGTGGCATGATCCGATACGGCATCCGGCAAGGATTTGTTCGACGTTTCCGTTTGGAGCCACGTCTTATCGACATTTGCCTTGAGATCCGGGTGTTCGATATTGAAGATTTCGGGTTCGACAGCAAATTGCCCGCCTGGTTCGAACTGGCCGATCCGCACGCCCTTTCCGGTATAATCCTTCCACACCGGAAAGATATTGATGTCACTCAAATACCATTGGCGCGAAACAAGTGGATCGGCCGGAGTTTCGACTGGCAGCAAAGTGGCTACCGCGTGCAGAGGCGCCGTCTCTCCAGTCGCCAGATCAATGACATTGGCCGACGGATTGCCCGAAGTATCCACAACGTCATATTTGAAACTCATGATACCAGTGAAGCTTTTGTTGGGTGTAAAAAGCACATCACCGGCTTCCGTCAGGCTAACTGTTCCCCCAACTGCGCCGCTCACAGACTTGATGCGTAATGTACCGGCGCTATTCAGCCTTTGATCGTTGACAAGTAGTTGGTCTGCGGCGATGAGATGCTGTTGCAGTCGATCAAAACTCTTTCCGTCTTTATCGGCGCGCAAACTGTCACCGACTGGCAACGCGTTCGGTAGAGTTAAATCGACAGCAGAAATGTCCGAAAAATTGAGCTTTTGAACATTCCGGAATGTGATGGTCCCGTCCCGATCGTGAACCTTGTCCGTGACAGTGTAGCTATCGCCGTTTTTGACAATATTGTAATCCCCGTATCTTCCGTGGAATTCGACGATATTCGTGCCGCCGCCGCCATCGATCGTGGCATTGCCACGACCAGCAATAAAGACGTCGTTGCCGGCGCGGCCATAGATGAAGTCGTCTCCACCGCCAGCATTGATAATGCTGCCACCGTCTGACGCGTAAATCACATCACCATTCGGGCCGGCGTAAATAACCGCCTTGCCCGTGCCGCCGATAATGATGTTGCTGCCGGATCCCCCGGAAATGACGTCGTTGCCGCCGCCGCCAATCAGTGTCTGGTTACCGCTGCCGCCCTTGATGAACACGCCGGCCTGCCCGCCTGAGCGGATCACGTCGTCGCCGCGTCCTCCCTCGGCGATCGTCAGGCCGGTTTCCGCCATGTTGAGGGAGACAGGCTCCGCACCGATAATGATGGCGGTATCGCGACCGCCGTTGCCATGAATGTTTCGAACGTCATCGGACGCGCTAATGACAAATACATCGTCACCAGCCGATCCATTATAAATATTGCCGCCGCCGCCGCCGACAAGCCAGCTTCCTGTTGGCGCCGCCGTCAGCACGTCATTGCCAGCACCGCCATAGAGATTGTCGACGCCCAATTGGCCCGCGTCCAGGGTGCTCCCGGATGTTACCTTGGTGACGTAAGACTTCTTGATCACGCTATCGGCATAAGAGGTAACATTTGTGCCGTCCGGCAGCTCATTCAATGTATTGCCAACAGGATCGGCGATGAAGTTCATCGCCAGGACTTCCTGGACCTCGCCCCCGATCGTAAAGGTTCCTTTTGCAAGGACCTCGTTACCGTCACGCAGTTCACCCTGCGTCGCCCTCGAAAAGATGAGGCTGAATTGTGTGATCCCCAACTCGTCCAGGGATTTCAATTCGCCAGCGTCGCTGATCCCATCATGGTTGGAATCGACCCATACTTTTAGTTTCGCCCAGACCGGGTCGTTCTTGTCGATGACGAGATCCGAGTTCTTGTCTTCGCTGGCAAGGGCTGCAAATCCGTTCACGAAAGGGGTCCACCCCGGCCCGCCATTGGAGCCTCGCGCACCTTTGTAAAACTCGGACATCAGTTGGCTTGCATTGGTAATCTTGCCATGGCCCGTATCGATCACCAACAGACCGGAACCTTCTCCGATCCAGCCGGTGCGCCGCTGCTTGCCGCTGTTGTCAATGTCAAACAGAACGCCATCGCCAATGGTCGTCAGTCTGACACCATTCCCAGACAGGTCGAGGACGAGCGGATCGATGTAGACATTCTTCGTCGTCAACGCCGATAGCCCGTTGATGACGGCGGCGCTTATGGCCGCCAACGGTGCCACCACGGACCCTACACCGGGGATCAGGCTTGCCGCATTGATCAGATTGTCGGCCAGATACCGATTAGGACGCGGATTGGGGTCAAGCTGGATCTGCCCCGGGCGCACGCCGCCCGTTGCGATGCTGCCCATCTGCGTCGATGCGAAGGACGTGTCGTCCAGCTCCTTGCCCGGAAACGAGACCTGATAGGTTGGGCGGTTCACGACGAAGCCGTTGGCGATATCTTGCTGCAGCTGGCTTTCCTTGCGGAATCCCGACTGCGGTTGTGGATCCGGGTTGATATTGATGTTAATCGGCTGCAGTCCCGCTCCGCTTGCCGGCATCCCCAGGCTATTTGGGTCCAGCAATGTCGCGCGCGTGCGTTCGCTGAGCTCATGGAAAGGCGTCGACGCCAGCGGCGGGCTTTGATCCTTCAGTGGGGTGGGGTTCCAGAGCTCATTGCGGAGATCGCTGAAAGGAGTGGTCTTGCCACTGTCATCGTAAAATTGGGAACTGAGGAGTTCTCCGGTATTTGGCGCAAAAGTCTGCCGTGACCGGATAACCCCATCGGTTGCCGAGGTCACGTGGTTCAGCACCTGATCCTGCGGATTATATTCCGTGGTAAGTTTCGAACCTGTTGCTTCGACAACCGAGGTCTCGGAATGGGAGCCATCGAGATTCCAAGATTCAGTATAAATGGTCTGCCCGTTCGCATCCAATTGGCGGGTGGATTTCAAGCCATCAAGGATGCGTTGATACGAATCTTGACCAAGAGCATCTTGTGCCGCTTCACGCCATGATGCGGAGGTGGCAGTTTGCGGGAACACCGGTTTGACAGGAAATTTCGCCGCGCTAAGGAAGATATCGGGATGCTGCTCCATGAAGTTTTCAAAACTCATGGCTTTGAAGCTGCTCGTCATCTTGTCGAGCGTGATCCCGATCGGAATCTCAATTCCGTTTTCAGTGGCGAAATAGTAACCGTTTCGCTCCGTCAAATCAGCGGTTGTATAGCTCTTTCCTTTGTAGGTGATGACGTCGCCTACAGCTTGTTCGTACGTGCTTTTAGCGGCTGCGATCGTTATGGCGGCAAAGTCGTCGGGTGACATTTGCGCGCCATCGGCGCCGATTTCGAGCGTTCTGTCCAGGAAATTGCCGGCATAGGAATCCGGTGGAAGTTTTAGTTCCGCCCAGCTTTGGATCTCAAGCTCAATCGTCTTCCTGACCGTCGGCAGCCTGTAAGTATCTCCTTCTTTCGATTTCGTAATGAAGTCGAGATCGTGCCGTGCAATTGTTTGGGATATTCTGGTTTGATCTCGTTCAAATTCGCCCTGTTCGAGAAACAGCTTAGTATATTCATGTGACAATGTGCCGAAAAGACCCTGTCCCGTCGGGCCGGGAACATAAAGCGTCGAGAGTGAAGATCCGAAAAGCGATTTGAGGTAATGATATTGGGTATAGTCGCCCCTGTCGAAGGCCTCCTTGAGTTGCGCATATTGTTCCTTCGTGATGATGACGCCGGTGTCTGCATGATCACTCAAAACCATCTCCCTTTGCGGTCGCAATATGTTTGATAACGCCTCGTCATCGAACCGTCGGCATTGAGGTCGTCAGCCAACAGTTCGATGATATCGATTAGTCCTGAAAACGAGGACGGGATGTCTCGAAAGCCGTAACTGGTGAGCAGATAGCAATCTCTGGTGTCGCCAAGGTCCGCCCTGGTATCGCTCGGTGCTTCCTTCCGTTTCGCCGGCCTGAAAAACTGATCCCGGAACAGGCCACAGGAGTCGTCATGATTACAGCGGATGTAATACATCGCCTTCCGCCCCAAGACCGCATATTGATGGCCGCCGCCAATACCTCGATCGAATTCCTCGGTGATACGGCCGAACCGATTGCGATAGACGACTGTGATGGAATATACCCGTGGCACAAGCAAAGCTGTCATTCGCGCTTCACGTGAAGAGGCGCCATCACGCAAACCGTTGTTGCCAAGATAGTTGCGGAAGAAATCTGAGACATCCGAGTCCTGCAGGCCCTCAGTCTTAAAGGAATGAGCCAGGCCAAAGACATCGACTTTTGGGCCGGTAACGGTCGCGATCGTGCAGACGGGTTCGGAGTTGCCGAATTGCCAGGTATCGAAGGCGGTCTTGATCCTGGCCGAACATTCCTGCACCGATTTCACCACCTCCTCCCGGCTTACTGTCTCGGGAGGCAACTGTGCGCCCTCCAATACCTCGCGCCTGAGCTTGCCCAATGTCGACTGGTCGGATCGTTCCGGTTTGAGAGCAAGGTACGGCAGAGCAATCCAGTGAGGATGAAAGAAAAGGGTGGTCGCGGCCACAGATGCGAGAATAATCCAACTTTTTCGCATCTTGCGGTTAGTTCCTAGTCAATCGGCCATAATAAGGCTCTGTTGCAAATTTCGACTTTGGTATGGTAACCGTTAACCTCAACCTTTATTCAACAGAGCCCGATCAACGCCCGTCCGAAGATTTCACAAATCTGGCGATGAGTGAGTCCAAAGAAACCCGTCCCGCACCATGCGCCATGATAGCGAGTGCCATCGCTGCCCAGGTCAAATGAATCGGCCAGCCATCTGGGACCGTGAGTTCAACAACCAGCGTCATACCCAACAAGCCAAGCGCGGCAAAGCGAGTTCCGATCCCCAACACGAGCAAAATGGGGAAGATGATCTCTCCGCACCCAGAAAGGAAGGCCATCACCATCGGCGCTGGGAAAGGGTACGGACCACCCGGCAGATACAGCATGAACTCGTCGCTGAACAGGGTCACGGCGGTGTCGTTGAGCTGCAGGAAACCGTCCCATTTTAGAATGCCAGAACGCCAGAATGGCACGGCGAGCGCCACCCGCAGCACGAGCTGCGTGACTGTCGGCTGCGCGATGGCGCGAACAATCCTAGGAGCTTGGGTGACGAAATCTGCGAAACGGGACGCCAAACTCCGAGTATCTTTATTACGTTCTGCAGCGGTCATGATGCATCTTTCAGATGAAATTTTACGAAAGCGCCAGCTTCCATCATCGCGGTGATGGCAACGCCGATATCGAAATCGGCAGCCTGTCCGAGGGCGGCAGCCGCGGCTTCTCCGAGCGGTTGGCCGTCGATGAGAGCGACCAGGAAAATCGCCCCTCCGGGGGGCAGATAACGAATGGCAATCTCGCCTTCTGGGCGGGTGATCATTAGGTCTTCAGCAACACTCGCGTCGATAGTGCCGAAAGCTTCATCCCTCCGATTGGCGATGAAGATGGATCCGGCGGCAAAGCGCGAACGCGCGATGCGCGTTGCCGGATGCTTACTGAAAACGATCCTTGCCAAGTGCTCCGGTGAAACCAGCACCAATTCTTCGTGGCTGAGAGGAGGGACGTCGGCGGCGTGATAGGCGTCGAGCCAGGCTCGCTCGATGCGAGCAACGTCGGCGAGCCATGGCATAAACTGGGCGTATTCATAAGTCTCGATGAAGGCGGGGAAGTCTCGACCATATTCGAACAGCAAAGGCGAGGTTGGCGGCGTCTCACGGATATGGAAGCGCGCCATGGCGCGAAAGAACTCGACGCCGGTAATGCGCTGCACCGCCGGATAAATCGAAGCTAGTGCGTCGATCAGGCTGACGGTAACATTGTTGCGGTAGACATTGTAGCGCTTGACGGCTGCCGAGCACCCGGGGCCGGCGACGTTCTTGGGCGTTGGCTGGGTCGGGTCCATGAGCCCTGCGGCGAACGGGCCAGCGTAGTCGGGCATGAGCGCGTAAACGACGGAATCAGGCTGCATGACTGTTGCCTGGCGAATGTTGGTTGGCATGACGATCGAGGATGGCCTGAGCCGCGGCCGCCTCCAGCTTCAGCACCGGCCATTCGGGGATCTTGCTATCCCATTCAATCAGGGTGGGCACCGGTCCGCCTCGGCCGACAACGATCTCATAGAGCCTCCATACCGCATCGGCGACCGGTCCGTCATGACTGTCGATCAGCAGTGGTCCGCCCTCGTCGTCTTCCTGCTCGGTATGGCCGGCGAGATGAATTTCCCCCACCCCGGAGAGAGGAAAGTCGGCAAGATAATCAAGCGCCGAAAAGCCGTGATTGGTGGCGGAGACGAAGACGTTATTGATGTCGAGCAGCAGTCCGCAGCCAGTACGCCGCGCGATGGCGCGAAGGAAATCCGTCTCGCTGATGGTCGATTCGGGGAAGAGGATGTAGGTCGATGGGTTTTCAAGCAGAATCGGCCGCCCGACGGCCTCCTGCACCTCGTCGATATGTTCGCAGACCCGTCCGAGAGATGCCTCGGTATAGGGCAGGGGCAAGAGATCGTTGAAGAAAATGCCTTCGTGCGTCGACCAAGCCAGATGCTCGGAGACAAGCGCTGGCTCATACCGCTCAACCAACGCCTTGAAGCGCGCAAGATGCGCCTTGTCGAGCGGTTGCGGGCCGCCGATCGACATGCATACGCCATGTAGCGAGACGGGGTTGTCGCGGCGGATCGTTTCAAGGGCACGGTGCGGGGGACCGCCCGCGCCCATGTAATTCTCGGCATGCACCTCGAAGAAGCCCTTCGGCTGGCCATCGGCCAAGATGGCCGCAAGGTGTTCATGTTTGAAGCTGGTACCCGCTTGGCCAGCGAGGGAAAACACCGGATGGCGATGGAACGCAATTGCGGACACGGAACGCGCGCTGACGCTCATGAAATGCTCCTGCCTTCCGGTGTTGGCCAACTTCAGCAGGCAGGGCTCAGACGGGCTTGAGGGAGCCGTGCTTACCGCTCGGCAGCGTGATCGACCCGCAGGTGCCACCTTGGACAAACTTCCAGGCATTTCCCTGGAAATCCACGGTTGAGGTCCCCTGGCAAGTGGTGCCGGGACCAGCGGCGCAGTCATTCTGCCCCTTCAGGGCGACACCGTAACACTTCTCCTTTTTTGCAGCGACGGCAGCATCGATCTCGGCCTTGGTGAGAGGGGCCGCACTTGCCATCGTCGCAAATGCGGTGGCGAAAGCGCCGGCGAGAACGACCGGGTTCACCAGGGTTTTCACAGACATACGGTGCCTCCTTGTGGCATGAAAATTGGCCTGTCGAGAGCAGGCATGATCACTCTACGCGCCGCGCTGAGGGAGACTACTCTCAAATGGCAGTATTGGATCGGCGCCCATCATGTAGGTTGTATGCGCGCATGTTGCATATTGGACCTCCGTTGCTCGCCAAGGACTGGGACCTCAAGTCCCAGCGTTGCTTTGGCGAGGCCGCGTTGTGTTCCTCTTTTCTTCACCGCGATCAGGATGTACGGAGTGCATGGGATGGGAACTGTCGTCCGATATGAAGACGGCTATCTGTGACGTGGGCCACTCAGGTCCCCTGGGCGTAATAATTGTGGGTAACGAACTTTTCGTCACTTCACCACCACACGCTTCGGTTGCGCAACCAACCTTTGCGCGATAGCCGAGACGCATAGCAAGCGCATGATGCTCCTCAGTTGGATGCTATTTGTGTCTGCCGTGCAGGAAATTTGGATTAAATATGGAATCGCTGCCGAATTGAATGTGTTGATACCTTAGGGAATGCCAAAATTCCGACGGCTAGGTCCGAAAGCCTAGATGAGGAGACCGCGACGTGGAATTGATCGTCAACAGTGTTAAGCGTCAGGTCGAGATCGAGCCCGATACTCCCCTTCTGTGGGTCATCCGCGAGGAACTGGGTATGACGGGCACGAAATATGGCTGTGGGCTGGCGCAATGCGGCGCCTGCACGGTGCTGGTCGACGGTGAGGCGACGCGCTCCTGCGTCACGCCCGTGGAGAGCGTGGCCGGCACGGCGATCACCACCATCGAGACAATCGAGACCGATGCTATCGGCCGGCGGGTGGTTGAAGCTTGGGTCCGGAATCAGGTACCGCAATGCGGCTATTGTCAGTCCGGCCAGATCATGGCGGCTACGGCCCTACTCAAGGACAATCCCAGCCCCAGCGATGAGGATGTGGTTGCGGCCATGGTCAATTATTGCCGCTGCGGCACTTATAATGCGATCTTCGCTGCGGTGAAGCAGGCGTCGCTTGGTTGATGAGGGCACCATGAACATGATCAATCCCATGGGGCACGCCGGGCAAGCGCCCATCAATGTCTCCCGCCGCACCTTCCTGGCTGGGGTCGCCTCCTCGCTCGTCCTGAGCGTTGCGCTTCCTGCCGGCAGGGCTCGCGCCCAGGCTGCCGTACCGGCCGGCTTGCCGCCCATCCGGGTGCGGGCCTTTCTGGAAATCCGGGCTGACAATGCGATCCTGTTCCACAGCCCCTTCGCCGAGGGCGGACAGGGCATTCACACCGCAATCTCCCAGATCATCGGCGAGGAACTCGATGCGGACCCGAGCGCCTTTGTGGTCGATTGCGCGCCGGCCGGACCCGATTACCAGATCATGGACGGGCAGCGCCTGACCGGCGGCAGCATGTCGGTCCGCACGACCTATGACACGATGCGCCGGCTGGGGGCGTCCTGTCGTCAGATGCTGCTTCAGGCGGCAGCCTCGCGTCTTTCGGTTCCCATCGGTGAACTGACGACGGAGCCAGGCCAGATCATCCACGCGCTGTCGGGCCGCAAGTTTACCTATGGCGAGGTGGCTGATGAGGCGGCGGGCATGCCGGTGCCGAGAGAGGTTTCCCTCAAATCGCCTTCGCAATTTCGCTGGATCGGCAAGCCGGTTGAGCGCATCGACATCCGCGATAAATCGACCGGGAAGGCTTTGTATGGCATCGACCTGCATGTCGATGGCATGCTGCTGGCGGCCGTCCGCCATTCCGCCCGCTTTGGTGAGGAAGCTGGCGAGATCGTTAATGAAGCGCAGGTGCTGAAAATGCCGGGCGTGCACTCCATACATCGGCTCCCAAGCGCCGTCGCCGTTGTCGCCGACCGCTGGTGGCGGGCCAGGCGCGCGGCGGAATCGCTACAGATCAAATGGCTGGAGCCCCGCGCGCCGACCGAGCGCACCACGCCTGCCGACTTCTCCACCCAAGTCTTCCGTGACCGGCTCGCCAATAGCCGGGAGGCGGGAATCGAGGCTGAAAAGGCAGGAGACAGCGAGGCAGCCTTGAAAGGAGCCTCCAGAACGATCGAGGCAATCTATGACGCGCCCTATCTGGCCCACGCCCAGCTCGAGCCGCCCTCGGCCATCGCGCGCTTCAATCCTGACGGAACACTCGATGTCTGGACGCCGAATCAGGCGCCGGAAATGTTCCAGGCGTCAGCCGCCGGGGTCGCCGGCATCGCTCCTGAAAAAGTGGCGATACATTCCCCTCTGCTCGGCGGCTTTTTCGGGCGGCATTTCGTCTATGAGCCCGGCGGCACACCGCATTCCCAGGCGATTCTGCTCGCCAAGGCCGTGGGGGCGCCGGTCAAACTGATCTGGAGCCGGGAAGAGGAATTCCTGCGTGATTTCTACCGCCCAATGGGCGTCGCGCGCTTTCGCGGTGGTCTTGACGCGAATGGCATGCCCATCGCACTAGAAGTCGATATGCTCGGTCAGGGTCCGGCCGAGAGTCTCGGTGAACGCGGCCCTAACGGTTTCGACCCGACAGCCGTGGAAGGCGTGATGGACAAGCGCTACAGGATTGCCAATAAGCGCATTGTCGAGGTGCCCGTGCCGCACCCTCTCCCGGTCGGCTATTGGCGCTCGGTCGGGCATTCGAAGAACGACTTTTTCTATGAATCCTTTCTCGATGAACTGGCTGATGCCGGCAAGCAGGACCCCTACGAACTGCGCCTGAAACTGCTGGCCGACAGTCCCCGCCACCTCAGGCTTCTCAAAGCCGTCGGCGATCTGTCAGACGGCTGGAAACGCGGGCCCTATACAGCCGCCGACGGCACGCGCCGGGCGCGCGGTGCGGCCATGGCATCGCCCTTTGGTTCGGAGGTCGCCACCATCGCCGAAGTCTCGATCAAGAATGGCGCGGTGGTGGTTCACGATGTCTGGGTGGCCGTTGATCCCGGCAGCATCGTTAATCCCGCCATCATTGAGGCACAGGTCAATTCCGCCGTCGCGCTCGGCACCTCCTCGGCTTTGTTCGAGCAGGTGGTCTATGAGAATGGCGAACCACGGGCGCGGAACTATGACGGCTATCCCATCCTCGCCATGAGCCATATGCCCAAGGTGCATGTGCGCATCGTGGAGAGCGGGGAGAAGATGGGCGGCATCGGTGAGCCCGGCGTGCCCGGTGTCCCACCGGCGATCGCCAATGCGGTCGCGGCCCTCACCGGCCAGCGCATCCGCAGCCTGCCATTTTCCAAGCAGCAACTGCCCGACGTCGGCTGACGCATATGAGCTTTTGCGGCCATTCCCATTCTGACGCCCCCTTGCGGTCCCAGCTCTCCAACACATCGCAAAACGTCACGGTCATGCGGTATCTCTCTTGAAAAAAACCCAGATTTTCAAACTGACGGCATTGGCAGCGATCGCGGCGTTTGCCGGTGCCTACTGGTACGGCACACGCATACCGGCCTCGCCGTTCGACGGCGTGGCGGCGAGCGCGTCCGTCGACAAGGCCCAACAGGGGCCATATATTACCATTCTCTCCGATTGCGTGGCCTGCCATACTACCGAAAAGGGCAGGCCCATGGCCGGTGGCCTGCCCATGGGCCTGCCGATGGGGCATATCTACACGCCCAACATCACGCCCGACAAGGAAACCGGTATTGGCAGCTACACACTGGCCCAGTTCGACAATGCAGTGCGCCGCGGCGTTGCCTCCAATGGCCGGCGTCTCTATCCCGCCATGCCTTACCCGTCTTACGCCAAGCTGACGGATGACGATGTCGGGGCGCTCTACGATTACTTCATGAAGGAGGTGAAGCCGGTCAGCCAGGCCAATCGTCCCCCGGAATTCGGCTGGCCGTTCACCATTCGCTGGCCGGTGGAATTCTGGAATCTCGCCTTCTACCGTTCAGGCCCCTACCAGCCCGATGCCGGCAAGGATCAAAAATGGAACCGGGGCGCCTATCTGGTGCAAGGCCCCGGCCATTGCGGCGGATGCCACACCCCGCGCGGCATTGCGATGCAGGAGCGGGCCGTGACCGAAGCCAGCCCGGTTTTCGTGTCCGGTGCGCTTCTCGACGGCTGGTATGCGCCCAGCCTGCGCGATGATCTCAATACCGGGCTCGGGCGCTGGCGCGAGCAGGACATCGCCGAATATCTCAAGACCGGCCGGAACAAGCACGGCATCGTGTTCGGTTCGATGGCCGACGCCTTCAACAACTCAACCCAGCATATGAGCGATGACGACCTTGCCGCCATCGCCTATTATCTCAAATCCCTGCCGGGAGATCCGGCCCGCGACGGCCAGCCCTGGACCTATGTGGATCAACCGGCTTCGGCATCGAACATGGCCCGGCCCGGGGAGCAGATCTATCTGGAACGCTGCAGCTTCTGCCATGGGGCTGATGGTAAGGGGCGCGACAAATGGATTTCGCCGCTTGCCGGCGCCACTTCCCTGCTGGCTAAGGAGAATGCTTCCGCCATCAATATCACCCTGAACGGCTCGCCCCGCGTCGCAGCCGGCGGCATAGCCGACATCTATCGCATGCCAGCCTTGCGCACCGCACTCAATGACCAGGAGATCGCCGAGGTGCTCAGCTATGTCCGTTCGGCCTGGGATAATAAAGGAGGTGTTGTCTCCGCCGAAGAAGTTCGGGCGCTGCGTGGGCGGACCAATCCTGCCAGCAGCGACGTGATCATCCTTCAGATGCGCTGACTGCATTACAGGCAATCGCCGTTGGCGTCCGACCGGACTTGACGGAATTCGAGCACGAAGCGAAGTTTTCCGGCCACTCCTTGCGGGTCGCTCTGGCCTCCTCGACCGAGGTCCACGAGCGCTACGTCCAGAAACAGCTTGGTCACGCCTCGCCCTAGATGACCTAACCGTGAGCAGCCCATGTGAGGTGAGGCCGCTCGCGGTCAGCGACGCCGCGGCGACCGTCAGATCGCTTGTGGACCGAAGGCTGCCCACGGACATATTGCCGGTGGCCGTCGCGTTCAGCGCTCAAGCGGAAAGCAAATTGCCCGTCGCGATATTGCCGCCTGTCGCCGCCAGTCTGAGATCAACTGCCGAGCCAGGTACGACATTGCCATTCGGATCGGCGCTGGTCGCGGCAATATTAATTCCCGGGACGACCATATGGCTCTGAAAATGCAAAAACCTCCGCGGCGGGGCCAGTGGAGGTTTCGCAAGAATCGTTGGTTGCGGGGGCTCGCAACACCCAATTCTTGCGATTGGTGATACAACTCATTCCCAGACTTGCCGCACGAGCGATGCCGTAATGCGTCTACTAACAAAGGCTACGCATAGCCCTGAGCGACAATACGGTCGATCGACGCGAGTTCTCTCGCATGCCCGACACCCGACCAGGCGCCATATGAGCCTACGACGTAGAGGTTCTGCTTCGCCCGCGAGACGGCGACGTTCAGAATGTTTGGCGTCCCGGCCGCCCAGCTTCTCGCCCCGTTCTGCGATGCCTTTGGCGCCCCGAGGACCAAGATTACTGAATCAGCTTCCCTGCCCTGGACCGTGTGAATGGTTCCGATCCGATCGGTCGCCCATTCACGGATGTCGACCTTCAACGTTGCGAACAGCGTAGCCTCGCGCTCCAATCGGCGCCTCAGTTCCTGTGCGACAATACGGAACGGCGTGATGATGAACAGATCTGGCTCAGTGATGCCCGTGGAAGCGATCTTTTTGAGAAGTGCCACGACGAGTTCACCCTCTGCGGGGCACCATTTCGAGTCTGCCTCTCCATCGATGTCGAGCCAAGCGGATGGTCCGAGCGCCGTGCCGATCGCTCCCGCATTGCGCATTCCCGGCGCATGAACCATCTGCCCGTCATAAGCGATCCGGTTTGAAATACCGAACATCGGCTCCTGACACCGACGGTGGACGAGGAGCGGAATGCCAACTCGCCGCGGTCCCTGATCCGAACGGAACGAAGCTTGGAACTGCGAGACACGATCAGCCAGCGTTTGCGCCGACGCTTCCGGCGCTGCCCAGACCGGCTTATCAATTTTGAAGAACTTGCAGATCTCGAAATTCAGGCGCTCAGGCAATGTTACTACCGGCGGGATTTGCAAAGGATCGCCAACGACAATCGACCGCCTCGATCGCATGATGGCGCCGACCGCCGCCTGGGGTAGCGCTTGCCCAGCTTCATCGATCAGCAGCCATGGTGGCTTGCGCGGCCTGCAGATCAGCCTGCGTCTTGTACTGGTCGCGCAGGATATGTTCGAGATCCGGCAGGCCAGGCAGCGAGGTGTTGGTGTTCTCGGTATCGCGGCGAATGGTGCCGATGTCCGGGATCTGGCGGACCGGGTCGGTGATAGTGATCGGGATGTTCCCACCGATGGCCGAATAGGCCTTGCCGGTCTCGTTCTCGCCGGCCTTAACGGGAGGAGCGATGGTCAGCCCACCAGTGCCGATCCCGCCGCCATAAGTGCTGGCGTTCCAGGTCGAATGCGTGTCAATATCGGCGACCGTCAGCGTGCCGGTGGCAAAGCTGTTGTTTTCGGCGCTGGCCTGACTGGTGATCAACCCGCCGACAAGGCTGGTGTGGTCGCGGACATTAATGTCGAGCCCGCCGGTTCCAGCATGAATGCCCGATTGTTCGGACACCAGTACCGCATCGCCCTTGGCTTTCTGGACGGCGCCGGAGATACCTGTGTTTCCAAAGCCGATCTGGGCGGAGACATTCGTCTGGCTGGCCTTAGCCTTCTGCGTGTCGAGCAGGCTTTCGATCGTCAGGTTCCTGACGTCGGCGGCAATCGAGCCGCCGGCGACGGTGGCGCCCTTGAGACTGAGATCGTTGGTCAGGATGGTGACATCGCCGGTGCCGTTCACATGGGTGTTGGTGTGGGTGAGACCGCTGGTCGTGCTGCCGCCCTTGCCGTAGGAGCCGCTGACGCCGACGGTCGAGCTGCAATTGCTCGATGCGGTGGAGCAGCCGAAGTTGACGCCGACGCTCCAGGATTTGTTCGAACTGGTCGAATCCGACGTACCCGTGGCGGCATTGAGGTTGATGTCGCCATTCGCCGCAGATAGGAAGATATCGCCGTCAGTGGATCGCCCGATATTGTCGGGATGCCGTTCTTGTCGTAACCGGCGAGGATCTGCGCGCCGTCGCTGGTGATCGAGCCGTTCTCGGCCTCCATCGAGATGAAGCGGCGGGCGCGAATGTCAGTAACGACCGGAGTCGAGGACGATGAGGACCAGCTGTTTTACTGATGGCTCACGCCGGCGTTGATGCCGATGCTAAAGGAAAGACCGGTTCTAACCTTAGGATCCGCGCTGGTAAGTCCCTCTCATATGCGCCATTCAGACCCTTCTAGGCCTTGATGTTGACTAAGATGACTTATAGCCCGCGAAACAGTCATACTTCTCCAGGTCCAATTTAAACCCATATCGTTGAAAAAGCTTTTCGTTAGCTTCTGCGGTAATTTGATACTCTCCATATAGGAACGGATCCTCATCAGGTACGTTTAGCGTTTCCCGAAAAAATTGAAGATCACTGTTTTCGAGCTGTAGCATGTTCATGAGTTCAGTACTCTCTCTTTGGAACATGTTGATGACAAAATAAATTCCCATCGCCGCATTCTACACTGCCTCTGCTCCGAGTGCGTAATCGAATTTGCTAAACGAAAATTCGAACCCATACCTTTCGATCAACTTTTCAGCCAGATCTTCAGTTACATCGTAATAATCATACATATATGGATCGTCATCTTTGACTTCGAATATTGTTTTTAGATATTCGAGATCATCACCTGGAATACGCATTTTCTTGACGAGAAATCTACTCCCAGTTTTTTCAAAGGCAGCGATATATCTTTCAACCTTTTGCATAACAGGTTCCCTACTTTGGCGTCGACCGCCCCGGATCTCCAGGCTTTGTCTGTTTTCCCGTTTTAGGATCAAACTCACCGAGGTGCTTTTTACCGGTCTTATCATAGATCTCTAATGCACCGTGCTGCTTATCCCATTCGTAAATCTTCCCCTTGCTATCAATCCAACGAGGTCTACCCCCAACGCCACGAACTTCCTTCAACCCAGGGAACCCTGTAATTTCTTCAGTCTTTGGCTTTGGGTGATACTGATGATCGCCATTCTTCCCTCCTGCATTCTCACTAAGGACGATATTCTGCATACCCGCATTTGCGAGAGTCTGCTGCATATCACTCAGCATGCCGGGCGTCATAGTTTGATTGCCTATCGTGCCGCCGGTAAGGAAAATGGCGCCGCCGTCGTCGTAAACTTCAACAGTGAGGCTCGCCCTCATGCCATCCGGATATGTGACCAATATCTGCCGTCTTGGCTGATCTCCATTACCGGTTACAAGAACCGTGCTGCCGTCGCTCCCTGTGAACTTCTGATTGATCTCCTGGCCGGTGCTGGTTGTCGAGGCTAGGAGGAAGACACCTGCCAACCCTGCAACCGCTGCTCCGGTAGTGCCAATGATCCCGCGTACAACGCCGGTCATCTGTCGATAGTCCGTGAGACAATCCAAGGCTTGAGTAGCCGTGAAATATTTCAACTGACCATTCGGCAGCGTGACCGCACATGCAGACTGAGCCCGCGCCGGTGTCACTATCCAGTCGAAGATGCTGAAATCAGCAGCCTCTTGGCGACCGCATTCCTCGAGTTGTGTCTGAACCTTCGGATCGTCAAGAAACGGGAATATTTCCTTTGAAAGCGCGGCTTGTTCGGGCGTCCTTTTGCCGTCTTGAACCATACGATCCAGGGCTTCGCCGAACGCATCGGTAATGGTCTTGCCCGCTTCCAGCGCGTCCTTGAGCGAATTGCTCGACAGATAGAACTCGATACCGACATGCTTGTCTTTGGTGATCTCGTAGGCCTTGTCGGGATCGCGGTTGAGCTCGCCAAGCGGCGCTGTTGCGCTGTTCTGTTCGAGGGCGGCCTGCTTCTCCTGATCGCGAATGGTGATCTCGCCCGGGCCGACGGTGGCGCGCACGGTCTGGCGCGTGTCGTCGAGCTGGTAGGAGCCTTCGGCGGTCGTGTTGCCGAGCACGTCGCCGAGCGTGCCCTTGCCACCCGTAAGGTCGATGTCGAGCGTGACGTCGAAGCCTTCGTATTGCTTCGCACCCTCGAAATTCTCCCAGGTCAACGTGCCGGTGTCGAGCGTCAGATCGCCCGATTCGGAGACGATCTTGCTGGCGCCGAGATGGGTGTTGCCGCCGACGGCAACCTCCATTCTGCCGGACGAGATCAGGCCCGATTGCTCGCTGATCCATTTCGTCCCGCCCGAGCCCGTGCCGAAGCCCGGCTGCAGGCCGGAGACGGAAGGCGTGGAGGCCAAAGCGCCGCCGATCGCGCCGCCAAGCTCCCCGAGGCTTCCGACCTTCTGCGTCGGACCGCTGAGCGAGAAACCGGCGGAGACGGAGCTGCTCTTAGCCTCGCTGGTGTCGGGAACGGAGATGATGGAGAGATCGCGGCCGACATCGGCTGTGATCGTTTTACCTGAGACGACGGCTCCTTCGAGCCGGGTATCGCGGCCGGATTCCAGCGTCACGTCGCCCGCGCCGGTCACATGGGTGTTGACCTGCGTCGTTTCGCGGGAATTGGACTTGCCCGCGCTGGCATAGGCGCCGCCGGTCGGGCTGACGCCCACGCCGTTGAGCCCGACGCCGACCGAAACGCCGAAGCTGGCCCCGGACGAGTTCGTCTTGCTAGAGGTATCGGTTGTCGCCTCGGCACTCTTCAGCACGATGTCATTGCCGGCTTTAAGCCTGATGTCGCCCACCTTCTCGTCGTCGAAGTTGGTGGGAAGACCATCCGGCGTGTAGCCTGCCGTAATCTGCGCACCATGTGCGGTAAGATCGCCCGACTTGGCTTCGATGGAAACCGAGCGACCGCCCGTCGCCTTGGTGACCACGGGCACTTCAGCGGATGACGAGGTGCTGCTCTTCTGGTGGGTGAACCCTGCCGTCACCGAAAGCCCGACCATGCTGCCGTCGTTGGCGAGATTGTCGAGCGCGTCATAGGCCTTCATGGAGGCGAAGGCGGCATTGGCGGCGGAATAACCGTCGGAGATATTGCCGATCTTCTCCGCCGCCTTCCCCACACTTTGCGCCGCGCTCACCAGGCCGGAGCTGACGGACACGGTCACACCGGCAAAGGTCTTCTCGTGCGCCTCCTGGTAGTTGGTGACATCATTGGCGGAGAGGAGATTGATATCGTTCTTGGCGAAGAGATTGACATCGCGCTCGGCCGAAGCGCTGGTCGCCTGCAGGTTGACGTCGTGACCGGCCGAGATGTTGAGATCACGGCCAGCCGAGAGCGTCGACATGGCATTGGTGTCGGACTGCCGCGCCTTGCTGTCCTTGGTCGACTGCGCGCCGATGCCGATCGAGACGCCGCCATTGCCGGCGGAAAGAGCGAGACCGAAGCCGGACTTCTTCCGCTGTTCGGACTGTGACGAGCTCTCGGCGCCGGGCGTGACGTTGACGTCACGAGCCGCCGACAGGTTGATGTCACGATCGGCGCTGACCGACGAGCCCATGATGTTGAGATCGGTTGCCCTCGCCGTCAGGTTGACATCCTCACCAGCCGAAAGCGTCGAGCCGACATTGTCCGTCGAGGATTGCCGCCCCTGCTTTTCATTCTTGCCGTAGAGCGAGATGAAGCCGCCGCCGGAGCCGACGAAGAGACCGGAATCCTTGCGCTGGCTGTCGGACCGGTGGTTCTCCTGTGCGCCGATGATCGAGACGCTCTCGCCGGAGACGTTCAGCGAGCCATCGGCATCGACCTTCGAGCCAACGATGGCAGCGGCCTTGCCGGCATCGAGGTTAACGTCGCCGGAGGCCGAAAGCTGAGAGCCGACCGTCGTTTCGTTGTAGCCATCATAGCTCGAGCTGCCGCTGCGCAGGAAACCCTTGCGCTTGGCGCTATCGTGCTCGGTTTCGGTATCCTTGCCGGCGGTGACGATCAGGTTGCCGCCCGTCTGGACGTTCAGGTCGGCGACATGCGTATCGTCGCCCGCCGTTACCTTCGAGGCGGAGACCGTAGTATCGCCGCCGGAAATGATCGTCACGCCATCCTTGCCTGACAGTGACGAGCCAGCCGCCGTCGTGGTCTCCAGATGGCCGGAGGCCTTCTCCTTCGTGGAACCGAAGAAACCGCTCTTCTTGCTGGAGCTCTTGACATCGAGGGTTGCGCTATCGGTCGCCTCGGCGATGGTGACGTTCTTGTCGGCCTGCAGGCCGAGCACGCCGTCGGCCATCATGGTCGAACCGATGACGGCGATGTCGTTCTTGGACTTGGCGACGAGATCACCACCGGCGGTAATGGTGGAGCCGTTGTTGGTGATCGACGATGAAGAATTCTTGCCGAAGACAGAGGCGCTCCGGCTCTGCGAGGTGGTGACATTGATGTCGCCGTTGGAGGTCAGACCGACATCACCCTTGGCGGTCAGATCCGAGCCCGAGATCAGAACGCCGGTATTGGCATTGATCGCGATGTTGCCGCCGGCCGAGAGCTGCGAGGCCTGCTGATCGGTACCCGTCGTCTTCGTGTAACCATCGTTCGTCTTGCGAGCGAGATCGGTCGAAACGATATTGACCGCTCCATTCGTGGCGGCCACCGAAAGATTGCCGCCCGACT
>NZ_JBNDIC010000077.1:0-22508 GCF_056755475.1 Rhizobium sp. KNZ2-6A | reverse complement strand
AGGCCGGCGAGGCATTGCCGATCTGCGAATACATGCGAACGGACTGCCGTCCCTCGACCTTGTCGAGATAGATGACCTCCGCGCCGTGCAGGACGCCGAGATGCACGGTTTCGCAGGTGACATCGTGCAGGCGTTGCAAATGCGGCTCGGCAACGGCGCGAAATTCGTTGCGCGCCCAGCTGCGCGAGGCAAGCGTCAAAAGCCTGAGGCCGATGAGATAGCGACCGTCACGATCGACTTCCAGAAATCCTTCCTCGACGAGATGCGACAATTGGCGATGCAGCGTGCCGCGCGGCTGATCGGACAGCGAAAGAATATCCGTAAAGCGCATGGGGTTATCGGCAAGCGCAACAAGATCGAGCAGCGCGACGAGCTTCCCAAGCGTTCCGGTTTCCCGATCGCGACGGCCGTTCGCTTTCATGCCTTCCGGATTCAGGTCCATGCCCCTTCATTTATCGCTGGCACTGCAGCGTTATCCTTGACACGATGGGAGGGTAATCCGATAATTCCATATAGTCAAATAATGTTCCATATAATGGAACTCAACAACCTATCCCGGAGGAGAGATCTTGGCTGAGGCGCATGCGCAATTTCCCGACCTGAAAGATCGAACCGTACTCGTCACCGGCGGCGGCTCCGGCATCGGCGCGGCTCTCGTAGAGGGTTTCGCCAGACAGGGTGCGAAGGTCGCCTTCATCGACGTTGCGGAGGAGCCGAGCAAGGCGCTGGCGGCCGGGCTTTCGGCGGAATTCGCCCATCCCGTCGTCTTTTATCATGCCGACCTGCGCGATGTCGGCGCCATCAAAAGCACGATCGCGGCGGTCGAATCCGATCTCGGCCCAATCCGCGTGCTCGTCAACAACGCAGCCTGGGACGACCGGCACGATATCGACACGACGACCGAGGAATATTGGGACAACAACCAGGCGATCAACCTCAAACAGGTCTTCTTCGTCTCGCAGGCGGCGGTCCCCGGCATGCGGGCCGCAGGCGGCGGTGCAATCATCAATTTTTCCTCGATCGTCTTCAAGACCAGCCCGCCGCTGCTGTCGTCCTATGCGGCGGCAAAGTCCGGCATTCTCGGGCTGACCAAGAGCTTTGCCGGGCGCTTCGGCCCCGAGAACATTCGGGTCAACGCCGTCCTGCCAGGAATGGTCGTGACCAAGCGGCAGCTCGACCTCTGGCTGACCGAAGAAGGCATGGCGAAGACGATCGAGCGGCAGTGCCTTAAGCGCGTGCTGAGCGCCGAAGATCTGGTGGGACCGGTACTTTTCCTGGCATCGGACTGCTCGGGCGCCATGACCGGACAAGCCATCACCGTCGATGGCGGCATCTTCTAACGAAAGACTTTGGAGCATTTCTCATGACCAAGCCCGCATATATCGCGGTGGACTGGGGTACGAGCAGTTTCCGTCTGTGGCTGATCGGCGAGGACGGAAGCATTCTGGCAGAGCGCCGGAGCGGCGAAGGCATGACCGCGGCCGCCCAGATCGGCTTTGCCAAGGTCCTCCAGGCCCATCTGGACGCAGTATCCGCGCCGGACACCATTCCCGTCCTCGTCTGCGGCATGGCCGGAGCACGCCAGGGCTGGGTTGAGGCCGGATATATCGACACGCCGGCATCACTTGCCGCGATCCTCACCGGTGCCGTTTCCGTGCCCGGGCAATCCCGCGACATCCGCATTCTGCCGGGCCTTGCGCAGCGCAGCCGGCAGGTGCCTGACGTCATGCGAGGTGAGGAAACGCAGCTGCTCGGCGCGATCGCCGCCGATGCCGAGGGCGAACAGCTCGTCTGCATGCCGGGAACGCATTCGAAATGGGTGCGCGTGCTTGACGGCCAGGTGACGGGTTTCTCCACCTTCATGACCGGCGAGCTCTTCGACGTCATTACCAAGCACAGTATCCTGTCGCATGCCGTTGCCGGCGCGGCAGATCAGCCTGCCGATACGAAGGCATTCGAGACGTCCCTCAGGGCAGCATTCGACAAACCTGCCCTTGCGACCAACCTGTTGTTTACCGCGCGCTCCGGCCAACTTTTGCACGGACTGACGGCTGCCGGTGCGCAGGCGCTGATATCCGGAACCCTGATCGGGACGGAGATTGCCGGCGCCCTGGCTTCCGCCGGGCAGAACGCGACCATTACGCTCGTCGCTTCCGGCCGCCTGCAGGCTCTCTATGAGGATGCGTTCCGCGCCCTATCTCTTACCTACAAGACCATCGACGCCGACGCCGCCGTCCGTCGCGGGCTTTCCGCCGCGGCCGAAGCGATCTGGTTCAAAAAAGAAAGCAAAAGCTGATGACGACCCGCATCCCCTTCCCGCCCATGAAGCGTCCGCTCATTGCCATTCTTCGCGGCATCAAGCCGGAGGAAACGGCTGATATCGTCGGCGCGCTGATCGAGACCGGCTTCAGCGCGATCGAAATCCCGCTGAATTCGCCAGAGCCTTTCCGCTCCATCGAAATCGCCGCCAAGATGGCGCCCGCCGATTGCCTGATCGGCGCAGGCACGGTGCTCACGGTCGAGGATGTCGACCGATTGGATGGCGCCGGCGGCAAGCTGCTCGTCACGCCGAATGTCGAGCCTTCGGTCATCAGCCGCGCCCGCGATAAGGGCATGGTGACGATGCCCGGCGTCTTCACCGCGACGGAGGCGCTTTCCGCCGCCCGCGCCGGCGCCACTGGCCTTAAATTCTTCCCCGCCGGTGTGCTTGGCGCCTCCGGTATCACGGCCATCCGCGCGGTCCTGCCGCCGGAGCTCGTCATCGCCGCGGTCGGCGGCGTATCGGACAAGAATTTTGCCGATTACACCAAGGCGGGCATTCTGGCTTTCGGTCTCGGCACCAGCCTTTACAAGCCGGGAATGACGGCGGCAGAGGTTGCCGAACGTGCCAAGGCCACCATCTATGCCTATGATGCAGCCATAGGAGCCTGACTATGACCGATATTCATGATTTTCAGGGCAATATTCTGTGCAATACGTCCTCCGTCCTGGGTGAAGGCCCGACCTACGATCCCGACACGGACACCGTCTGGTGGTTCAATATCCTCGGCAAGGAACTGCACGAATTGCACCTGCCGACCGGCAAGAAACAGGTTCACGAGCTGCCGATGATGGCAAGCGTGCTGGCCCGCGTCGATGCGGAACGGCAGATGATCGCTACGGAACAAGGCCTCTTCCTTCGCGACATCGCGACCGGCGAGCTGAGCTTCTATGCGGCGATCGAGGCCGACAAGCCGGAGAACCGCTCCAATGACGGGCGCACGCATATTTCTGGATCGCTCTGGATCGGCACCATGGGCAAGCGCGCCGAGATGCAGGCGGGCGCCATCTATCATGTCGCCGGCGGCAAGGTCACCAAGATCTTCGATCAGATCAGCATTCCGAACTCCATATGCTTCTCGCCCGACGGCACGATCGGCTATTTCACCGACACGCGCGTCAGCCAGCTCATGCGCGTTCTCATCGACCCCGAGACGGGGCTTCCGACGGGCGAGCCGATTGTCATGGTCGACAGCATGGAAGATCCGGGCGGGCTCGACGGCTCGGTCTGCGATGCCGATGGCTATATCTGGAATGCTCGCTGGGGCTCCGGTTTCGTCGACAAGTACAGCCCGGACGGCCTGCGCATCGAGCGTTACCGCGTGCCCGCCATGCAGCCCTCCTGCCCGGCCTTTATCGGCAAGAATGCGGACAGGCTGGCAGTGACGACCGCCTGGGAAGGGTTGGACGACGAAGCCCGTTCCATGCAACCTCAGGCCGGCGCGCTCCTGGAACTCGGCCTGACCGTGAAGGGCGTTTTTGATCCAAAATACAAGCTTTGATTGAAGGCCCTCTTCGGGCGCTCCGTGTCCGAAGAGGGCTTTGCCTTGACAATCAATGCTGTATCAGCATTCGCCGGCTTGCGAGAAACCTTAAATCCGTATCGATCCCTTCTTCAGTTCAGCCAGTCTCCCAGGTTGTTTTTTAAAACGATAACCTATTGTTTTCATGTTATGTTCCCTTCATTTTCAACTTGCAGTCATCGACTTCTGCAACTTTTGACGGAACCAAAACCTCAGTGAACCATTTGCCTTTATAACCGACACGATGAATGTCGGTACATGGAGGTTCCACTCGCGCTGGTAAGCATGCGCATTCGATAAGGCATGCCCATCAGAATGAAAGGTAGGTTCACGATGACTGGGAAACTCTTCACTTCCGTCGCTGCAGGCGCAATCTTCGCCACGGCCTCGGTGCTGTCGCCGATGGCGTACGCTCAGGCGCAGCAACCCTCGAATGGGGGCGCTGGCAATACCGGCAAGGCGCCGGTGACGCAAACCGCCCCTGCAACGCCGGACGCCGCAAAGCCGGATAGCTCGATGCCGCAGACCAAGGCTCAGGCACCCGCTGCGACGCCAGGCACCGAACAGGCTGCCGGCTACATCACCACACAGTCGGCTGACCAGATCAGTGCCAAGACCTATATGGGCCAGTCGGTCTATAATGGTCAGAATGAAAGCATCGGTAGCATCAACGACCTGATCCTGCAGAAGCAGGGCGGTGTTGTCGCCGCAGTCGTCGGCGTCGGCGGCTTCCTTGGCATCGGCCAGAAGAGCGTCGCCGTACCGTTCGACAAGATCAATGCCACGCAGAATCCGCAGGACGGCACCGTCAAGCTCACGACGACCGAAACGGCCGACTCGCTGAAGGCCGCGCCGGAATTCAAGACGCTGGCAATGCAGGCTTCCGAAAAGGCGGCAAGCTCGGCGGGTACGTCGACAATGCCGGCAACGGACAACACCACGACTTCGTCGACCAACAAATAATGGTCAGATAAATAATGGTCAGGCGAAATACAGAAGCGGCGGCCCTCCCCGGCCGCTGCTTTTTTGGTTTTTCGTTGTGCAGGCCGGCACGAATTTGAAAGACAGCGATCGCGCTTCAGGCGATCTCGCGTTCGTTGCTGAGCTCCAAATAACTCGTTTGCAAATAACGAAGCGTCGCGACGCTATCTGCCGGCTTGCCGAAATAATAGCCCTGGCCCATGGCGCAGCCCAGCGCCTTCAGTTTCGCCGCTTCGGCATATTCCTCGATGCCTTCCGCCACCACACGCAGTTCGAGCCCCTCGCACATGGCCAGCACCGCCTTGATGATGTGTTCGGAGACCCGATCCGAATTCATGCGTGAGACGAAGGCGCGATCTATCTTGACCTTGTCGAAGATGAATTCGCGCAGACGCCCGAGACTGGATTGACCGGTGCCGAAGTCATCCAGCGAGATGCGCACACCCGCGGCGCGGAGATCGGCTATGATGCGATGCGCCGTGTCAGCCGAGCTCATGACCGCGGTTTCGGTGATTTCGAGCTCGAGGCGATGCGGATCGAGGCCGACACGCGCAAGGATGGCGAGGATGCTGCTGCTGGTGCCGGGATCCATCAATTGCGCCGAAGACAAATTGAAGGACAGGAAAAGCTCGCGCGGCCATGAAAGTGCTGCCTCCGCCGCCTTTCGCAGAAGCGTTTCGGATAGGGCGTCGATGAAGCCGCGCTCTTCGGCGAGCGGCACGAAGACAGCCGGGGAGACGAAACCAAGATCCCGATCGTTCCAGCGGGCAAGTGCCTCGAAGCCGACAACCATATTGTTGGCGAGCGAAACGATCGGCTGGAAATGCACGTCGATGGCATCCGAAATGATGGCATTGCGCAGCGCCTGCTCAAGCTGCGTCGCGCGCTTCATTTCCTGAGCGATTTCCCTGGAATAGACGGTGATCTGTCCCCGGCCGCGACGCTTGGAGCGGTAAAGCGCGGTTTCGGCATTCTTCAGGAGGTCGTCGAATTCCTCGCCGGCGAAAGGATGGATGGCGAAGCCGAAAGAGGCGGAAAGCCTGACATTCCGATCGCCGAGATCATAGGGCGCGGAAAGCACCTCGCGGATCATCTGCCCGAACTTCTCGGCGCCGACACGCTCGAAGACCAAGGGAAGAACAAAGGCGAATTCGTCCCCGTCATGGCGCGTCACCATGGCTCCGTCGGGGATGCAAGCCTTGAGGCGATGCGCGACCTGGCAGAGAATCTCGTCACCGGCTTCGACGCCAAACAGGTCGTTGATCGGCTTGAAGGCATCCAGATTGACGATGCCGATGGTGAAGGGTGCCGGATCGCTGGCGCGTTCAAGCGAAATCGAGCGCGTGCGTTCGCGCATGCGATGTCGATTGCCCAATCCGGTGAGCGGATCGGTATAAGCGATTGCCTGTGGCTCTTGACTGACTGGCCCTGCCAGCATTTCAGCCGATTTCATATGCGGTCCCGACGTTTTCTCCACCCTGCAAAAGCATGACGGCGAAGTCTTAACAAAGGATAGCGGGACGACGGTGATTCAATGCCGGCGATAAGTTGCCGTCACCGGCGATCTCTTTGTAACATCTATCTATTTTGCGCTTTATGGAGGCTGCGCATATACTTCTGGAACACCGTCTCGATGATATCGGGACTGACCGGTTTCAGGATGACATCATCCATGCCGGCATTCCCACACTCCTTGCGATCGCGCTCGAAAGCCTGCGTCAGCACGCCGACGATCGGCGTATGGGAGCCGGTGCCGTTTTCCGCATTGCGGATCAGCCTTGCGGCTTCAAAGCCGTTCAGGCCCGGCAGCGAAATATCCATCAGGATCAGCTCCGGGCAATGCTCCTGCCACAGCCGCACGGCCTCATCGCCGCTTGCGGCGATCACGTAGCTGTATCCCAGACCCTCCAGGATCTGCGAGAAGACGATCTGATTGATGTCGTTATCTTCGGCGACGAGGATCTGTGCGCGGCGATCGTCGCCGGCCGTGCGGCGCCATTCCGGCAGGAGCCCCGCTTCCGTTACATTCCCAGGCTCGCCGCGAATATTGCGGTTGAAATGGCGGGCGATCAGGAAGGCAAGTTCCGTGGCAAGCTGCGAGCCATCCAGCGACAGGGCGGTAAGGTTCTGCCGTTCGGCCAACTCGATGCCGCGCTTGCCGAGTTGGTTGTCGACGATGACAAGATCGATCTTGACGCCGTGCGCGCTTGCCACATCCAGAAACGCCGCCTCTTCATTCTCATTATGAACGACGCAGGCCTCGAAACCGTATTTCTCGAGCATCTTCAGCGCGGCCGTTTCTGCTGCAAAATCAGGCGTAACGACAAGAACCTTGCGGCCGCTGAAATTTTCCGGGACGAAGGTCTCCATGGCGGCAGGGCGGCGCGAAATGGTCTGTAACGCGGCCATGGGAACATAGGCGCGCCGATAGGAGCGGTCGCTGTTTTCCCGGATATGCGAGGCGAGCGCGAATTCATCGAAATCGCCACCGTCCTTGGGCAGGTCCTGCATGGTGCAGACCAGGAAATAGCGGCCGGATTTGCCGATACGCTGCTTGCGCGTCACGATATCGCGCTCGATGCCGTCGCGGGCAATCTGGCGCTGCCGCGAGATCGACATCTCGCCGGTCTCGATCACATGCCGGTCGCTCTCGTGGAAACGATTGGCAAGGTCCGTGGAAAAGAGATCGATGCTCTTGCGGCCCCGCACCTCATCGGCCGCTGTTTGGTATTTTTCGCAGAACGCCCTATTGACCGCGACATAGATGAGATTCTGGTCCTTGACGAATACCGGGAACGGCAGGTTGTCGAGAATATCCTCGGTCAGCTGCACGCGCTCCATGTCGACGCGCCACTGCTCCTCGCGCTTCTTTACTTCGGAGACGTCGGAGATGATGCAGAAGCCGATGCCGGAGGATAGCCGCCGCTTGCTGATGCGCACCCAGCGGTCGTCGGTGAAATGCTCCGTCGTCTCGAAGCGTTCGCGCCAGTGCGAGGCGATGCGCTGCGATATCCAGCTGTCACGGTTGGCGGCCGTCCTGGCCTGATTTGCCTGAGGCCGCATGCCCGTGTCGAAGACGGCGCCGAGGAAGTCGCGCAACCGCGTCGACGGCTGCAGGTATTCAGGTTGGATCGGGAAGAAATTCAGAACCTGGCGGCTGGCGAACAGCAACAGATCGTTCTTGTCATAGGCGAAGAACGCGCTGGAAAGACCGTCACAAAAAGCATCGAAGAACATCGCCTGCAGACTGCCGCCGAAGGACGCATCCGCAGTCGCCATTGCCAGGGCTGCCTTGTCAATCTCGGCAGTCATTCATCCGATTCCTACACTCAACCAGTTTTACAGCAAGGCAAACCGACGGGGGGTTCGCTCGATAAAGGGATGTTTGAAAAGTTGCATGCTGGCCTGTGCACTTGAAGCAGATGGCACCTGGCTCATGAAAGTTGACGGCCACCAACCTGCCGTCAAGAGCCGTCGGCATGTACGACGCGCGCCACCTGTAGTCATTTCAAGCTTCTCTCCCACAACCTGTCATCATTCCCTTAAACATTGATTAAATTTCTCAACAAAGCCCCGGAGACGGAAACGGTGAAAGAAGGTGAGCCAATCGCCTTTCCTCTTTCCACGCCGCCGCGAATCCACGACAATGAGACCATGGCCATCAAGCAACTCTCCGAAACACTGATCAACCAGATCGCTGCCGGCGAAGTGATCGAACGCCCGGCAAGCGCTGCCAAGGAGCTGATCGAAAACGCGCTGGATGCCGGCGCGATGCGGATCGAGATCGCGACTGCCGGCGGCGGCAAGGCGCTGCTGAGGGTGACCGATAACGGCTCCGGCATGGCGGAGGCCGATCTTGAGCTCGCGGTCCGGCGCCATTGCACTTCGAAGATCTCCGAGACGCTGGAGGATATCCGTACCCTCGGCTTCCGCGGCGAGGCCCTGCCTTCCATCGGCTCGGTGGCGAAGCTCTCGATTGCCAGCCGCAGGGCGGGTGCGGCCGGCGGTGCCGAGATCGCCGTTGCCGGCGGCAAGGTTCTGCATCTGCGCCCCGCAGCCGCCAATACCGGCACGATCGTCGAGGTGCGCGACCTGTTCTTCGCGACGCCCGCGCGCCTGAAATTCCTGAAGACCGAGAAGGCGGAAGCGGCTGCGATCACCGAAATCGTCAAGCGCATGGCAATCGCCTTTCCGCGCGTGCGTTTCGTGCTGTCGGGCAGCGACCGTTCGACGCTGGAACTCCCCGCAACCGGTGACGATCATCTCGCCCGCATGGCGCAGATCCTCGGAGCCGATTTCAGGGACAATGCCATCGCGCTCGATGCCATGCGCGAGGATGTGAGCCTCACCGGCTTTGCCGGCGTGCCGACCTTCAATCGCGGCAACTCCGCCCATCAATATGCCTTCGTCAACGGCCGGCCGGTGCAGGATAAGCTGATCCTGTCGGCGATCCGCGGTGCCTATGCCGAAACCATCCCCGCCGGGCGCTATCCCATCGCCGTGCTTTCGCTGACGCTCGATCCCGCGCTGGTCGACGTCAACGTACATCCAGCGAAATCCGATGTACGCTTCCGCGATCCCGGCCTCGTGCGTGGCCTGATCGTCGGCGCCGTGCGCGAAGCCCTGGCGCGTGAAGGCGACCGTGCCGCCACGACCGGCGCGGATGGCATGCTGCGCGCGTTTACCGCCGGTCGTTTCGGCTTCCAGCCTGGTTGGCGACCCTCACCGGCTCCGACTCCCTGGACGGCCGAAACGTCGCCGTCCCGTCCCTATGAAAGAGCCGCGGCTACCGCCGGCTACGGATTTTCCGAGAGACCGCAGGCCGCCTTCGAGGGGCTTGTCATGCCCACCGCGCGCGCCGACGTGGTGCCGCCAGTGGAACCGATGCGGGCGGAGGAGCCGGCGCGTTTTCCGCTGGGAGCTGCTCGCGCGCAGCTGCACGAGAACTATATCGTCGCCCAGACGGAGAACGGGCTTGTCATCGTCGATCAGCATGCCGCGCACGAGCGGCTGGTGTTCGAGGCCATGCGCAAGGCATTGCATTCGAAACGCCTGTCATCGCAGGTGTTGCTCATTCCCGAAATCGTCGACCTGCCGGAAGAGGATTGCGACCGGCTGATGGCATTCGCCGAGGAACTTGGCGGGCTTGGGCTTGCCATCGAGCGCTTCGGCCCCGGTGCCATCGCCGTGCGGGAAACGCCGGCCATGCTCGGCGAGGTCGATGCGCAGGGTCTGATCCGGCAATTGGCCGACGAGATCGCCGAATGGGATACCGCCTCCGGACTTGCCGCCAAGCTGGAATATGTCGCTGCGACCATGGCCTGCCACGGCTCGGTGCGCTCGGGCCGGCGCTTGCGACCGGAGGAAATGAATGCGCTTTTGCGGCAAATGGAGGCCACCCCCGGCTCCGGACAATGCAATCACGGCCGGCCGACCTATATAGAGCTGAAGCTCTCTGATATCGAGCGGCTCTTCGGGCGCAGCTGACGCCAGCCGCTTTCGAAAGGAACTTTTCCGGGAAATGCTCTGGAAAAGTCGCGCCTGCTGCATAATTTTGTCCTTAAGCCGAAATCGATTTAAGGACAAAATTATGCAGCAGCTTTAAGGTGCTGCAGCGGCTTTTGCGCGTCGTATTTGACGCGCGGCGCTGTAGTGCGGTATGGCAAACAGATGACAGAGATCAAGGACGGCGTCAGATGAATCTTTTCGAAGGACATGGAAACCGCGAGGCGAAGGTTCGCTATCTCGATGGCGATTTCCAGATCCTGATGCCCGGCTCCTACGTCGTCTGCGCCATGACCGGCAAGCATATCGCGCTCGACGAGCTGCGATACTGGAGCGTTGCCCGGCAGGAACCCTATGCCGACGTCATCACCTCGCTCGAGGCAGAAAAGCGCGCCGGGGCACTGCCGAACCAAAAGCGCTGATTTCCCGCGCCAGAGCAATTCCAGGAAAAGTACGCAGCGGTTTTCCGTCCGGAATTGCTGCGAAAACAAAGAGATAGAGCGTTTTCGCGACTCGAGGAAAAGCGGAAATGCTCTAGATAACGGCGCTATTTCAGCCGGCCTTGCTGCCACGCTTTTCCCGCAAGCGCCGCTCGCGCGCGGCCGCAATCGCCCTGTCGATGATCAGCTCCGGCGCCCGCGGATCGGCAAAGACCATGTCGATCTCGATCACCCGGCAGCGCTGCAGCAATTCGTCGGCGCGGCCATGATGGCCGATCAGACGCACATAGTCCTTCGACGTAGTGACGATCTGCAGCCCTTCGCGCGAGGCGATGTCGAGCATGTCGGAGACGTCATCTTCGCCGGGATGTTCGTGATCCCCAAAGCTGCGCCTAACGGCGATTTCAGCCCCCAGCGTCTCGACCGTGCGGAAAAACTTGGCCGGATCGGCAATGCCTGCGAAGGCAAGCACCCTGCGCCCTCGCAAATCCTCCTGCCCCCGCACTCTGACGCTCGCGGCGAAGAAGGGCTTTGCGGCCCTTGCCGCAAGCCGAACGACACGATCGGCGGCGTTGCCCTCACCGACCTTCAAGAGAGCGGACGCATAGAGAAGCTGGGTGCGCAGCGGGGCGCGCACCGGACCGCCAGGAACGAGATGGCCGTTGCCGATGCCTCTGCCCGCATCGATCACCACAAGAGCGTAGTCGATGGCGAGCTGCGCGCTCTGGAATCCGTCATCCATGATGATGAGGTCGGCGCCCTCGCGCACGAGCCTCTCCGCGCCATCGGCCCGACGACGGGCGATCACGGTCAGCCCCTCGCGCGCAAGCAGCAGCGGCTCGTCGCCGACGGCCGTGGCATGGTGATGAGAGGGATCGACGACCGTCGTCACGTCGAGCGAACCGCCATAGCCTCGGCTCAGGAAACCGGGTATGAGCCCCTTCTCCTTCGCGGCCTGGGCGAGCGCAAGCGCCGTCGGCGTCTTGCCGGCACCCCCGACGGTGAAATTGCCGACACAGATGACCGGTATTGGCACGGAGGCGCGTTTGCCATGCACCATGCGGTGCCCGGCGATACGGCCGTACAGGAAGGAAAAGGGTGAGAGCCCCCAGGCACGCCAATCCGGCTTTCGCCACCAGAAAGGTGGGGCTTCCGATACCATGCGTCTAATCCAGCCCTATTCTTGCACCTTCAGCAAGGCGGCAAGAAAAGCCAGATTGCGTGAAAAAGCAAGCCATTGCCAGGATCAAGCCGATTGTGCCACAGGCATGAGCAGGCTTTCCAGCTCGGTGATGTCGTTGAGGCAATAGTCGGATGCGGCCGTCAGCGTCTCGCGCGAACCCGTGCCCGTCAGCACACCGACGGTCAGGCCGACGCCGGCATTGCGGCCCATGTGGAGATCATGATTGTTGTCACCGACGACGGCGACCTGCGCCGGCGAAAGACCGGTCGCCGCATAGAAGCCGAGCACCATGCCCGGCTCCGGCTTGGTGCCGAAACCGCTGTCGTAGCCGGCGATGTAATCGAGATAGTCGATAAAGCCGAAGCGGCGCGCCGTCTGGCGGATGGAGCGCTCGTTGTCGCTGGAGGCAACACCGAGCTTGTAGCCGCGCTCATGCAGGCGCTGGAAGAAGGCGGCGAGATCGGTGACCGGCGAGGAAAAGTCGGCCGCGTGCGCGAAGAGCGCGTCGAGCTTTTCCACCAGCGCGGCGACATCCATTTTTGAGCCGGCGGCCACCAGCCCTTCGGAAATTTGCCTGGTATTGCCGGCGGCCAGCAGGCTGTCGGGCACGATATGGCCGGAAATCGGGTCCATGCCGCAGGCGGAGAGAAGGTGATCGGCAAGGATCGGATCGTCCTCAGCGGCGATCCTGGCGAGCTCGCGATTGACCGGCAGCCAGCTCTGATCATAGTCGAGCAGCGTGCCGTCCTTGTCGAAAAGAATGCCCGCAATCGCTCCCGTCTTGACCGCTGCCATGCCCTTGCCTTCTTAACCGTTCGCCATCGTCTTCGGCATCAGCCGCGCCTTTACCGAAAGCGGATTGATATAGGGTTCCAGCCCCTTCACTGTCGCCGCCAGCGCACCGCGCATTTCATGCACAGCTGCGAAGCCGGCATCGATCATGCTGCGGCGTGCCGTGTCGTTAGTCAGCAAATAATGCACGCCACGCGCCAGCATCTCGGTGTCGCGCACCATGCGGGCGCTACCGCGGCGGGCGAGCAACTGATAGGAATCGCGGAAATTCTGAACGTGCCCGCCGGTCAGGATCGCGCAGCCGAGCATGGCCGGTTCAAGCGGATTCTGGCCGCCTTCGTTGAATAGCGATTTGCCCATGAAGGCGACTTCGGTCATCCGCAAATAAAGCCCCATCTCGCCGATCGTATCGCCGAGGAAGATGTCGACTTCAGGCGAGAGAATATCGTTGCGGGTGCGGCGTGCCACCTTCAGGCCCTGTTCCACGAGCATGGCCTCGATCGCGTCGCAGCGCTCGGGATGACGCGGCACGATGATGGTGAGCTGGCCGTTGTGTTCCTTCAGCATCTTATGGACGGATGCCGCGGCATTTTCCTCGCCATCGAAAGTGGAGACCGCAGCCCAGGTCTTGCGGTCGCCGACCTGCTTCATATAGCCGGCAAGCGTCGGCGCATCGTAGGACGGCGCGTCCGTATCCACCTTGAGATTGCCCGACCTGATCACCTGCACGGCACCGAGATCACGGAAGCGCTCGGCGTCGAGGTCCGATTGGGCCACGACCAAGGCGAGGTTTTCAAACAGCGCCTCGGCAAGCGTGGGATGGCGGCTCCAGCGGGCAAAGGAGCGATCCGACATGCGGGCATTGACGAGGATCTGCGGAATGCGCCTGCGGCCGAGCTCGGTAATGGTCGTCGGCCAGATCTCGGATTCGGCGAAAATGGCGCAATCGGGCTGCCAGTAGTCAAGGAAGCGCTTGATGGCCGGCTTGAGATCGAGAGGAACATATTGATGGATGACCTCTTCGCCAAGGCGCTGATGCGCGACCTTGGCCGAGGTGATCGTGCCCGTCGTCAGAATGACATGAATGTTGCGACGGCGGATTTCACGGATCAGCGGGATGACGGCCGATGTCTCGCCGACGCTTGCCGCATGAAACCAGATCAGCGGCCCTTGCGGACGATTGGCGCTCGCATAGCCGGAACGCTCCAGTTTGCGGGAACTCTCCTCCTTGCCCTTCGCCGCGCGAACGGCGAGATAAGGCCCGATGAACGGATAGATGGCGATCCCGCCAAAACGATAGGCGCTCAAGGCAAGACGCGCCCTGAGGCTACTCATTTCGATCGCCTCCTATCCCAGCTGATCATCATCTATGCCAAATCCCGATTGTCAGACGGCCGAATAAGCAGCCGAATTTTCGTTCTTATTGTGTCAAGGATACTGCTTCATGGCCGGATTTAAAGCGAGAACGCCTCACCGGATGGAGATATCAAATGCAATTTTGGTATGAGGCGACCTCAGGACGCCGCTTTTTCCTGCGGATCAAGCAAGCGATGCAGATGGACGATGAAATAACGCATATGGGCGTTGTCGACAGTCTGCTGCGCCTTGGATTTCCATGCCGTCAGCGCACTCGCATAGTCGGGATACATGCCGACGATATCGAGCTCGTTGAGATTGCGGAATTGAACTTCTTCGAGGTTTTCCAATTCGCCGCCGAAGACGAGGTGCAGAAGCTGCTTTTTGCCGCTGGTATTGGTCATTTTCGTCTCTTTCTACTGTCGTCCCCCTCCGCTCTTCATCTGAGGGATTTTGACGGAAAGGTCAACCGTCTCGTCGGTGCGATAGTTGACGAAGAAACTCCGGTAATTGCGCGGTCGATGCCCCGCAAAGTTCGTCATGCGATACCTCGGCGCGATTGTAGCGCAGGACGTTGCCCGCGAGATCCACGAGGGCACCGCCGGCTCGCTCGAGAATGAGATCGGCGGCCGCCAGATCCCAGTCATGCGAGTTGCGCTTGACGATGGTTCCTTCGAGGCGCCCGTCCGCCACCATGGCGAGACGATAGGCGAGCGAGGGAACGTGTTTGACCCGCTCGACCGTCTTGCGGAAGTCCGGATCGAACCCCGTCAGCATATCCTCGCCGGTCGCCAGGCGATGGATGGCCTCGCCGACCCTGCTGGAAACACTGATCGGCTCGCCGTTCTTCAAAGCCTGCCCATCGGCCGTCGCCACGAACAGCTCGTCCAGCGCCGGCGCGTAAAGAACCCCCGCCACGGGCCGCCCGTCAGTGACAACGGCGACGCTGACGCACCATAACTCCAACCCCGAGAGAAAGCCGCGCGTACCGTCGATCGGATCGACGACGAAAACGGTCGCGTGCGACAGCCGCGCGGCATCGTCATCCGTTTCCTCGGAAAGCCAGCCGTAGTCAGGTCGCGCCGATCGCAGGGTGGCGGCAAGGCTTTCATTGGCGGCAAAATCGGCGGCGCTGACTGGGGACTGGCCGTTGTTCTTCCACCAGACCTCCGGCGATTGCCGGAAGAAACCGAGAGCGATCTTGCCCGCCTCGAGCGCCGCACCCACGATCAGGTCCACATCGCTCAAACGGCCGGCCTTATGGCTATCGATCATTCACTAATTCCAATCTCCGCTCGTTTCTCAGCGGCCAGCCAGCGTCATGCCTTCGATCGCAAGCGTCGGAGCGGCGACACCGAAATCGCGATCGATATCGTTCGCCGGCGTCACGCGCATGAACATGTCCTTCAGGTTGGAGGCGATCGTCACCTCTGAAACCGGGAAGGTCAATTCGCCATTCTCGATCCAGCAGCCGGTCGCGCCCCGGCTGTATTCGCCGGTGATCATGTTGACCCCCTGGCCGATCAGCTCGGTGACGTAGAAGCCTGTTCCGACGCTGCGGATCAATTCCTCCGGCGAAATATCGCCCGGCTCCAGCGCCAGGTTGGTGGACGCCGGCGAGACCGCCGTGCCGCCGCGCACGCCGCGCCCGTTGGTCTTCAGGCCGCCGCCGATTTCCCGCGCCGTCGCCGTGGAGAGGAACCAGGACTGCAGCACGCCATCCTCGATCATGACGAGCCGCTTGCCGGAGACGCCCTCGCCGTCGAAGGGACGCGAGGAAGGCCCGCGCACGATCAGCGGATCGTCCGTGATCGAGAGGCCGGCCTTCAGCACCTGCTGGCCCATCTTGTCGCGCAGGAAGCTCGTTTTGCGGGCGACGGAAGCGCCGTTGATCGCGCCGGCAATGTGGCCGACGAAGCCGCGCGCGACGCGCGGATCGAAAACGACGGTGACGTTCTTGTCTGTCGGAACCTGGCGCGGATTGAGGCGCTTGACGACGCGTTCGCCGGCGCGACGGCCGATCTCCTCGGCCGCATCCAGCTCGGCGAAATAGAGACGGCTATCGAAATCATAGTCGCGCTCCATGCCGGTGCCTTCGCCGGCAATGACGCTGACGGAACGCCCGAAACGCGAGCCCATATAATGTCCAGCAAAACCGTGCGACGTGACGAGCACGAGGCCGCCCATGCCGGCCGAGGCGCCGCCCCCGGAAGAATTGGTGACGCCGGAAATGGCGAGTGCCGCAGCTTCGGTCGCAAGGGCTGCTTCGCGCAGCTTCTCGGTGGAAACCTCGGTCGGGTCGAACAGTTCGAGATCGGGATAGTTCCTGGCGAGATCCGCCTCATCGGCAAGGCAGGCGAAGGGATCTTCGGGTGAAACCTTGGCCATGGCGACCGCGCGCTCGGCAAGAGCGTTGAGATCGAAGCCAGGATTGGCTGAAACGCTCGCCACGCGATTGCCGACGAAGACCCTCAGCGAAAAATCGTCGCTTTCGGAGGACTCCGTGCCCTCGACCTTGCCGAGGCGCACGCTGACGGAATGGGCTCGCGACCGGACCACGACGGCATCGGCCGCATCCGCGCCGGCCTTCCGGGCGAGATCGATCAACTGGCTGGCGCGGGAAAGCAGAGTGGCGGAATCGATTTCAGAGGTCATGACTTGGCCTTTCCTTCGCGTTCCATTTATTGTGCACTACATGAAGCATCAAGGGCGGCAAAGCCGATTCTTGTTCTAATCCCTTCACGCATGGTTGTTTATCATGATCATGCGCCGCAATACCGCCTGCCCATGGAAAGAAACAGACGATGTCCGCCACCAATAGCCTCTTCACCGAAACCCTGATGCTGCTCGGAGGCGCCGTCGTTACGGCGCCGATCTTCAAAAAACTCGGACTGGGAACGGTGCTTGGCTATCTGGCGGCGGGTGTCGTGATCGGCCCTGTCCTGCACGGCATCGGCGACAGTGAAGCCGTGCTCGCCGTGGCGGAGCTGGGTGTCGTCTTTCTGTTGTTCATCATCGGCCTCGAATTGAAGCCCTCGCGCCTCTGGCAGATGCGGCGCGATATTTTCGGCCTCGGCTCGGCGCAGGTAATTTTGAGCGGCCTCGCCCTGATGCTCGCCGCCTATTTCGGCGGCATTGCCGGATGGAAGGGTAGCATCATCATCGGCTTTGGCCTGGCACTCTCCTCGACCGCCTTTGCCATGCAGATCCTGGAACAGCAGGGTGACGTCAATACGAAATACGGGCAGCGTTCCTTCTCGATGCTGCTGCTGCAGGATCTCGCCATCGTGCCGCTGCTGGCGCTGATCACCGTTCTCGACGGGCCGAAGGAAACCAGCAATCCGCTTCCCGATCTTGCGATCGCCATTGGCGCTGTGGCGGCGATGGTTATCGCCGGCCGCTACCTGCTGACGCCGCTCTTCCAGGTGATCGCACGCACCGGTGCGCGCGAAGCGATGATTGCCGCCGCCCTCCTCGTCGTCATGGGATCGGCGACGCTGATGCAGCTTGCCGGCCTCTCGATGGCAATGGGCGCCTTTCTCTCCGGCGTGATGCTTGCCGAATCCTCCTATCGTCACGAGCTGGAAGCGGATATCGAGCCTTTCCGCGGCGTGCTGCTCGCCATTTTCTTCATTGCCGTCGGCCTGTCGCTGAAACTCGAGGTGATCGTCGACAATTGGGTGCTGATCCTGCTCGCCGTGCCGGTCATGATGATCATCAAGGCGGTCGTGATCTATGCGCTCTGCCGCGTCACGGGCTCGCCACACAATGATGCCGTCCGCATCGCCGGCCTGCTGCCGCAAGGCGGTGAATTCGGTTTCGTGCTCTTCAGCGCCGCCAGCGCCAGCGGCGGTCTCTTCTCGGCCAATACGGCCTCGATGCTGATCGCCATCGTCACGCTGTCGATGGCGCTGACGCCGCTGAGTTCCGCGTTTGCGAAGCGGCTGATGAAGGGCGACACGCAGGAGGAGCTGGACGAGGATTTCGAAGGTGCGGGCTCCGACGTGCTGATGATCGGCTTTTCGCGTTTCGGCCAGATCGCCGCGCAGATCCTGCTTGCCAGCGGCCGCGACGTCACCGTCATCGATTTCTCCGCCGACCGCATCCGCCAGGCATCGAGCTTCGGTTTCCGCATCTACTTCGGCGATGGCACCCGCAAGGACGTGCTGCGCTCAGCCGGCATCGATCGGGCCAAGATCGTCGTCGTCAGCACGCATTCGCGGGAGGTGACCGACAAGATCGTCGAGCTCGTGCAGACGGATTATCCGCATGCGCGTATCTTCGTCCGCTCCTATGACCGCGTTCATTCGATCGAGCTGCGCCACAAGGGCGTGGATTACGAGCTGCGCGAGACGCTGGAATCCGGCCTGCTCTTCGGCCGCCGCACCTTGGAAGCGCTGGGGGTCAGCGAGACCGAAGCCTATGAAATCGGTGAGGATATTCGCAAGCGTGACGAACAACGGCTGGTGCTGCAGGTGAGCGAAGGACTGCAGGCAGGCACCGACATGCTCTATTCCCGCCCGGTCAAGCCTGAGCCGTTGGTCAAGCCGAAACGTGCCGCCGAAACCTACAGCGACGCCGACGATCTCGTCGCGTTGCCGCAGGAAGAGCCGGAACGGGTTTAGGCTGCCGTTTGTCCAGCCAGGGAAAGTAATGCCGCTCAATTCCCGTGAGATGCTCTAATTCTTCGCCGTCATCACGCTGTCGAGGGCGAATTTCAGCTCGTCCTTGACACTGGCCGACATGGCGAGGATCTCGCGCGCCTTCAGGAAATCGAGGACGCCCGTGCGGCCGACGGCCGGGCGCAGGAAGATTTGCGGCGCCTGCAGCCGCAGCTTCAGCGCGATGTTGGATTGCATGGTGAGCTGGCCGGCGCCGAACAGGCTTTCGATGCGGTTCGGAATATGCCTGCCGCCACCTTCCGGTCCGCCGACGACATCGATGCCGATGATGATGTCGGCAAGTCCGGCGAGATGCTCGTAGGGAACCGGGTTCATGATGCCGCCGTCGATCATTACCCGCTCCCCGAGCCTCACCGGCATGAAGACGGCGGGAATGGCGGCGGAGGCGGCAAGTACGGGAAAGAGTTCGCCCTTTTCGATCACGATTTCAGCCTGATCGTAGTAATCCGTCGTCACCACCTTCAGAGGTATATGCAATTCCGAAAAATTCTCGGGAAATGTGGTCGGCAGGAATGTGCGCAGGATGCGTTCGAGATTGAACTGACCGAACCGGATGCTGCGCATGTTGACCGGCCGCAAGCTCCAGATCTTGTTGAGCACAACGGGACGATTGCCGACCGTTGCGAGCGTATGGTCGCGGATTTCCGCGCCGCTCATGCCGGCCGCGATGGCCGCGCCCATGATGGAGCCGATGGAAGAGCCCGCTATCGCGACGGGGCGGATGCCGAGTTCGTCCAGCGCCTCGATGATGTGGATATGGGCGAGCCCGCGCGCGCCGCCGCAGCCGAAGGCGACCGCAACGCTCGGCATCCCGGAGGCGGCAACCGGGTAATCGCTGCCGACGAAATCAGCATAATCGCCCATATCCTTCTCCTTCCTCCGTTAAGCCGTCCGCGGCTGATAACGGAAGAAATGCATCTTGCTGTCACCGAAGGTCCGTTCCTCCAGAAACAGAAAATCGGACGGCGCGGCAACGGTGACGTCGGCCCGCTCCTCCAGGATCGCGAGCGCGCCCGGCACGAGCCAGCCGCCGCCCGCGGCGGCGGCAAAGGCTTTCTCACCCAATCCCTTGCCATAGGGCGGATCGGCGAAAAGAAAGTCGAAAGGCTCGAGATTGCCGACGCTGCCGAGATCCGTCGCGTCACGCCGCAGCATGCGCGTGCGGCCATGCAGGCCGAGCGCGTCGATATTTTCCCAGAGAAGGCCCCTGCCCTCGACACTGCTTTCGACGAAGAGCACGTGGCGGCAGCCGCGCGAGGCGGCTTCCAGCCCGACGGCGCCGGTGCCGGCGAACACGTCCATCATCCGGGTGCCGTCGATGGCTTCCGGATAGGCGTGGCTCAGGATGTTGAACAGGCTTTCGCGCGTGCGATCCGCCGTCGGACGAATGTCGTTCGACTTCGGCGTTGCAAGCGAGCGACCGCGAAACTCACCACCGACGACCCTCACCGCGCGTCAGCCCCTGCCGCCCTTGGGGCCGCCCCTGCCGGGACCACCGCGACCGGAGCCGCCGCGTGGACCGCCGGACGGGCGACCTGCGCCACCCGGCTTGCCTCCAAAGCCGCGCGAACCACCGGGCTTCCCGCCCGGCTTGCCACCAAAGGATTTGCCGCCGCCAGGCTTCTTGCCAAAGGGCTTGCCGGCCGGCCGATCACCGAAAGAGCGCTCGCCTTGCGGGCGATCACCAAACGGACGACCACCCTGGGGGCGATCGCCGCGGGGACGTTCCGACCGCTGCTCGCCGCCGAAAGACCTGCCGCGCGGACGCTCTTCGCCCTCGGCACGGGGCCGGCGGTCATCACGGGGACGATCGCCGTAAGGGCGTTCACCACGAGGACGCTCACCGCCCTCCGGCCGCGAGCCACGGGGACGATCGCTGAACGTCCGCTCGCCGCGAGGCTTGTCACCATACGGACGATCACCGCGGGGCTTATCGCCAAAGGGCCGGTCCCCGCGCGGAGGACGATCGCCGAATGGGCGGTCGCGCGGTGGACGATCACCCTGGGGGCGATCGCCACGGGGACGTTCGGAGCGCTTGCGATCAAAGCCTTCATCATCGCCACGCGCTTTGCGCGGAGCTTCCTCGCTCGAACGGATCCATTCGCCATCACCCTCATCGACGCGATTGATGCGAACGCGCGGGCCTTCATCAGGACGATCGAAGCCGCTGCGCTGCGGACGTTCGGGCTCGCCACGACGGGTGGCGGTCTTTGCGTTCTTGGCGGCTTTCGCGGCAGCCTTTTCGCCGAGCGGGCGGGCGCCGGGTGCCATCCAGACATTGGCGCTACGGCGCGGGCCGAGCGGCTGGCGCTTCGCACGGTCGTCGTCCTTGTGGCCGCCTTCACGGCGATCGTCACGCTTGGCATCACGTTTGGTATCCAAACGGCTCAAAGCGCGCTCGCGCTTATCCTCGGGACGCTCGCGACGTGGGCGCTCTTCCTTGGCCGGGCGAGCCGGCTTGGCATCCGCTTCTTCGACATCGGCAACGGCCGGCGCGTTATAGAGCGGGGCATCGAAATTCGCCTTGGCCTCATCGACCAGGCGCGGACCCAGCTGATCGCGCAGCGTGCGGCCGCGCACCTCAAGTACATGGCCTTCCGGCAGCTCGCCGAGCTGGAACGGGCCGTAGGAGATGCGGATCAGGCGGTTGACCTCGAGGCCGAGCGCGCCCAGCACGTTCTTGATTTCGCGGTTCTTGCCTTCGCGCAGACCCATGGTGATCCAGACGTTGGAGCCTTGCGTGCGGTCGAGCGTCGCGTCGATCGAGCCGTAGAGCACGCCGTCGACGGCAATGCCTTCCTTCAGCTTGTCGAGCGCTTCCTGATCGATCTCGCCATGGGCGCGGACGCGATAGCGGCGCAGCCAGCCGGTCGTGGGCAGCTCCAGAACGCGGGCCAGGCCGCCGTCATTGGTCAGCAGCAACAGACCTTCGGTGTTGATGTCGAGCCGGCCGATCGACAGGACGCGCGGCAGCTCTTCCGGCAGATTGTCGAAAACGGTCGGGCGCCCTTCCGGATCGGCATTGGTGGTCACGAGGCCGGCCGGTTTGTGATAGAGCCACAGGCGCGTGCGCTCGATGCCACGGATCGGCACGCCGTCGACCTCGATCTTGTCGGCCAGCGTCACATTGACCACGGGCGTATCCAGCGGCACGCCGTTCAGCCGGACACGGCCATCCATGATCATGCGCTCGATATCGCGGCGCGACGCCACGCCGGCGCGCGCCATCACCTTGGAAATGCGCTCGGCCTTCCCATCTCCTGCCACGGCTTCATCTGCCGTCTTGACGGCTGCGGCCTTTGCCGGCTTCGCGCCATCCGTTTTCGTCTGCTTGTCGCGAGCAAAGGGTTTCGGCCCAGGCCGCTTGGGCTTGTCATTCATCGTCATTTGTTGTTTGCCTGAATTTTTAACGCGTGTTCCTATCAGGTCACGCCCTTGCGGTTAAGTGGAAAACTTGAATGGCGGCTACAAATCAATTCATGGAACTTGCTTTGGCCGAAGCGCGCCGTGCCGGAGAGCGTGGCGAAGTACCGATCGGCGCCGTTATCGTTCTCGACGGCAAGGTCATCGCCACAGCCGGCAACCGCACCCGCGAACTCAATGACGTCACCGCCCACGCCGAAATCGCTGCCATCCGCCTGGCCTGCGAGGAGCTTGGCCAGGAGCGTCTCGCAGGCGCCGATCTCTACGTCACTCTGGAGCCCTGCACCATGTGCGCCGCAGCCAT
>NZ_JBNDIC010000076.1:0-22554 GCF_056755475.1 Rhizobium sp. KNZ2-6A | reverse complement strand
AGCCGCCTGTCACGCTGAGCGTGCCGGCGACGAGCAATGGTCCCGCGACTATACCGCCGCGACCGCCATTGGCGGCGCTGACGGCATTGATGGTGAGATCGCCGGCCGGCCCCGTGACGATGTCGTCCGTGGGGTTCGTCAGCGTCCCCGCGAAATCCACCCCGGAGGCGATCAGGCCGGTGGCGACCGATCCGCCCGAGATCCGAATATCGCGGGCGCCGAGAACCCTGCCCGTCGCCGTCAGGCTGTTGGTGCCTGTGAGCGTGACATCGCCATGCCCGGTGACAGCGCCGAGATTGAGATCGGCTGAGGTCGCCGTGATCGTCCCGGCCGCAAGCGCGGCATGGACCGAGAGGGTCCGTGACGCCCGCAGCGTCAGATTGCCGCCGCTACCGCCGAGCGTGACATGGCCGCCGCTGGCTTCGGTCGCCGCCAGATCGACGCCGGAGACGAGCTGGTTGGCCGAGACCGTGCCGCCCGACAGCGAGACGTTGCCGGCGCCGAGCACCTGCCCGGTCGTCGTCAGCCTGTTGGTGCCTGACAGCGTGATATCCCGGTAACCGGTGACATCGCCGAGCGTCACGTCGGAGGCGCTTGCCGTCAGCGTCCCCTTCGCGAGTGCTGTATTGGCCGTCAGACTGTTTGTGCCCGACAGCGTGACATCGCCACGACCCTCGACCTTGCCGAGGATCAGATCGGCGGCCGTCGCCGACATCACCCCGGCCGAACCCAGCGTGTTCGCCGTCAAGGACCCAGAGGATCGCAGCGTCAGACTGCCAGCGCGATTGCCGGTCTCGATACGACGATCGCCGCCTCGGTCGCCGCCAAATCGACACCGGAGACGATGGCGTCGGCCTGAAGGGCGGAACCGGAGATCAGCACGTCGCCGGCGCCGAGGATCTGACCGGATACATCGACGCGACCGCTTGCGGCGGTTACGATCATCCCCCCATGCGCGGTGATGTTCTCAGCGCCAAGCGATGCCGCCGAAAGCGTGAGATCGCCGCTCGACTGGATGACGCCCGACCTCAGCGCGCCGCGTGCCGTCCCCGTCAGGGCTCCGCCCGAGACCAGCTTGCCGGTGGTGATCGACCGGCCGTTGAGGCCGATATCGCCCCGCGCCTCCACCGAGCCCGCGATCGTCGTATCGAGACCGGCGATCAGCGTGAGCCCACCGCCGCTCACCAGCGATCCCCCCGCCGAGATCGCGCCGGAGGCGGCCGACACAACCAGCGCGCCGCGGCTGTCGGCCTTACCGGCAATGGCGATGTCGCCCGATATGGTCGCAAGCGTCACCGTGCCGGAGCCGTTCGCCTGGTCGCCGCCGGACGTGACTCGAACGCTCTGGGCGCCGTTGATCTCGCCCTGCACGCTGAGAAGGCCGTCGCCGCTCTCCAGCATGACATCGCCGCCGGCCGACGCCGAGGCCAGCGTGACGCCATGATCGGCCTTGACCGTCACATGCCGGCTCGACGCCACCTTGGCCGCCTTCACATGGCTCTTCGAGGCGATGGTCACGCCATCGCGGCCCGTCACCTCGCCGACCTCGATCCTGCCATCGGCCGACAGCGTGAACTCGCCGGAATTGGCCGCCATGGCGGCGTTCATCCTGACGCCGGCGCCCTTCTCGGTGACGACGACCTTGATGCGGTCGGCCTGCATGGCACCGAGCGCCGAACGTCGATCGCATATTCCGGCGTGCCGGCAATGTCGGTGAGCGCCTCGGCATCGCCGCTGTCATAATGATACCGGCTAGCGCCGCCCGTCAGTCGCACGGTCCTGCCGTAGACCTTTGCATTGACATGGATATCGCGGGCAACGACGTCGAACAGATCGACGGCGCCGGGACCGGCGGCAAAGTTGGCGTCCTTGCCCTCGAAGGTGACATCGCCGTCCCGGACGGTGAAGCCGGTGAGCCTTCCGTCGGCGCCGATATCGGGGGTACCCGTGGTCAGCGTCGCGCGCGGCGTGTTGATGAAGCCGCAGCCCGCGCACGTGATTCCATTTGGGTTCGCCACGATCACATCGGCCCTGTCGCCGAACACCTCGGTCTGGCCATTGAGCGCCGAGCGATTGCCTGAGATGACCTCGTTGAGGATCACCCTGGCCGGGCCTGATGTCCCCAGGTTGGGATTGCCGGGGGTGGCGCCGCCGAGTTTGGAGGTGCCGACCTCTCCCTTGAAGTTGTTGAGAATGAGGCCCTGCGTGCCGACATTGTACTGGTCGTACTTGTTATGTGACAGGCCGCTGGCGTTCGGCGTGACGATATCGACGAGTGGAATGTTCTTCTCGTTCGCCGCAACTCCCACGCCCGGCCGGTTGGCCCCTGGCGCCGATCCCGCGGCCGAGACAGACTGTGCATTGGCGATGGCCGGTTGCAGGAACAAAAGGCCACTGAGGGTGATGGCGAGCGCTTTGTGTACGAGACGGGCAAGGTGCGCGACAAGCGACCGAGGCGCGGATGCCGGCGATCTCGAAGACCTCGCGGGTCTGGCCGCCTTCCCGCTATCTCTCATTCCCAACCCCGCCCTGTCATCCCCGTGGCGCCATCCCTGTCTTCGGCCCCGTCATACCGGCCCCGCACGCTCATCCCTGGCCGTCACCGCCGCAACCAGCATTTGGTAGTGGTGGGGTAAAATATAGATCACCATGAAACCGCCAGTCCCGTATCAGCAGGGCGGAAGACGACCGCCACGTCAGCCGTCTCTCTTGGCCGGTGTCGTCTTCACGCCGCCGTCAAGCTTCTTGTAGAGGTCACCGAGCTGCGACTTCAGTGCCGGGCACTTTCTCGAGTGGGCGAGGTCGGTCAGCACCTGGTTGCGATTGCGCAAGGCGTCGATCTCGATCTTGCCCCCAGCAAAACGCAGGCGGCCAGATCGAGACCGTATCGAGCGGCAGCGGATCGCCGGGCTGACGTCATAAATGCGCCCGTCCGGTCAGTTGGAAGCGGTCTTCTGCAGCGCATCGAGCGCCGCCGATAATCCCTTCAGCGAGAACTTGATGTTGATCTGCTGGCCATTGTTGATCTGGGCACGGCCGACGCCTTCTGTCGCCTTGGTCAGCGCCGCGACCATCTTGGCGTCTAGCTTCTGCTGCGACCAGCAGCCGGCCTGGTTGCAATAGCTGTAGGCAAGCTGCAGGACCGGTTGGTCGCCGGCGTCGATGTTCAGGCCATCAGGCAGCGACATATTGAGCGGCACGCCCGCCGTCAGCACGAGATCGCGTATCGGCTGTGAGGTCGGCTGTTTCGCTGCCTTCTGGCTCGGGTTTGCGGGTGCGGCCGGCGCCTTGGCGATCGCCAGCGTCAGAACGTTCACGTCCTGGTTGCCTTGCCTGACGGTGATGCCCGTGGTCACCTCGCAATTCGTCACTGGTGAGCCATCGGCGATCTTGCTCTCGAAGCAGCGATAGTACCAGTCGTCAAATTTTTGCATGCGCACCAGCTGCGGCGGTGACGACAGGTCGGCTATTGCCGCCGCCGCCGGCTTCTGGGTGTCCGCATTGGCGGGAGCTGCCGACTGCTGCTGGGCCGGCTGCTGCTGGGCAAGACCAGACGAGGCGTAGAGCGCCGATGAAACGAGAATGAAAGATGCGAGAGGCCTGATGGCATATGTCGCAAGCTGTGTCGAAAACGTCATGCAAACCTTCCTGAAAACGGATGGATAGATGTATCCGGGCGGGAAAGCCCACCCGTCGATCGATCATCAAATTCATGAAACAGCACCCAATACGCGGTACCAATACGCGGGGGCGACCGTCTTTCGGCTAAGGCGCTATATAGCAGAGTTCTCATCTCTTCGTGAAAAAGTAGTATGAGGGCCAGCTAATACGCGTCAGTTTCAGGCGAGCGTGTCAATTCCGCAACATGGCCGTTCCGACAGCAGCCGCATGAGGGCTGTCAATGCCGGACAGAATAGACAAGACCATCATCGAAGGATCCGGCCAGGCCTGCAAGGCCCATAAATGACCATATGAGCGGATGATGGTCAAACAGTACGTCCAGATCCGATGCATCCGTGATATCCATCAACAGGTCGATTGCGGGCATGACAAGAGCTTTCATGCGTTCGACGTCTGCCCGGGATGGCGGCTGCCCCGTCCGCAACCGCGCCAGCCGCTCATCGATCTGGTTGGCCAGAAATTTCTGTTCCAGCGACAGGGTGGTGTAGGGTGTGGTCCGGTTCTTCATCAGGCTAGCCCCCATCAGGCTGGTTTGCTGGCGTCGAGATCCAGGCCTGCAACTATCAGTTCCCGACAGATCGGGACCACTCCCATTCGGTACTATTCGTCTCGTCGCCATTAACGAGAGCCAGGCGCGAAATCGACTGTCCAGCGGCAACAAGGTTCGATCAGCCATTGCTAAAACGCGATCACCGCCTGTAAGGTTATAGTGTCGGATTGACTATAATCTCCAGTCCAACCGTTGCGGTGTCGACGACGTGACGCATGTCGACTGCCCATGTGGTATCGGATGCGGGCGGTGTCGTTCCGCTCACCTTGGCCCTGCCCCGCTTTGCGGCGCAGGGCCTTTTTCCAGCCGGAAGTGCAGGGCCGAGAGAATCCGGCCAACCTCGTCGGAGAGGCAGGAATAGTAAACGGTTTGTGCCTCCTTGCGTGTTACGACCAATCTCATGGCGCGCAGCTTGCCAAGGTGCTGGGACACGGCCGATTGACTGAGCCCGACCGCTCTTGCCAGTTCGCCGACGCTCAATTCCTTCGCGACGAGCAGCGACAACATTTGCAGTCGCTTCGAGTTTGCCATGGCACCAAGCACCATCGCATCTCGTTCGAGTTTATCGGGAACAAGATCAGGCAAGCGCGGCTTCTCCTCCCATGTGACGGTCGAGCCGGATGCATGATCCCGGCTACGACCAGTTGGGGAATGATACTGGCTCGCCGCGAACGGCTGCGACAACTATCAATTGGAAGCTGTTTGCGGAAAACCCGGCGATGCTCCTCCAATTGGTTCTGCCGACCAGGTCCGGGGAATGGGCAAGGGCCAAAGGTCTTTGGCGGTGGGCGCACAAGACGTAACATGGCTGTCTCAACGGCAAACAAAACCGCAAATCTTCAAAAAGGCAATCAACTTGGCCAAGCTCTCTATTCGTTCGGGCTCTCTGGACAGGCTTCGGTGATTCTGGAGAGGGTGTTGCGCACGAATTCCAGTGATTCCATGAGACCGAAGACCTGGTCATCCAGCGCCATGGCCAGATTGATGAATTCCCGCGCCTCGCCCTTGGCGCGGGCATAGATCAACCGGTTGGCAAGGATGTGAAGCTTCAGCAGATCCTCGCGGATCTGCGGCGGCCGGATATGATACCGATCGCCCAGACCGCGGCGAATCCTATCGATCTCGTCGACGGCGCGAAGCAGGTCGGCCATTTCGAGTGCGGCTCCAAGCCTGTTGAGATCCGCGTCGGTGATCATCGCGCCGTTCCTACTGCTGTTTTGCGAGTGCGGCTTCATACATGCTGTTTCGCGGCATGGAGATCCGGCGGATGCCCATGCCGCCGCTGACGACATCGTAGACTTTGCGGGTAAGCACGACGCGATCCTCGCGGATCTCGACGCCGGTCGCACGTTTCTGATGCGACGCAGCACCTTGCGGTGCGCCGGGCGGCAGCCTCTTCTTTCTCCGCACGATCAGTCCGGCCTTGTTCAGCGCATCGATGACGGTTCCGGGGTGGCAGCCGTAGCGCGCCGCAATCGCCTGCTGGTCCATGCCATCCTCCAGGTGCCGTTTGAGCACCTGTTCGTCGGGAAGTTTTGCCTTGCTTCTGAACATCGATCTCATCCGTTCGTCTTATTTCCACATGCCCTATCCGCACTGGCGCCTGGCTCTGTCAACAGTCTCTACTCGCAGCGGATAATCTCAACCCGCTGTACCTGCCCGTAGGCGTTTGCCAATCCATGCTCCTATCAGCCCATGAGCCGCAATCCGGCGGCGGTCAGATCGAGCGCGGTGGCTGTCCAGGGCAATTACCGGATGACGAATCTCCGCCAGTTAATAATCGAGCAGGATGCGGACACGCCGCCAAGGTATCTCCTGCTCTTCGCCCCGTGTAATCAGGGCCAGATCGTCCAGCGTAACTTTCCACTGCTCCGGCGCTAACGGCGAAAGTTCTCTCCAGCCGGCGCCACCAGGATCTCTCTCACTCACGCCCGGTCCCATATCACTCATCGACGTCTCCTTCTTGCATGCTGTTGCGCGACAGGGAGATGTGTGTCAACGAGCGGCGTCCCTTGCCGCTGGCCGAACTAACACGGGTGACGACGACACGATCGTCGCGAATTTGCATCCTGGGCCTTGCCTCGATCAACCCCGCCTCCGTGAGGACCTTTCGAACGGTGAGCGGCTCGCATCGATAAAGGGCGGCAATTTCGTACCTGTCCATGCCATCCTCGATATGCCGCTTCAACGTGTCCCTATCGGGTAGCTTGATATTGTTGCCCTTGCGCATCCATGATCCCTCTTGTTGCGATCTCGGCTATTTGAGCCTTGCTTATCCCCAGCTTATTCGGCTGACTGGCTGCATCCAGCTTCGTTCCCGGCGATTGAGGCCGCGTAAAATGCTCGTAATCCTCGGCGGAACGGCTAACTCGACCTCGAGCATCTCGCGCATTCGGGCAAGGCCGGCTTTCGGTGCGTCCGAGGCTTGGTCATCGTCGGACAACCACCGACATTGCTCGTATTGCTGGCGGTATTGCCTTGGCCCCTTTCTTCTTCGAATTGAGGAACAAGATGGCGATGTTCAGCTACTCGCTCAAGAAAAGAGACTATCAAATGGTAATAGTAGACATGATGTCTTTTCGATTTTATCCAAACTTGTTCACCGGATATGCAGCCGGGAACTAGCATTGAAGTTGCCTATTTCTCCAGCATCTGAATCTATGGGTCTTCATGGTTTGGAAGCTCGGATGGCGGGACTATCGATAGAGGCGAAGCTTAAACTTTGGGCGTCTTCGTTGTGGGGTGTGAAGGGTCGGATACGGCCATTGTTCACGCAGGAACGGGTGTCGAACTCGGCTGCTCTATTTCTTGACGAACTTCTCGGAGATGAGCGGCGCAAAATGGGTTGGATACGTGCGGAAGCGGCCGATGATCCCGGCCCACGGCGGCAACAGGCGATCCTGGGTCGCGGACTTTGGGGTGCCGATGATCTGCGCGATGTTGTCCGAGACCATGCGCTGGAAACGCTGATCGATGATCATGCAGTGTTGGTGATCAGCGAAACTGCCTTTCTCAAGCAGGGCAAGGCATCGTGTGGATCGGGCCACCAATATACTGGATTGGCGGGCAAGATCACCAATTGCCAGATTGGTGTCTTCGCTTCTCATGTCTCTCGGCATGGCCACGTTTTCATCAACGGGGCGCTCTATCTGCCGAAAACCTGGACGGATGATCGGGAGCGCGGACAGTGTCTGTGGCGTGGGCGACACCGAAATGGCGCTCAAACAGGCTGCAAAGGGCTATGTGGTGGGTGCATAAGCAGAGGAAATCTGGAAAGAATTTCAAATTCCGCTTTGAGCTGGCCCGGGAATTTGGACACTCCGAATATGTGGAATTTCTGCCTGACTTCGGCTTAGATGCCGGGAACAGGAAATATCGTGACGAGACGACCGCTCCGGAACCATAGCCCGGCTTTCAAGGTGGCGCTTGCCACCATCGGAGGTGAACAGATGCTGGTGGAATTATCCCAGCAGTTCGACGTGCACGCCAATCAGATCAAGCAGTGGAAAGACCAGCTCGTTGAGGGGGCGACAGGCGTTTTCGGCGATGACGCCAAAGCGGAACCGGCGGCTCTGACCGTTGATGTCAAAACCCTGCACGCCAAGATTGGGAAGCTGACGTTAGAGAATAATTTTTTATCCGGTGCGCTCGGCAAAGCCAGATTGCTGAGCGGAAAGAAATGATCAACCGCGAGCACAAGCTGTCGGTCGCGCGCCAGGTGAAGCTTCTCGGCTTCAGGCGTGGTAGCCTCTATTATTCGCCGCGTCCTGTGTCAGACGGCGATCTGACCTTGATGCGGCACGGACGAATGCTTCGCATTCGCTCGAGGATCGACGAACTGCATCTCGATTACCCGTTTGCCGGAAGCCGGATGTTGCAGGGGCTTTTGAAGGCGAAAGGGCTTCAGACAGGGCGGCTTCACGTCGCGACGCTGATGAAGAAGATGGGCATTAAGGCTAGTTACCGTCGTCCCAACACGTCTAAACCGGCATCTGGTCACAAAGTCTATCCGTATCTGCTCAGTAAGCTGGCGGTCACCAGATCCAAGCAGGTCTGGGCAATGGATATAAGCTACGTCCCCATGGCGCGGGGCTTCGTCTATCTCTGCGCCGTCGTCGATTGGTTCAGTCGCCGGGCTCTATCATGGCGGGTGTCGGCAACGATGGAGGCGGCCTTCTATAGCGAGGCGGTCGAGGAAGCTCTTTGCCGATATGGCAGGCAGAGAATTCAATACCGACCAGGGAGCCCAGTTCACCTCCGTCGACTTCACCTCGGTACTCAAGAAGGCCGGGATTGAAATCTCTATGGATGGCAAGGGCGCATGGGCGCGACAACGTCTTCATCGAGCGTCTCTGGCGGTCGATCTGACCTCGTATAATACCAACGCCCACATTCATTCCTTGACCGGCAGACGCCGGATCAGGCTTACTTCAACGCGCTGACGCCAATGATGGTGGCGGCATAATCAAGGTGGAAATCCACTTAGCGAAACGCCCGGAACTGTTCAGACAAACCGAGCCACCTCACTGAACTTACCCAACCCACAACTATAATGGGAAGCAAATATGCGTAATGAGGCCGTAAAACTCACCGCTATCAATCCAGTGGCGATCAATATTCCAAACATCTCCCTCGCAACACTGGTAGAAGGTGGTAAGCTCCTTTTCCTGTCGGGTCATGTGCCTGTGCGCGCGGACGGTTCCTTCGCAGGGCCGACCCTGGAAGATCAGCTTGAACAGACTTTCGAGAATATCAAGCAAACCCTGAAAGCGGCAGGCGGTGATTTTTCCAATGTCGTGCGCATCACGATCTATATGTGTGACCTCATCACAGATGATTTGCCCATAGTTCGAGCGGTTCGCGATCGCCACATTGACCTTTCCCGCCCGCCCGCGAGCGCATTACTCGGAGTCGCGAGCCTTTTCGATCCAAATATTAGAGTGGAGATCGACGCAATAGCCGCCGTTGCATGATTTAAGAACTGCATGACAATACGTTGCGCAGGCTATAGCATCTCCAATATCCTTCGACCATCACCCCAATTTTTGCATGTATGGATGCCTGTCAGTCGATCAACAGAGCCCTTCGCTAACGGTTTGGCGAGGATCATACCGCCACTATCGGCGGCGTACTAGCGTCCGCGGTAAGTGAATCCCCCAGGAGTTGTGGTTGCACAATTGCTGACCTCCTTACGCAGCGGCGAGCGAATGCAGACCGGATCGGTGGCATTGGGATCGCCCGTCAACGCCATTGCCTGGCAGCGGCAACCGCCGAAGTCGATCATCTTTCGCTCGCAGCTTCGGCATAGCTCGGGCATCCAGTTGTCGCCACGATAGGCATTGAACGCCGGGCCATGATACCAGATATCCGACAAGGCGCGGTCCCGGACGCTCTCAAATTCAAGTGTCGGAATGGTCTCTGCCGCATGGCAAGGCAGCACGCGCCCAGACGGCGTGACATTTAAGCCGATACGCCCCCATCCGCCCATGCAGGCTTTGGGATAGGAGGAATGGTAGTCGGCGGGAACATAGTCGATGACGAGAATGCCCTCAAGCCGTCTGCGGGCCTCAGTCACGATTGCATTCGCACGCAGGACCTGCTCACGCGTCGGCATCAACGCACCGCGATTCTTCTCCGCCCAACCGTGAAACTGAACGGTGGCAATCTCGATCCGCCGTGCACCGAGTTTCACGGCGAGATCTAGCATGGCGTCGAGCTGTTCCATGTTTTTCTTGTGACAGACGGCATTGATGGTCAGCGGGATACTGCTTGCCCTCACCCAGGCTGCGACAGCCAACTTGCGCTCATATCCGCCCTTATAACCGCCGACGCTGTCGGCACTGGCGGGAGACGTTCCCTGGATCGACAACTGCACATGATCGAGCCCGGCATCGGCCAGCTCGGCCACCCTTTTTTCGGTTAATCCAACGCCGGAGGTAATCAGGTTCGTATAGAGGCCGGCGGTCATTGCTGCTTGGGTCAGCTCGGTAAGATCTCGGCGTGACGCCGGCTCCCCACCAGACAGATGCAAATGGAGCACTCCCATCGTCGCCGCCTCCTGAAATACCCGAATCCATTCGTCAGTAGAAAGCTCTTCCTGGGCGTCGGTCAGTTGCAACGGATTGGAGCAATAGGGGCAGGCGAGTGGACAGCGGTGCGTCAATTCAGCAAGCATTGCCATCGGAGGCGGCACGTTGGGTGGCAGATGTGCGATCGACTGCCGAGCTACCTCATCGTGTGGCCGCATCAGATGATCTCCAGCATGCGGCGGTTTGCAAGCTGCTGTGCGAACGCAAATAAGTCTCTGGCGATCTGCGGTCGCGGTGCCTGAAATTCGGTGGCGAAATCATCGGCGATCTGATCGAGAGACCGAATTCCGTCCAGTGCCTCAACGATCTTCATAGCGATATCGTCCAGCGCCAGCGCCCGTTCGGGCGCCAGCAGCACGGTTTTGCCACGAACTGAATCATGGTGCAGTCGCACCCCATGCGCCAGCCGAGCGATCGTCGCGCCGGTTATCGTCGAGGAAATTCCCTCTGTCATCGCTCATCCATCCGGGAAAACCGTCCATCAACCAAGACGCCTTCATGCCCGTCCCATCCGCCCGGCGGGATATCACCGGGAGCCACGTAGGCTGAATACAGCGCTTCAAGCTGGGCCCACAGAACGTCCGTCTTGAAAATGAGGGCTGCCGTCGCGGCATTCTGCTTCTCAAGCGTGTCTGCATGATCGAGAACATAGGCAAGGCCGAAGGCTACGTCTCTCGGCGCCTCGTTCAATCGCTGTCGGAAATATGTCAGTGCCTTTTCATCGGCAAAAGCATAGTGTTGAAGCAAGCCAGCGATACGTTGGGCATGGATTTTCGGCGCGAACAGCTCGGTCAATGACGACGCGACCGCCTCCAGCATCGGCCTATCACGGACGAAATGCACATAGGCGTCGACGGCAAAACGTGTTGCTGGCAAAACACCCCGTGCTGTCGAGACATAATCCGGATCGAGGCCGACAGCCTCGGCGAGCACAAGCCAACGCCGGATACCGCCGCCCTCATCGACGCCGCCGTCATGATCCTCGATACGCAACCGCCAGGCGCGACGCATGTCCGCATCTTCCATGCGCGACATGAAGGCGGCATCCTTCATTGGGATACGGCTTTGGTAATAGAAGCGGTTGATCACCCATGCGCGGACTTGCGTAATACTGCAACCGCCACCATGGAGCATTTTATGAAACCGATGCTTGTCATGATATCGATCATTGCCGATCGCCATCAGACGAGCCTTAAACGCATCCCGGTCAAGCGCGTGTGCCAAAGCGGATCTCCATGCCGTCATATCCGATCTCGAATCCGTTTCGTTCCACCATGTCGCGCTCGGGGCCAGCGCGCCAGATCGGATTGGTGTTGTTAATATGAACGTAGATCTTCTCGCCGACATTTACCTCACTCAGGAGGGCAAGGCTTCCATCGTGGCCATCGATCGCGATGTGCCCCATTCGTTTTCCGGTCTTCCGGCCGGTCCGCGTCGTGATCATCTCGTCGTCGGTAAATACCGTGCCATCGAAAAACAGGGCATCGGCGCCATCGATTCGAGCACTAAGAGTTTCATCGATATGGGCGCAGCCTGGGATGTAATAGACGCGTGAATTATTCGCCAACAGCTCGACACCGACCGTCTGCTCGCCTTCCAACAAGAGTTCCGGCGCGCCATTCTCCATGAAAAGCGGAACTTTTCCCGGAACAGAGAACAGTCGGACCTGTAGCCCGAGTAATAGTTCAAAGGGCATTTCAAGGGCCATGGCATGTCTTGATACGAAGGCCGGATCAAGTGCCCCGAATATCGGATTTCTGTCAATGATTTCGCCGACCGCGGCAGTCACGAAGACATCCAGTTTTTGCTTTTCACGCAAGGCCAAAAGGCCGGCAAGATGATCGATATCGCCGTTGGTTAACACGGCACTTTTAATCGGGCTGTGGCGCAATTCTTTTGGATGAAGCGAGGGGTTATTGATGATCTGCTGGCGGATGTCTGGCGATGCGTTGAGGATCGCCCAGTTATTGCCGTCGACGCTAACGGCCAATGATGATTGCGACTGCGGCCTAATTGAGGACGCCGGATCCCGGGCAAGGCGACAATTGACGCAGCCACAATTCCATTGCGGCAGCCCACCGCCCGCAGCCGCGCCAAGCACAAGCACGCGAAAGCCAGATATTTCTGTCACACGCGGACCTCAGGGAATTATGGGGAATTTGCTTAGCAGATCCTAGAACAGGATCGGCTCGCCACCGTCTGCCGGTGCGTAACGATTGATTTCCATTCCGCAACTAACTTCGATGAACTTTGGTGCATGCCAAGGCATAATAACTCACTTCCTTATTCAGTTGGATGTCGACGTCGTAGACGAGCGAACATAACGCAAATATATTGAAGCAGTACGAAGGCAGCGAACATATTCTATGGGCAGTCGCCTGTCAATGCCGCGAGAATTCCCCCCAATAGTAGGCCCTTCCCCAATTTCGGTGCAATTCAGGTGCCGATGATACGCAAGCGCAGGAGATCCGTCCCAGGTCTCCCATACATGGATTGTTTGACGAGCTTGTGATCTTGCTTTCAACGGTCTGGTACTCCATGGCAACGTCAATGCAGCTTGCACCGCCTCGACGTCGCGACGGATACCGCGCGCACGACGACATCGGCCAGCAACAGCGTCGTTCAGCTATAGCTTTAGCGCAGCGATTTCGCGATTTCAGGAGAAGTGCATCCGGACTTCACTCCACTTTTCGATCGTTTGAAGTCTCTGAGTGAGGTCGCAGACCTACCGGGCAAGTGCTTTGAGCACGCACCGGGCTAGGCCAGGGAATTCGGTGCACTCGCCACGTTCGAGTTCTCGGACCACCCGGATCCTCTGACTGATCCCGGTTCCAGTCGAAGTTCCGAACTCAGCGAGATGTGCACGGATCGAATGCAGGAGCATCGTTCGTTGCTTGACGGGTAAGGCCCGCGAACGGTGCAGCATGACGTTCGACTGCTACTCGACCGATTTTATCGGAACAAAGCGCATCGTTCTTTAGAACGGAACCGGATCTGATTGAATCGTTTGGGCTATGTAAGTCAGCTTTGGCCTGATTCATAGACGTGCGCCGTGTGGAGGCGGCGGACCATGTCGAAGGCCTTATCGACGGATTTGCGGGTTCGGGTTTTGGCCGCGGTCGCGCAAGCCTGTCGCACCGAGCTCCAGCGGAACGTTTTGGTGTGAGCACTGCCAATATCAGCCGCTGGCGCGGTCGTAAGCGAGAACAGGGCGACGCCCAGCCCAAGGCTCTTGGTGGCGATCGTCGCTCGGGTCGGATCGATGCATATCTGGCGGATCGGGGTCTCTTCTTCGGCTTCGGGACGATCCAGCGTTTCTTCAAGCGGCACAACATCACGCGCAAAAAAAGAGTGCGCATGCTCGCGGCAAAGCCGACCTGACATCCTGAAGCGGCGGCAGATCTACGATGGAGGCTCGCGTTCCGATGCCGCCCGCCTCGGCAATGCGACCCTGTAGATTGTTCGGGACTGGGTCATGCGCTTTAACGAACGCAGGCCCCAAGGGCTGATCAATGGCAAGGCTCCCGGTCAGCAGTCGCGATTGAACGATCAGCAGCGTGCGGCCCTGGCGCAGGCCATCGAGCGTGGGCCGGCACCCTATCTCGACGGCGTTGTTCGCTGGCGTCTGTGCAATCTGGCGCAATGGCTTTGGGAAGAGTTTCGCGTTTCAGTGAGCGAGCAAACGCAGAGCCGTGAAGTACGGGCCATGGGCTATCGCAAGCTGGCTGCCCGGCCCAAACATCACGCTCAAGACCCTCAAGCCATCGAGGATTTTAAAAAAGCTTCCCCACCGCAGTGGCAGAGATTGCCACTGGAGCAGCCCGAGGAAAACGCATAGAAATCTGGTTTCAGGATGAGGCCCGAATCGGACAGAAGAACAAGATCACGCGCCGTTGGGCCAGACGCGGAACGCGGCCTTCAGCACCGCACGATCAGCGCACAAGGTCGGCCTACATCTTCGGTGCAATCTGCCCGAAGCTCGGCAAGGCGGCGGCGTTGGTCATGCCATGGTGCGACACCTATGCAATGACCCAACATCTGGCCGAAATCGGCCGTCACGTCGAGGATGGCGCGCACGCCATCCTCATCATGGATCAGGCAGGCTGGCACATGTCCAACAATCTCGTCGTCCCCGGCAACATCACCATCCTGCCATTGCCGCCGAAGTCATCGGAGCTCAACCCGGTCGAAAATCTCTGGCACTTCATGCGCGACAACTGGCTCTCAAACCGAATTTTCAAATCCCACGACGACATCGTCGATCATTGCTGCGATGCCTGGCGAAAGCTCGAAAACCAACCCTGGCGCATCATGTCCATTGGACGCGGGAAATGGACGAATGGGTTCTGATCAGTGAGAAGCCATATTACCCATTTGTCAAGATGCCAATTCTCCAAGAATACCCACGCGAAATGGAGTCTCGATCAATAGGTCAAGAGGCTGATTGATACCGAATGATAGTACTCGACTAAATAACGAAGAGATAAGAAGCCGATGGAAACTGACGCATTCTCGATCGATTGCTTGGATCAAAGCGGCGGTTCTGCCGAACCTTAATTTATCGCCGGGCACTTTATATCCCCCTATATTCGGAGCAATAAAAGTGATTTCATTTGTCAAATACTCCCCAGATGTTGAGGCGATTGATCGGAACTTCGAAAAGAGCCTTGCGACCATCGTAGCGGGCGCCGAGGCGTATGTAAGTGGCTCAGTCAAAGCCGACGGCCATGGACAGGCCGTGCGTGATGCACACGCGAAGGGCTATGGGCTGGTGAAGGCGGAGTTTGAAATTCTTTCCGGACTGCCCTCCGCCTACGCGCAGGGTATTTATGCGCGACCCGGAAAGCATGAGGCTGCTATTCGCTTTTCAAACGGCTCACCACATACCGGTGCGGATATCGGCCTCGGTAGTGCGACGGGCATGGCAGTGAAGATCTTCAAGATTCCGGGAAAAACGCTCCTGGAAGACGAGCCTGATACTGAAACGTTTGATTACGCTAATATCAATGCACCGATTTTCTTCTGCAATACTGTCGAACACTATCTGTTCATACAAGGCCTTTTCATCAATGCTCCCAAATACATTGAGAGGGGAAAAGCCGGCATCCATCAATTTATGCGAGAATTCTTGACTGGCAAAGGTACCCTTCCAGAGGACCAGTGGGCTTGGGACGAGTTGCTGGCATTCTTGCGTGTCGCCAGTAGCTCGCCGGTAAATTTGCTGCAGTCCACGTATTGGACAATGGGTGCCGTTCGGCACGGTGACTATATCGCCAAGGTATTGTTTCGGCCAACCAGCGATAGTATTGCCAGCTTGGCACATCAGAAGCTTGACCTGACGTCAGCCTCGGAAGTATTCCGTCCCGCTTTGGTGGAGGCGTTAAGTAAGCAGTCGTTTGAATTCGATGTGCAGGTCCAGCTCTGCGTTGATCTTGCTAAAATGCCTGTCGAAGATGTTACGGTCGAGTGGTCGGAAGCGCTATCGCCGCCGGTTACAGTTGCCAAGCTACGGTTACCCTCCCAAGATATTTCAGGTGAAGATAATTTAAAACGAATGGACCCCCTTTCATTCTCTCCATGGCGCACGCGTGATGCGCATAAACCGCTTGGGAATATCCAGAGAACTCGTAAGGAAGTCTATCGCCGCATTTCCATTTTGCGACATAAGCTGAACCGACAGGCCAGAGTCGAGCCGCGTTCGTTGGCCGAGATCTTTGATGTATAGTTGGGTGCCCTGAGCTGCGTTGGCTCCTTCGAAGAGAGTGCAGCCGATAATCTGTGGTGTGTTGATGACGCTCTGGCTTTACCTTTACCGACGTTTGGAAGCTTCTATCACTGAACGTTTCGTTGCGGAGTGAGCCGCTCTAGTTTGACCGGACTGACGACATAGGCCGAAAATGAGCGGAAAGGCTCAAACGCAGGCCTGAGACTCACGTTCAACTGGTTCTTCAACATCGCCGGCGCGGTTTTCGTCTGCGGTGTCTCAGCGATGATAGGCTCGCACGCTCGAAGATCTGGGCCTTCACAGGTTCTCGTTGCGGCGTACGCCTGGACCGATATGCAAACTATCAATTGATAGCAGACGAAACGCTGCAAACAAGTAATGTTATCCAACATTACTATGCGCGCGGGCCAACCAATAGTCAGTCTTAGGATATCGAATGACAAGAGTGATGATGAAGTTCAGTCGGGAGGAGCTTTACAGGCTGATCTGGGCTTATCCTCTTCAGAATATTGCGGAATGCTTTGGCGTCAATGCCCGCAGGTTGGCCGAGGTCTGCGACGCCTATGCTATAGCTCGCCCGCCAGCAGGCTATTGGCGGCAGGTCGATCAGGGTCAAACACCTGAAAAAATCCCTCTTGCGTCCAAGAAATATACAGCGAGCACCGTCGTGTCGATCGAAGTGGAAAATGAGCGGACGAGGAACCCATCGGAAAAGCTCGATGCATCTCGCGCGCAGCCTTGCTGGGCTGTCCGTGGGACAACCATTCCTCGCATTTGCGATATACGGCAATCGGACGCTCGGGAAAGCGCCAACTGCGGTAACTCCAGTGAAACCGAAGGTGTGGCTGCACCCGTATTGGCTCTTTCTGCCGCAGCCATGAGTGGCGCGTGCATGGGCTTCATCTTCGCAGGTAATTTCACTGCTGGCGGAGCGGCGCTCGCGGCGGTCGTTGTCGGTTGTGTCATGGGCTGGGCAGTGCGAGGTATTGTCTGATGCGGTCGACAGAAATCGAAATCGTCATCGAGAATTTGCGTAATATAGAGATCGCATATTCTGAGGGCGTTGCGGGATGGGTGCTCCATGAAGTTTGGTCTCGCTTCGAAGCGGTGCTTGTGCCGGAGAATTGGGATGTTCTGCTGCAGCCATGGGGCGTTTCACTTCGGCCAGCCGCAAGCGGGCGCGATCTATGGGATTGGGTGGAAACGGCAATGCATGCGGTTTCGATTAGGCCAATCCAGGTTGGCGGAGATCGGATCGTTGTCGGTCTCTATTGCGGGATAGAAAAAACCCAGGATTTGGCTGAGTTCGCGAAGGGATTCGATTCCGCCGGATACAGGTCGGACATGCGGGAGCTTGCGGCAGCTTACTCCGCGATTGCAGGCGGTCGGTTGCTGTTGGTCGAGCAGATTGTGACGGATGCGACTGAACCCGCAAGAATTCTTTATCGGGAATGCCTGCTTCGTCTTGCGGATGATGATGGGCGGCTTTTAATGCCCGCCGATTATATAACCGCCATGGAGCGGCTTAGGCTGACGCGGGCTTTTGATCGTGAGATCGTGAGCAAGGTCGTGACCGAACTGCTCCGTCGTCCAATGGATGTTCTCGGATGCAATATTTCCGCGCTCTCTGCGACCAACGATCTCTGGTGGAGTTCGCTACTGTCTGAGCTTCTATTCAATCGAGATATCGCAAAGCGGCTAGTGATCGAGATTACTGAAACCGCGATGCCGCCCGGGGTCGAGCAGAGCAGCGCTTTTGTTGCCGCCATGAGAGCAACTGGTGTCCGAGTAGCTCTCGATGATTTTGGAGCAGGCTACAGCGCCGTCGCGTTCACGCAGCAATCCTGTGTCGACATTGTCAAGATCGACGGCTCGTTTCTGAGACTTTCAGACGCTGAGGACGAGGATGTCCTTCGCGATCTTATGCTGAAAGCCCGCTTCCTAGGGAAGAAAGTCGTCATCGAAGGCGTCGAGACCGAGCGCGACTTTCAACGGGCCCTGCATGTCGGCGCGGATGGGTTTCAAGGATACTTCTTCGGAAAGCCTGGGACACTCTAGCGCGGCGTCTCGCGAGAAGAATCGAATGAACATCACTCAGCTTTTACTCGTACTATCCCTCAGTGTCTTTACGCCCGCATTCACTGCGGCGGCGGGAATGCAAGAGCCTCCCGATTATTCATCCGAGAGCAGTTGGTTGTGCAAACCCGGCAGATTCGATGCCTGTGCGATCGATATAAACGCCACGGTGATTGCACCGGAGGGAGGAGGGAAGATAGAAGCCTTTCTTCGACCGTTGTCGGACAAGCCTGTAGACTGCTTCTATGTTTATCCCACCGTATCCATGCAAGACTCCGATATCAGTGATCTGACTCAGGAAAGCCCCCAATTCGGCCGGGTGCGCACACAGTTTGCCCGCTACGCCAATGCGTGCCGTTTGTTTGCGCCGATGTACAGACAGGTCACATTGAAGACGATGGCCGCTTATGCCACCAATCTCAGGGAGTTCGATCCGAATGCGGTGATGGCTTCATCTCTGCAGTACAAGACGGCCTACGAAGACGTCCTCGCCGCGTGGAAATACTATCTGGCCCATGAGAATAACGGCCGAGGTGTGATTCTCATAGGCCACAGCCAGGGATCGTTCATCCTCAGGGATTTGATCAAGGCTGAGATAGACGACAAACCAATCCAGCAGAGATTGGTTTCCGCGCATCTCGCAGGGGTAGTGATCGCCACGTCGGCGATGGATCCGAAACAAAATGAATTCAGGGCCTTGAAGGCATGCACGGCCGGATCGGAGATTGGCTGCTTCATATCGTTCTCAAGTTTTCTTGAAGATGCGCCTCCCCCTTCATGGAGCAAGGCTTTCGGCATGAGCAGCATCTCCGGCACGACGAACAATTGCTCGAACCCTGCTATGCTTTCAGGCGATGCCGGCCGATTGATTCCCTATTTCGACGCGAATAGGGATGTTGAGGATAGTCGGAATGTCATCGAATGGACGAAGGGGCTTTCGATAGAGACACCGTTGGTCGAGCTTCCAGACTTTCTTAAGGCGCGATGTGTTACTCGCGCGGACGGCGCAGGTTATCTGGCGGTGAGCTTCATCAGGGCGAATCGGCGCAAAGATGTACGTGAGCGATACGTACCCGGCCACGTCTACGTGGGTCCGATGCTATTGTCGAACTGGGGCATCCACGACGCCGACATGGAATTGACCATTGGCAATCTAGTTAAGATCGCAGCCAGCCAGGTGGCGAGTTGGCAAAAATCCCGGAAGCTTCCATAGCGGAAGGACATGAGTCGCCTGGACATGCGATCAACACCCCTGTCAAGCGAATCGAGGAATTGACCCCGCATTGCCTCAAGCAAAATGTTACCGATAGTGTTGATGCTCCGGTTGGGATGGTCATGGTTCGCGGTCCCGGCTTGGGGGATGGATGGCACGGCGGATCAGCGTAGCGACACGGACGGAACTGGTTGGGGCAATCATCGAGCGATATCGATCGAGCTGTCGGGCGGATAAGCAAAGGATCGTAGATGAGTTCGTTGCGATTACAGGATATCACCGCAAACATGCGATCAGAGTGTGAGCGCAACGAACAGCCCACTTTCCAATGATGCGATATCTCAGGGCAGAATCAGCCGATTTTGATCGAGACCGGCGAATGGAGGCTTTAGGATGGCGCTACTGTCAGCATCATACAATGCATCATGCCATGCATGATGATAGCGAGTATCGGCATTTGAGCACATCCAGCCAGGAAAGCTGCAATAGAATGTATATATCGAGCGATACAATCGCACCATTCGACATGAATGGCTCGACCAATACATTATTGAAAGCATCGAGCGGAGGTGCCGGATTTCGCCACACAGTGGCTATGGATCTTCAACAATGAACGCTCAATATCGGCATCAACGGCATAACGCCCGCACAGACCTGAAAATGGCCGCGTGAATTCTACCGCAGAGCCCCGTTAAGAATGGGAGGATTACCTAGGCCTATCCAGATCGGTATAAGCAATCACCCTTGTGATCGGCTTTACACGTTTTCTCGATCTCCTTTGAGCAAAGCGACCACAAAGTTATATTTCAGTATAACTGATGGAGACGTATATGCACACAACCAATCTGCGCAGGGTCGGCGGCTCGATCATGCTGGCCGTTCCTCCGGCGCTGCTTGATGTTCTGCATCTCACGGCCGGGGCCAAGGTCGGCTTGGCCGTGGACAATGGCCGCCTCGTGGTCGAGCCGGCCGCGCGGCCGCGTTACACCCTCGATGAACTTCTGGCCCAATGTGATCCCTCGGCTGAGCTGACCGCCGAAGACCGCGAATGGCTCGATGCGAAGCCGATCGGCAGCGAGCTGCTGTGATGGAGCGTGGCGACATTTATCTCGTCTCGCTCGACCCGACGTCCGGCCACGAGCAACAGGGAACGCGCTCGGTCCTCGTCGTATCGCCGGGCGCGTTCAATAGACTGACGAAAACCCTTGTGGTTCTGCCTGTCACAAGCGGCGGCAACTTTGCCCGCACTGCCGGCTTCACCGTCTCGCTCATGGGAGTGGGAACACAAACGACGGGCGTTGTTCGCTGTGATCAGCCCCGCGCTCTGGATATCGCCTCCCGACGCGGCCGCAAACTGGAAACCGTACCGGTCGCAATCATGGATGAGGTGTTGGCAAAATTTTCAACAATCCTTGAATAGACCTATCGTAGAAGGATGACAGGATACTTCATGAAAAACATGAAAATACTGACAACGATCGCCTTTTTCGTATCAATGGGAAGCGGTGTGACGGCCGAATTGCCCGTGATCAACAAGGATCCGCCCGGCGCCAACGCTCCGAAAAATATCAGTTTTGACATCCTTGGTATTCAGCCGGGACAAACCGTCGATGAAATAAGGACGAAGCTGAAGGAAATCGATGGCGAGGATGCCGTGGAGCAGCGCCGAAGCGGTGTCATTTCATCATCGAAAGGCGCCCAGTATAACATTGATTATGTCGACGTCCTAAGAACAGGCGCCTACGATCGTGATCCCTTTGTTTTCACCAAAGAAGATCATGCGGAAGTCGTGGATGTTTACCTCAGTACCCACCTTTTCGACGACAGAGCCTTGGCCGTCACAAGAAAAATTAAATTTAGACAGAATGAAAATATCTCTCCTCAAGCATTCCTCAATCAAATCAATGAAAAATATGGCCCTCCAAGCTTCGTTAGAAGAACAGGTAGCACATTAGAATACGCCCTATACGCTTTTGGTAGCGGCGGCCACTTCAAATATCCTTCTACTTTGAATCCGTATGAACCTCAGGTCAATCCAGAGTATAAGAACAACAAAAGCATTTTCACTGCGTTACAACCCTGCGCTGCCATTGCCGAAAAATGGACGACAATCGTGGGATATGGTGGTTACGCACCGACAGAAACCATTGTCAACGACGAAAAGTGTACGGCGTTTCTAATGGTGAAATTCACTGGCAGCGCCCGAGCCGACTTCGTAAATTTCGAGCTTGTGGACGCCAAACGGATCTTTGCGCACAGAGCAGCTCTGGTGAAGTCGGTCCAACAAACCCTGAATGGTGGCGGCGACACCACTCCAAAACTAAAATTGTGAAGCAACCTGATGAGAGGGCCAGGAAGCCTTCATTTCCTTGCCCCTGCCAGCCCGAGATAATCTGAGCCAAGTTCCCGATGATTGCGCGCCGTTAGTGCGACCGGCGGCGGAGCCGGTGGAGCCAAGGGCGAGGCTTCTCGACCTTGATGGCAGTGGGGTTACCGTCGATACGCTGGCGTCATCGAACGTGTTCCTTATCAAGCCTTCCGCGAACTCGGCTGGGTCGAGCACACGCTGTTTTTGCTGCGCTATATCGCCAATCCCGGGATCCGGCGCACAATTCGCGCCGAAACCAAGAAAATCGAATCCCTCAACGATTTCCTCGATTGGATCACCTTCGACGGCCCCGTCATCAAGAGCGGCGAGCCGGTCGAGCAGGAAAAGCAGATCAAATATGCCAGCCTGGTCGCCAACGCCATCATGCTTTCAAATGTCGCCGACTTGACAGAGGCCCTTGCCTCCAAGGCCACCACGGACATCAGGTCACGCCGGAGCTCGCCGCCGCCTTCAGCCCCCCTACACCCGCAAGCATATTCGCCGCTTCGGAAAATATGAACTCGACATGGACGATCAGCCCGCTCCGCTCGTGCCAAAACCGTGACCCTTCGAACTGCCACTGTGAACTTTTTACACGCACTTTCAATCTACCCCTTCTTCAAACCATCGGCTTTTAGCCAATGGTCCATTGAGCGCGTCTCGTGCACAGCTTCCAATTGATAGTTGTCACACCCGTTCGCGGCGAGCCAGTATCATTCGATGTATCAGAATGATGCCACGACTGGTCATAACCAGGATCATGAATCCGGCTGGACCGCCTTAAGAGCGGCGTTCTCGGCTTCATTGAAGACGCGATCCATATGCTTTTCGCTGCGCGGCGCAAAACGATGC
>NZ_JBNDIC010000075.1:0-22574 GCF_056755475.1 Rhizobium sp. KNZ2-6A | reverse complement strand
AGATAAGGCACCATGATGATGCGCCGGCCAATGCGGTTTCCGATATGGCGGACGAAATTCGCCGCCGGATGGAACTGCCTGAGGATCAATGGATACCACTAAAGGGCGACACTTTATTTGACGACGTCCGAGCTCTCATCCGCAAGAAAATGGATGAGAAGCAGAATGGCGTATGAGATTCATCGCCATCCCCTCGTTCGAGACGACCTTTTTAATATCACGATACTGATTGGGGAATATGCAGGCTACGCCATAGCCGAAAGCAAGATCGAGCAAATCGAAAGTAAATTGAACTCGCTGACCGATTTTCCCATATCGGAACGATACGCGACGACATCTATCCCGGTTTACGCGCTATTCCTGCGGCAGAAAAAGCAGTCGTCTGCTTCACGGTCAACGAACAGACCGCGACCGTTAACATCATCTGCATCAGCTACGCGGGCGCGGACTGGGGGAGCGGATAAAGCAGCGACGCTAGCGTTTTCATCAAACCGTGCGTTAGCCTCTTCACGATTGAACGTCCAATCATCCGGCAGCTTCAGCTTAAAAGTCCTGAGCTTTTCCAGTATCTTCAGCCGTTTCTCGTCATTGATCGCCACTGTCATTCATCCTCGCGCTTCACACGATATTCACCCGTCTTCGGATCCTTGACCAGGGTTCCCATGGCGCCGGTGCGGCGTTCCGTTTCGGCGCGGCGGGATTTCTCGGCGAGCCTCCGGGCATCGCGCACGAAGCGGCGATACAGGAACCAGATGCCGCCGACGGCGATGATGAAGAAGATGATTTGGGGCATCAGGCAGCGCTCCCGACTACAATCCGTACCGGCTCCACAATGCCTTTTCCTCTGCCGCTTCGGCAAGCCCGGATGCGAGCCCGGCGCCGAGGCCGTCCATACCGCCAAGCGAAACGCCCGGAGCCTTGCGGCCGAAAAGGCTGCGCGGCGTGGTAATCAATGTGGGCTTGACCTTGTCGCCGAAACGCTTCCTCAATTCCTGGCGCATGTCGCCGAGGCCGTCGATCAAGCCAAGCTCCAACCCGCGACTGCCGGTCCAGAACAGGCCGGAGAACACCGTTTCGTCCGCGGAGAGCTTTCCAGTCCGCCGTTCGAGCACCATGTCGATGAAGACCTTGTGGATCTCGAGCTGCAGGCTCTTCAGATATTCGATGTCCTTTTCCTTCTCCGGCTGGAACGGATCAAGGATCATCTTGTTCTCGCCGGCGGTATAGACGCGCCGCTCGATGCCGATCTTCTTCAACAGATCGGGAAAACCGAAGCCGCCGGAAACGACGCCGATCGAACCGACGATGGAGGTGGCGTCGGCAATGATCTCGTCGCCCGCGAGCGCGATCATATAGCCGCCGGACGCAGCGACATCCTCGACGAAGACCAGAACCTTCTTGTTTTTCTCAGCGGCAAGATCGCGAATGCGATTGTAGATCATCCGCGATTGCACCGGAGAGCCGCCCGGCGAATTGACGATGATGGCAACGGCAGGCGCTGTCTTTATGTCGAAAGCCTTTTCAAGCGCCTGCGACACGCCCGCGAGATTCAGCGATTGCCGCAGCGGTCCGCCGCCGGAAGAAATGACGCCGCTCAACCGGACAATGGGGACAATCACCCGCTCCTTGCGGAAGCGCTTCGGAAGCATGCGTCTCAAGAACTCAACCATTCGTCATCCCTGAATCATGATGTTTGCTGCCCCGTGATGTATGCATGGAAACGGCAAACGCAACATCGCGGATCGTATTTCGTGCCCTGATCCTTAAGCGAAGGATAGGCTATCGGCGCGGATAGGCGGCGCGGCCATTGTTCAGATCGTCGATAAAATCGGAAAATTTATGCGTCCCCTCGCCGTGCATGATCAGCGGCGCCCGCAGCGCAAGCCTTGCCCGCGACCCTTTTATTCCGGTTAGCAGGATGCGCACGGCGTTTTCGCCTTGGCGCGGATGGATCGGCGTGATCTCGATACCGCCGAAGCGGCGGCCGCAGGCGGCGATGATCTCGCCGATGGATTCCGGCCGCGCAATCAGCGAGAGCTGGCCGCCGGGGATCATGATCGCGCCTGCCGTGCGGATCCATTTTTCGAACAGCCCATTCGTCATGGCATGCGCCTCGGCCTTCAAGGCATCGGGCGTCAGCCTGTCGCTGGCGTCGTTGAAGGGCGGGTTCATGATGACGTGATGGAAGCTGTCATCGACAAGGCGCGCCTCGTTGCGCTCCTTGCCGGTCAGGGTCACATCGGCTTCGATGACGGAGACGTGGTCGGCAAAACGGGCATTTTCCGGCAGAAGCAGGCTTTTGCGGGCGTACTCGGCCATATCGGGCGAGCGCTCGAACAGCACGACCTCCGCCTGGTCGAGGCGAGACGCGACGGCCATTCCGGCCGCCCCCGCGCCCGCGCCGAGATCGGCCACCCTGATCGTGCGGTCGTCGGCCACGAGTGCCGCCAGCAGCATGGCATCCATGCCGGAGCGATGCCCCCTGCCCTTCGGCTGCACGATATGGAAAGCGCCGCGATGAAAGGCATCGATGGTTTCCGAGGGGTTGCCGGTCATCGCGGACCTCAGCTCTGCGCCGGGCGCAGCTCGTCGCCGAGACCGGCATCGATCAGGATGCGCCGCGCCTGGTCCGCACGCCCGTCCTCCACCAGAAAACGGCGTGGTAGCATGCCGAGCGAACCCTCCAGGATGCTCATCGCCTGATCCGCCACCAGGCAATGAATTCCGGCATCCTTCATCAGGCTCTCCGCAAAGGAGAGAAGGACCGGGTCGTTGGTGCGGATCAGCTCGTGCATAAGCCCTAGAATTCCTGTCAAATTTACGCGACGAGACAATTCGCCTCTTGCCGCCTCTTTCGCCCCTTCTTATTGTGCTTTGCAGAAAATGAACAGGAGTCCGGATCGTTGGGCGTCGTGATACCGCTGGAAGAAAGCAAGAATAAACTGGCATCCATCAAGCCATTGGTGGATCTGACCAAGGCGGACATGGAACGCGTCAATCAGCTCATCCTGTCCAAGGCCGGCTCCGATGTGCAGATGATCCCCGAGGTTGCCGAGCATCTCATCTCCTCCGGCGGCAAACGCCTGCGGCCGATGCTGACGATCGCTTCCGCCGCGCTTTACGGCTATCAGGGCGATAATCACATCAAGCTCGCGACCTCAGTCGAATTCCTGCATACGGCCACGCTGCTGCATGACGATGTAGTCGACGAAAGCGATCTGCGCCGTGGCAAGTCCACCGCCCGCATGATCTGGGGCAATCAGGCAAGCGTTCTGGTTGGCGACTTCCTGCTTGGCCAGGCTTTCCGCATGATGGTGGAAGTCGGCTCGCTCGATGCTCTCGACGTCTTGTCCTCGGCTGCCTGCGTCATCGCCGAAGGCGAAGTGCTGCAGCTCTCCGTCTCCAAGAATATGGAAACGACCGAGGATGATTATCTTTCTGTCATCCGCGCCAAGACCGCAGCGCTGTTTGCCGCTGCCGCCGAAGTTGGCCCGATCGTCGCCAATGCCGGCAAGGCGGAGCGCAATGCGCTGAAGTCCTACGGCACCAATCTCGGCCTCGCTTTCCAGCTCGTCGACGATGCGCTGGACTACGGCGGCAAGGCTGCTGATCTCGGCAAGAATGTCGGCGACGATTTCCGCGAAGGCAAGATCACGCTGCCTGTCATTCTGGCCTATCGCCGCGGCACCGAGAAGGAGCGCGCCTTCTGGCGTGACGCCATCGAAACCGGCAGCAACAGCGACGAGAATCTCGAAAAGGCCCTAGGCCTGATCACGAAATACGGCGCGCTGGCCGACACAATTGCCCGTGCCGTGCACTACGGCACCATCGCGCGCGACGCTCTGGCGCCCCTGCCGGAAACGCCCTGGAAATCGGCACTTCTCGAAGTGATCGATTTCTGCATCGAACGCGTTAATTGATAGCGGCGACCCGAATTTCTTGCAGGGCCGCTTCAAAAAAGCCATCCTGTTGTGAATCAGTTGACACGAATGCGTTGTGCCGCCGGCGACTTCGCCGGCCATTCCCTTGATGAAAGGCTTTCTAATGCGGCAGAGACTTGCCATCCGTTTCCTTTCGGGCGTAGCCTTGGCGGCAATCCTTTCGATGTCCGCCCTGACTGGCGCGCGCGCAGAGGATAAGCCGGCAGCAGCAGCGCCGGAAGCCAGCGCGCCGGTTGCTTTCGATCCCGACAGCGTCGATACCTTCGCAGGCGCGTTCCTCGCTGCCCGCACGGCCGATGTCGACCACGACTACGACACCGCCGTCGCGCTTTATAAGAAGGCGCTGATGATCGACCCCAGCAATCCGGAAATCCGCCAGCGGCTGATGATCTCGCTGCTGCTCAACGGCAATCTGGAAGAGGGTGTCAAATACGCCAACGAGCTGAAAAGCGATTCTTCCGTCGAGCGCGTCACCACGATCGTGCGCGGCATGGATGCCATCCGCCGCCACGAATACCGCACCGCGCAGGAAATCCTCAAATATAACGGTCCGAACGATCTGGACCGGATGATGACGAACCTGGTCTCCGCCTGGGCCCGCGCCGGATCCGGCCGCGGCAAGGAAGCGATCTCGATGATCGACAAGATGAAGGGCCCGGATTGGTTCAACATCTTTAAGAACTATCATGCCGGCGCCATCGCGCTTACGTTGGGTGACCTCAAATCGGCACGCTCGCATCTCAACGACGCGATCCTCGACAAAACGGGCGGCGCAACGGCTCCCGATACCTTCATGCGCGCGGTCATGGCGCTTGCACGCCTCGAAGCCAAGGCCGGTGACAAGCAGAAGGCACTGGATGCGATCTCGGTCGGCGACAACCTCGTCAGCAACTATGCACCGCTCAATGCGCTGCGCGACAGCATCACCAAGGGCAATACGCCGGATCAGCAGGTTACCAATGCGAGCCAGGGCGCGGCCGCCGTTCTCTTCACCATCGGTGCCGCGCTGAACCGCGACGGTGCCGAAGATGTCGTCTCGCTCTACCTGCAGATTGCCAATTCGCTCGATCCGAAAGCCGCCGATACGCTGGTTCTTCTCGGTGGACTGGCCGAAAAGCAGGAGCAGACCGATCGCGCCATCGCCTTCTACAAGAAGGTGCCTGATGATTCGCCGATGGCTCGCATTTCCGAGCTGCAGCTCGGCCTTGCGCTTGCCCAGTCCGGCAAGGTCGACGATGCTCGCAAACATCTGAAAGCATTGATCGATTCCGATCCTAACGACGTTCGTAGCTATCTCGCCTATGGCAGTGTCCTTTCCGACGCCAAGGATTTCCAGGCCATGGCCGAGAACTACGACAAAGCCGCGCAAATCATCGGCCCGGTGCCGAAGCGCAGCGATTGGGCCGTGTTCTTCCAGCGCGGCATCGCCTATGAGCGGCTGAAGAAATGGGCCGATGCCGAGCCGAACTTCAAGAAGGCGCTGGAGCTCAACCCGGATCAGCCGCAGGTGCTGAACTATCTCGGCTATTCCTGGGTCGACATGAACATGAACCTCGACCAGGGCCTGGATATGATCAAGAAGGCCGTCGACCTGAAGCCGGATGACGGCTATATCGTCGACTCGCTCGGCTGGGCCTATTTCCGCCTGAACCGCTTCGACGATGCGGTGAACGAGCTGGAACGGGCAGCGCAGCTGAAGGCCGGCGATCCGACGATCAACGATCACCTGGGCGACGCCTACTGGCGTGTCAACCGCAAGCTCGAAGCCGTCTATCAGTGGAACCGTGCACTCGCCTCGAAGCCGGAAGAAGCCGATATTCCGAGGATCAAGGAAAAGGTCGAGAAGGGCCTGCCCGTGCTCGATAACGATCCGCGGACCGTCGACAAGAGCAAGCTACCCGATCCCGCGCCGGCTCCGTCGCCCGACACGAACGCGCCGGCGCCGGTTGACAAGAAGTCTTAAGACTTCCGATGAACACGGTCTTGGCAGCGAGCGATTTCGACCTCACGGAGGAAGCGCCCGCAAAGATCAATCTCGCGCTGCATGTGACCGGCCGTCGCGCCGACGGCTATCATCTGCTCGACATGCTTGTCAGTTTTGCCCGCCACGGCGATCGCCTCGCCTTTCGTGCCGGCGATCGTGATGAATTCAGCCTTTCCGGGCGCTTCGGCCCGCTTCTTTCCGCCGATGCCGAGGCTGGTGACAATCTCGTGCTCAAGGCGCGTGATCTGCTGCGGCGGGCCGCCCATGCGGCCGGCTTCGATGCACCCGCCGTTCATATCCATCTGGAAAAGAACCTGCCGATCGCATCGGGTATCGGCGGCGGCTCGGCCGATGCGGCCGCGACATTGCGCGGGCTGATGCGGCTATGGCAGGTCACGCTGCCTGACGAGAAGGTCACGGCCATCGCCTTGAAGCTTGGCGCCGACGTGCCGATGTGCCTTGCCAGCCAACCGCTCGTGGCGCGCGGGATCGGTGAGGCGATAGGCTTGCTGCCGGCGTTTCCCTCCTTTCCCATGGTTCTCGGCAATCCGCTCGTCGGCGTCTCCACGCCGGACGTGTTTCGCCATCTCTCCCGCAAGGACAACCCGCCGCTGCTGTTTCCGACGCAGATGCCGCGCGGCTCCAGCGAGTGGATCGAAGTGATCCGGAACCTGCGCAACGATCTCGAACCGCCGGCACGTTCGATCTGCAGCGAGATTTCGATGCTTTCCGGTCTGATCGAAAGCCAGCAGCCGATCGTGACCCGGATGTCCGGCTCCGGCGCTACCTGCTTCGGGATTTTCGAAAGCGCCGAGCAGGCGGAGGCTGCCGCCTCCTCCCTTCACAGGCAGAAGCCGGACTGGTATTTCCAGGTGACGGAAACGATTGCGGGAGAGGCATGATGGCAGGTCCAGTCAGCGAAAGATCCTTCATTCCCGTCGGCATCGCGGTGCTGACCGTTTCCGATACGCGCACGCTTGCAGACGACAAGTCCGGCGATACGCTGGTCGCGCGCATTGCCGAAGCCGGCCATAGGCTGGCGGCCCGCGCCATCGTTCCCGACGACAAGGAGCACATCCGCGCGCAGGTGGAAGCCTGGACGAAGGACGAAGCGGTCGACGTGGTGATCACCACCGGCGGCACCGGCTTCACTGGCCGCGATGTCACGCCCGAAGCGCTGGAGCCACTGTTCGAGAAACGCATGGACGGCTTTTCCGAGGTCTTCCACCGCATTTCCTACGATAAGATCGGTACGGCCACGATCCAGTCACGGGCGACCGGCGGTGTCGCCAACGCCACCTTCATCTTCGTGCTGCCGGGCTCTCCGGGTGCCTGCAAGGATGCCTGGGACGGCATCCTCAAGGCGCAGCTCGATTATCGCCATATGCCCTGCAATTTCGTGGAGATCATGCCGCGCCTCGACGAGCATCTGAAGCGCGGCGCCGGCTCGACCGTATAATTACACTATCAGCCCCTATGCCTTCGGCCCCGGCAAGATAGGAACCAATTCCCAATTGTCACCGCTGAGGATGATGCAGCTGCGGCCCGAGGCGTCGCTGATCAATAGCGTCCAGCTACCACTCGCGGCGGCGTAGATCTCCACGATCGTATCGCGATCGAGCTTACCGACCGCCGAAAGCTTTTCGGAGAAATGGTCGCCAAGAAAGGCGACGATATCGACGCGCTGGGCGCAAACCAGCTTCGCTTGGGAGGCAGCAATGCCGGGAAAAAGGATTGCACTTAACATGAGAGCCATTGCCATGAGGCGGTAAAGCATCGTGCGTTTCATGACGCACCTCCTTTCGCCGGTATCCCGGCGGACAAGGAGTGTGCCGCTGACCTGTTCCGCCGCATATCGGCATCTTATGGTCGACCGCCCGACGCGACACGCGTAAGGTGCCGCCACAGGAAAATTATCGCAGGTATTTGCAGCTTTTCAAATGAAATCTGGAATGGAGCACCCAGCGCTATCGAGCCGCCCGCGCCACCCACGAGGGGATGAGCTCGCTTGAAAGGCTGCGGCCCTTGCGCCCCTTTGCGAATTCGGCCAGCCGCATGCCGGTTCTGGCAGCGGCGACGGCCTGAGCCTTCGACAAAAGCAATCCCAGCTCCAAGGGTGGCGTACCTCTGCGAATGCGCTGCAGGAAAGGCCGGCGATAACCGCGCGATGCGGTGAAGCGGGCCGGCGCCTTGTTCAGGGAGACATATTCCGCGATCTCGTCGATCCAGCCCGCCTGCGGCCGCGCACCCGGCTCGACCAGCAGCAGCCAGTCGCCGCGCGCCGAACGCAATATGTCCTTGATATCCCACTGCGAATAAAAGCGGCATCCCGCGGCATCCGCCACCCGCGAGGTGCCGTCCCTGGAACCGTGATCGAGCACGACGACATCGCAGACCAGCCCCTCGACCGCGCCTGCCACCAATGCCGCCAATGTCTGCGCCAGTTCGGGTTCGTGATCCTGGCATTCTATGATGACCGTCAACATTGCCCATTTATAGAGCGACGCACAATTTATTGCCAGCGCCTAACCCTTGAGCCGGAACGTTTAAGAAAAGCCTGATGCATCACCTCGAAACCGCGGCACGCCGTCATCAAATGTCTCGAATGCGTGAAGCGCAAGATGGTGATTCCAGATTTTTGTTCTTGCAATGTTCTCACTTGTCGGATAGGAATTTAATCATCTTAGACGCGGCATGCGATGGCATGAACCGCCTTGGAGCTACCGATGAACGAGCAGTCCCTTGCAGGGCAGGCCGCATTCGCGCCTGCCAATACGGCAGATGTTGCCAATGCTTTGATCGCCGACGCCGGTCTCAGGGTCGACGCGGAACGCCGACGCGGACGCGGTGCCGGATTGAATCCGAGCGGCCGGTTCGAGCCGCAGCAGCGTGAGACCGTCGACGACGGCTGGCAGACATGGGAAGAGCTCCCGCCCTTCAAGACCGAAGTGCAGGTGGAAAAGCCGCGCACCGCAATCACGCGCAACGAATCCCCCGATATTTCCTTCGATCGTTCCATCAACCCTTATCGCGGCTGCGAGCACGGCTGCATCTATTGCTTCGCGCGGCCGACGCATGCCTATATGGGCCTGTCCGCCGGGCTGGATTTCGAAACGAAGCTATTTGCCAAGCCGGATGCTGCCAAGCTGCTGGAGCGCGAGCTGGCAAAGCCCGGCTACAAGCCGCGTGTCATCGCTATCGGTACCAATACCGACCCTTATCAGCCGATCGAAAAGGAATGGCGGATCATGCGCCAGATCCTCGAAGTGCTGAATCGGACAAACCACCCGGTTGCCATCGTCACCAAATCGGCGCTGATCATGCGCGATATCGATATTCTCCAGGAAATGGCAGCCAAGAACCTGGTACGGGTGGGATTGTCGGTGACGACGCTCGACCGGAAGCTCGCGCGCACCATGGAGCCGCGGGCAGCAACCCCGCCGAGGCGGCTGGAGGCGATCCAGGCGCTCAGCGAGGCCGGCATTCGCACGTCGGTTATGGTGGCGCCGATCATCCCGGCGCTCAATGACCATGAGATCGAGCGTATTCTCGACGCCGGCAAGGCCGCCGGCGCGCTGGAGGCAAGCTATGTCATCCTGCGGCTGCCGCTGGAGGTAAGCCCGCTGTTTCGCGACTGGCTGCTGCAGCACTATCCTGACCGCTATCGCCATGTGATGTCGCTGATCCGCTCGATGCGCGGCGGCAAGGATTACGATGCAGAATTCGGCAAGCGCATGAAGGGCGCCGGCCCCTATGCCTGGCAGATCAGCCGCCGCTTCGAAATGGCGACGCGCCGGCTCGAGCTCACGCGTCGCAATATCGCATTGCGCGACGACCTGTTCGTGCCGCCTGACGGCAGCGGCGTCCAGCTGTCGCTGCTCTGACATTCCTTGCGGGTTTTCCCTGACCCCGCTGGAAAAGCCCCTGGGTTCGCCGCCCTGATCCACCGGGGGCTTGCAGGAGATCGGGTGGTGTGCGAGTTTCGCCGCATGTTACGCAGCACACCACCCGATTCTCCAATGCTATTCGAGGACATCCCGCTCGTCCCGACCTTCGAGCTGGAACTGATCGCGCGACGCGCCGGACATTGGCCGGTTGCCGGGGCAGATGAGGCTGGCAGAGGCCCGCTCGCGGGGCCGGTCGTGGCCGCCGCCGTCATTCTCGATCCCGAGCGCATTCCGAATGGGCTGAACGATTCCAAGCAGTTGACAGCCGCCAGACGCGAGGAACTATTCGTCGAGATCCTCGCTACGGCGACGATCTCCATTGCTTCATCGAGCGCCACCCGCATCGACACGACCGATATCCGCAAGGCAAGCCTGGATGCGATGCGCCGCGCCATTTGCGGGCTGGCAGTGCCGGCAAGCTATGTGCTGACCGACGGGCTCGATGTGCCCGCAGGACTCGCCTGTCCCGGGAAAGCCGTGGTCAAGGGCGATGCGCGCTCTTTCTCGATCGCAGCCGCCTCGATCGTCGCCAAGGTGACGCGCGACCGGATGATGGCCCGCGCGGGCGTGGTCTTCCCCGCCTATGGCTTTGCCGCCCATGCCGGCTACGGCACTCCTCAGCATCGCGCCGGCATCGAGCAACACGGTCCCTGCTCCCTGCATCGCATGAGCTTCCGCCCGCTCAAGAAGGAAGCCGTCTGAGATCTCAATTCGTCAGCCCTGCGACGATCTCCGGCGACCATTTCGCAATATAGGCGATATCTTCCCTGTAGATCCGGTCATGCCCATCCTGCAGGTTGCGGCGGTAACGCGCGATGCCGCGCGCAGCTTCCTGTTCCATGAAGGCCAACAGCGCTTCGAGCCGCTCTATAATGGCGGCCGGAAGTGAACTGCGCTCCTCAAGCGGCAACCCGTAGGCATCGACGAAGATGCGCGCACGCTGGATCTGGCTGGCGAGCCTATCCAATCCCTCCACCGCCATGCTCGAGGACAATGGCGCCCAGCGATAGACCGCATAGGCCAGGTCCCAAAGCCGTGGACCGGGATGGGCAGCCTCGAAATCGATGATCCCGGTCACCTCGTCGTCGTTCATGACGACATTATAGGGTGCGAAGTCGCCATGGCAGATGACCTCTGAGGGCAGACGGGACGGTAGCTGCCAGAAGCAAGCCACAGCAAGATCGTGCAAGACCAGCGCGGAACTATGATGATACCGGCGCAGCAATCGCGCGGCCGATTGCAAGGCCTTCGCCGAGCGCATCTCGATATTGCCATCGAGATCGCCCGAGACACCGGGCAGATAGGTCACTCTTTCCCAGACGTCATCGAACCCGTCCGGCTTCGGGGCGGCATCAAAGCCATGCAGCGGCAAGGCGGCCAATAGAGCATGAACGCCAGGTGTCCAGGGGCGGACCGGCCTTACGATAAGATGGCCTTGGCGAAATGGCTCTTCGTCTATTGTTGGCTGCATCTGTCCTCCCCTTGATCTCCTGATCTAGCCGTTTATCGCGGCGATGATCAACCTATGAGAAATCGGATGGCCACTATCAAGTCAGGGATTTGACTGCGGTGCTTCAGCAGCCGCCCTCGCGGTTCGAGGCTCCGGCGCCTTCGACAAGCTCAGGAGCCTGCGCACCTCACCATGAGGACTAATCTCCTGCGCAAAACTGCGCATTGAACCGGCCTCATACGACAGGAATCGACCCCGACGTGACGGCGTCCCCCCCACCAAAAAAAACCCGCCGAAGCGGGTTTTCGAATTTCGATGTTCCGCGCGCTCAGTTCAGCCGCGTCTTCACTTCCTTGACGGCATCGTTGAAGAGGCCGGACTGGATGCTGCCATCAGCCTTTTTCGCAAGCACCGATTCAGCAGCGGCGATCGCCAGATCGACAGCGGCGGAACGAACCGCCTTCATCGCGTCGGCTTCGGCCTGCTTGATCTTCTGCTCGGAGACAGCCGTACGGTTGGCGACGAATTCCTCCGTCTTCTTCCGAGCTTCCGTCGTCAGCATGTCGGCTTCGCGCTCGGCTGCGGCAACAATATTCGCTGCATCAGCCTCAGCTTCCTTGCGCTTGCGCTGATATTCGGCCAGCAGGTGCTGGGCCTCTTCGCGCAGGCGCTTGGCTTCAGCGAGTTCGTTGCGGATCTGGTCGGCGCGGTCGTCCAGCGACTTCGCCATCATGCCCGGAACTTTCAGGTAGACGACGAGACCGATGAAGATGATGAGCGCGACGAATGCAAAGAAAGTTTCGTCAAGACCAAAAGTCATAACTTAGCCCTCCCGCTTCGCAGACGCTGCGGCGACAGCCGAAGCGACATCAGCCTTGCCGGCGACATTGCCGACCAGCTGCTCGACGACAGCGGAAGCAGTTTCTTCCGCAATCGCACCGACATCACCAAAAGCCTTCGTCTTGATCTCGGCGATGCGGGCTTCCGCAGCCTTGAGCTTTTCGGAAAGGCTGGCTTCGATCGTCTTGCGATCTTCCTCGGCCTTGGCCTTGGCGGCATCGCGGGCGCTTGCGCCGATCGAATTCGCCTTGGCGCGCGCGGCAGCCAATTCGCTTTCATAAGTCGCGACGGCGGCATCGGCTTCGGCCTTCAGGCGAGAAGCTTCCTCGATATCCTGAGCGATCCGGTCGTGCCGGCTTTCCAGGATGCCGCCAACGCGCGGAATGACAATCTTCTGCATGGCCACATAGAAGATGACGAAGGTGATCACCAGCCAAAGCAGCTGTGACGGATACGTCGTATGGTCAAACGGCGGAAAAACACCGGCGTGATGGCCTTCATTCGGCGCACCCGTTTCCGTATGCACCTCGCCGGCGGCCGGCGGTGCTTCTTCAGCATATGCCGGGGTCACAAACATGCTCACCTCCAGGTGGTCTGCAAATACAAAGAATCACGGCTCGCTGACCGCGAACCGTGATCTATGACGCCGCTGATATCAGACGGCGAAGAGCAGGAGGAGAGCGATGAGCAGCGAGAAGATGCCCAGAGCTTCCGTAACGGCGAAGCCGAATACCAGACGGCCGAACTGGCTGTCAGCAGCAGACGGATTGCGCAGTGCGCCGGACAGGTAGCTGCCGAAGATATTGCCGAGGCCAAGAGCCGTGCCGGCCATACCAAAGCAAGCCAAACCTGCGCCGATGAACTTTGCTGCTTCCGCGTCCATGTTGAACTCCTTTGAAATGGTTGTGCGGTGAATAACTGACGCCCTTAGACGCCAATGTCTTTATCCTTAGTGGCCACCCGGATGGATCGCGTCGTTGAGGTACATGCAAGTCAGCACCGCAAAGACGTAAGCCTGGAGGAAGGCGACAAGGAACTCGAGACCGGTGAGGGCGACGGTCATGATGAGGGGAAGAATTGCGCCACCGATGCCGAGCGCGCCAAGGGCTCCGAGCGAGGCGACGAAGCCTGCGAACACCTTGAGCGTGATATGCCCGGCCAGCATGTTGGCGAAAAGACGAACGGAGAGCGAAATCGGCCGCGACAGGAAGGAGATGATTTCGATCACCACCACCAGCGGCAGAAGGATGCCCGGAACACCCTGCGGCACGAAGAGCTTGAAGAAGCCGAAGCCGTGCTTGATCAAGCCGTAGAGAATGACGGTGAGGATGACGAGCAGCGCCAGAGCGAAGGTGACGATGATCTGGCTGGTGACCGTATAGAAATACGGAACCATGCCGAGCAGGTTTGCCGTCAGGACGAACATGAAGAGCGAGAAGACCAGCGGGAAGAACTTCATTCCTTTCGTTCCCGCCCCTTCCTTCAGCATCGAGGCGATGAATTCGTAGGCCATTTCCGCAACCGACTGAGCGCGGCTCGGAATAACGCTGCGCTGTGCTGCGGCGAAATAAAGGAAGCCGGCGGAAATTACCGCGGAGGCGACCATGAACAGGGAAGCATTGGTGAACGAAAAATCAATTCCACCGATATCGATCGGGATAATCTTGGAGATCAGGAACTGATGGGTAGGTCCGTTTGCCACCGCTGGTTCTCTTTCATTTTCCCGCTCGAGCGAGCGGATGCCTCTCACCTGGAAACGGCGCCGCAGCGTCGCTTCCGCTCATTTCTTGTCTTGGCCTTGCTCGTCCAGGGCCGGTGTCGCCACCTTGCCCGCAGAGCGCAGCACATTCAGCACGCCGGCACAGAATCCGAGAAGCAGCAAGATAATCATGCCCCACGGCGCCGTACCGACAAAACGGTCGAAGACGTAACCCAGAACAGCGCCAACGATGATGGCGGCAATGAATTCACTGGAAAGCTTCATCGCCTGAGCATAGCCTTTACGGCCTGCCTCGGCGCGAACCTCCCCGTATTCATCCTCTTTCGCGGCAGCGCGCTTGCTCGCCAATTCGGCTCCCAGCTGCGCCCGCCGCTGTTCCAGACTTTCGTCGCGGTCGTCCGTCATGGTGATATCCTCCCCCTTTTCGTCGCGCGTTATCCCTATACCCCGGTCAACGCGTAAACGAACAGCAGGTTTCGCCACCTTTCGGCCCGTTTTGAAGTCGCGCGCAACATAGTTTTAGGAAAAAGCATAGTCAAGGCGTAGACGACATCTGTCCAGCCATAAATTAGCCCAATTAAATCATGACTTTAGAGTGAAAGAGCCATGCCGGACGAAAACTGAGCCGAAGAATCCTCTTCAGCCCATGCTTTTCTATGGCTTTTTTGCCAGGCCCCACGGCACTCCCGGATGCCAATCCACAAACTTCGAACGCTTCAGCTCCAGCCGCCACCATAAGTGCGGTAGAAGATATGCATGCCGATGCGGCCGACCTTCACCATCTCGGCCGCCCATTTCGGCCTGACGTAGACGGCATGGTAGTGCGTGGCGGAACCGACTTCCGGCAACCAGATCTTGCCGGCCGTCACCGCCATCGCGACCTGACGGGCGATGCGCCAGTGTTCCGGCGAATTGACCCGATCCTTGAGGTTGTCGCAGGCAAAGGAGAACTGGCAGGCATTGCGCCAATCCTCATTCTGATAGACGACGCCGCAAATGGTCTTGGGATAGGCGGGATTGCGAACACGATTGAGGATCACCTGGGCGACGGCCGCCTGCCCTTTCACGGACTCGCCGCGCGCCTCGAAATAGATGCCCGTCGCAAGGCATTGCTGCTCATCGGACGAGAATACGGATGGCGGCAGCACATTGGCTGCCCATAGATGATCCTTCGGTCCGATCTGCGGCACGAAACGGCCCTCGTCGTCCTGATCCTTGGCAAGGATGGAATCGAAAGGCGAAACTCGGGCATAGTCCGGCGCCGGCGATGCATAGGCAGCCGCCAGAACATCGGCATTCCGATTGGTGATGAGATTTGCCAGATAGGCCGGCACGCCCTCGTCCAACTTCGGCGGCTGCTTTTTGTAGAAGGCGGTGGCAATCTGGATTTCCTTGCCGTGGAGCTTCGGCCTCAGGAAGGCTGTGCGCTCACCGGTCTCGGATTCCGGCCGAAAGAGCATGCTTTGCCGCTCCAATACCGAGCCGGCGGAAAAATCCTTCGGCGGCTGCATCGGCGTGACGGCAACGACGCGGCCTTTTTTGTCCTGGCGGTTGATCCGATCTTCATCCGGTCGGGGATCGCCGCCTTTTTGCTCCGACTGGAAGGCAACCTGCCGCCCATCCGGCAGCACCAGGCCGCCGTCGCCCACCGCGGCCGCTGTCCTGGCATCGCCGAAGGCGAGTTCCGCCTGATGGGTGGAACCGGCCGGCGAACTTGTCATCACCATGCGCCAATTCGCCCCTTCCCTGTCGATGCCCGCAAGCAGACCCGCGAGATCGCCGTAGGCAGCTGGAGACGGAAAGATCAGCCAGGCACAGAGCCCGAAGACGGCTGGCGAAGTCCAGTTTTTTGGCAGGAAACTCAATTTTCGGCTGACATAACGCGAGCGAAACAACACCGGACTCCAAACGGCACTCGAAACCAGGAGCCGGAATAATCTCCCATTAACCTTGATGGATGGTTAATTCGGGCAAATCCGTGATCGTGAATACGGCAAGCTCGCAGGCTCAAGAGAAAAGGCCCGGCGGATGTCCACCGGGCCTTCGAACGAATGGCGATAAAATCAGCCTTTAGATGATGACGTGCGAGCCCAGTTCCACCACACGGTTGGCCGGCAGGCGGAAGTAGTCTGAAGGGTCGGTCGCGGCGTTGGCGAGCGCGATGTAGAGCCTATCCTGCCAGTGCGGCATGCCGGACTTGGCGTCTGGCACGAGCTTACGGCGGCCGAGATAGAAGGAGGTCGACATGATGTCGAACTTCAGGCCGGTCTTGCGCAGGGTCGCGAGCGCCTGGGAGACGTTTTGCGATTCCATGAAGCCGAAGCGGAGCTCGACGCGCGAGAAGCGGTCGGAAACCTTTTCGACCGAATAGCGGTCCTCCTGGAGGACGCGCGGCTTGTTGGTGGTGCGGATCGTCAGGATCACGTTCTTGTCGTGCAGGACGTGATTGTGCTTCAGATTATGCAGCAGCGCGGCTGGCGCGGATTCCGGATCGCTGGTCAGGAAGATCGCCGTGCCCGGTACATGGGCGGGCGAGTGGTCGCTCTTGCGCTCGATCGAGCTCACGAAGGACGACAGCGGGATATCCGTATGCCGTGTCTTTTCCATCAGGATCGCGGTGCCACGACGCCAGGTCCACATGATGACGGTGAAAGCGGTTGCGATCAGCACCGGAACGTAGCCGCCGTCATGAATCTTGATCAGATTGGCGCCGAGGAAGACGAATTCCAGCAACAGCAGTGGCGTCAGCACGGCAACGGCCATGGGCAGCGTCCAGTTCCAGCGAACGCGGACGAATTCGAAGGCCATGATGGAGGTGACGACCATCGCGCCGGTGACGGAGATACCATAGGCCGTGGCCAGAGCATCCGAGGTCTTGAAGGCCAGAACCAGGAAGATGACGCCGAAGAACAGGACGGTGTTGACCGAGGGCAGGAAGATCTGGCCGGTATTCGTCTCGGAAGTGAACAGGATTTCCATGCGCGGCAGGAAGCCGAGATGGATGGCCTGGCGTGTGAGCGAGAAGGCGCCGGTGATGACAGCCTGGCTGGCAATGATCGTCGCCATAGCGGCGAGGATGACCACCGGCAGGATCGCCCAATGCGGAAACATCAGGAAGAACGGATCAGACATGGCCATGGGCTCGCGCAGCACGAGGGCACCCTGGCCGAAGTAGTTCAGCGTCAGCGACGGAAACACCAGCACGAACCAGGCCCACTGGATCGGACGGCGGCCGAAATGGCCAAGGTCGGCGTAGAGTGCCTCGGCACCAGTGACCGTGAGGAATACCGCGCCGAGCACCACGACACCGAGAAAGCCTTCCCGCATGAGAAAGCTCACCGCATACCAGGGATTGAACGCCGCCAGGATGCTGTAATCATCGGAAATGTGCATGATGCCGGCAAGGGCCATGACGATGAACCAGAGGGCGGTGATCGGACCGAAGAAGCGGGCGACCGCACCGGTGCCATGCGACTGGATCACAAAAAGCAGCGCCAGGATCGCAACCGATATGGGGACGATATAGTCCGACAGCGTCGGCGTAACCAGCTTCAAGCCTTCGACAGCGGAGAGAACCGAGAGCGCCGGGGTGATCATCGCATCGCCGAGGAAGAGTGCTGCGCCCAAAAGGCCCAGCAGCATCAGAATGGCGGTATGGCCGTTTGCCGTCTTCATCAACAGCGCCAGCAGCGACAGCGTGCCGCCTTCGCCGTCATTGTCCGCGCGGAGCAGAAAAAGGACATATTTGATCGTGACGATGATCGTCAGCGTCCAGAACATCAGCGAGACGACGCTGATGACTTCGCCGCGCGTCAAACCGTCAGCGGCTACCGGCTTCAGTGCCTCGCGAAAGGCATAGAGCGGGCTCGTGCCGATGTCTCCATAGACCACGCCGACCGAACCGAGGGCGAGGTATGCGAGCTTACGAGCGTTCATTTTCCCATCGGGAGAATGATGGTTTTCGTTAGACATTCAGGATCACTAGACTCTCAGAGCCAGCCTTTCCAGCGAAAAAAGAAAAACGGAACGATGGCGGAAACCACCATCAACAACAACGATGCCGGGTAACCGTAGGCGAAATGCAGCTCGGGCATATGCTCGAAATTCATGCCATAGACGGACGCCACAAGCGTCGGCGGCAGGAACACCACGGAAGCGATCGAAAAGATCTTGATGATGGCGTTCTGCTCGATATTGATCAGCCCGAGCGATGCATCCAGCAGGAAGGTGATGTTTCCCGCGACGAAGGATGCGTGCTCGGACAAGGACTGGACATCCCGCGAGACATTACGACACAGGTCCTTGGCCTCATGGTCCTGCTGCATGGCGGGGATGGCATGAAGGAAGGTCAGCAGCCGGGATAGCGAACTCAAGCTGTCACGCACCTTGCTGAGCGTGCGGTGATAGCCTGCGATGTCCTTGAGCTTTTCTTCCAAGTAGTTTGCCGGGCGGCGGATCTTCTTCACGCGATCGCCGAATACGTGCACCGACAATATATCGATACCGGCGACGGTCTGTTCAAGCACCTCGGCGGTACGGTCGACGATGGTTTCGAGAAGTTTGGCAAGGAGCGCGACACCGGTGCGCCGCTCCTGCGGAATGCGCTGCAGGGCCGCGATGAACAATGCAAAGGATTTCGGCTGTGCGTAGCGGATGGTGACCAGCCGGTGCCCCGTCAGAATGAAGGCGACATCGGTGAGCATCGGCAGATTGGTATCGGCCTTCCACAACAGGGAAGCGGTCAGAAAGACCGAGCCGTCTTCGACATAGAGCCGGCTGGAAGGCTCGATGTCCTTCATGTCCTCGCGCGTCGGCACCTCGAACCCAAGCAGCCGTTCGATATCGGCCTCTTCCTCGCGCGTGGGATCGACCATGTCGATCCAGATAGCATTGTCAGGCAAGCGGTCGGCGGCCGAGAGATCGGGAAGCTGAAGCGGCTTGGAGTCTGAGCAATAGGCAGTTATCAACTGCTTGCTCCCGCGGCGGCGGAGACGGCACTACGGTCGAGGCACTTTGCGCGCACTCGCCGCGATCCCACCAATGGCCAATGAAAAAAGCTCATAAAACCCCGGTCGTATCCCGCCGGTCCGGCCGGGAATCCGTGTCCATGTTCCATTGCGCTGCTGTACCAATCCTTCGTCCGTCCTGGCGAAGCTGCCTGCTCGGACGAAATAAAACCACCATGCGGCGGAAGGCGGTCATCGGAAATGCCCGGCCAATTCCACGCCGGCGGCGCATATGCAGCAAAGCCCGCAAAGAATCAAGTCACAACCTCTTCATTGCGCGATTTCACCGCAGTTTCGATGATCTTGCGAAGTCATAGCACAGGCTAGCGACAAGACAATGCGTCGCTATACAGAAAGCAGGTATGTCTCTGTAAATTATTCGAATACGATCGACGGCGCAGCACGCTGCGGCGTGCCCTCCACTTGCTTCCAAACCTTGGCAGCGATCTCACGATAAATATTCGCGACGACCCCGTTCGGCTCGGCGGCGACGAGCGGCGTGCCGGCATCCGAGGTTTCACGAATGCCCATGGTCAGCGGCACTTCGCCGAGGAAAGGCACGCCGATGCGCTCGGCCTCCTTACGCGCGCCGCCATGGCCGAAAATATCGTAGCGGGCGCCCGTATCCGGCGCGATGAAATAGCTCATGTTCTCGACGATGCCGAGGACAGGAACCTCGACCTTGCGGAACATGTTCAGGCCCTTGCGCGCATCGATCAAGGCGAGGTCCTGTGGCGTCGAAACGATGACGGCGCCGGCAAGCGGCACCTGCTGCGCCATGGTCAACTGCACGTCGCCCGTGCCGGGAGGCATGTCCACCACCAACACGTCGAGTTCACCCCAGGCGACTTCGCGCAGCATCTGCAGGAGTGCCGATTGCACCATTGGCCCGCGCCAGATCATGGCGGTCTCCTCCTCCACGAGGAACCCCATCGACATGACCTTGAGACCGTAATTCTCCATGGGATTGATGATGCGGCCGTCGATCTGGGTGGGACGCCCGGAAATCTTCAAGAGGCGCGGCATCGAAGGGCCATAGATATCGGCATCCAGAATGCCGACGCGCAGGCCGTTGGCAAGCAGGCCCAAGGCGAGATTGACCGCCGTCGTCGATTTGCCGACGCCGCCCTTGCCCGAGGCAACCGCGATGATGGCCTTCACTCCGGGCACGCCGATCTTGGCGGCGCGGGGCTGTTGTTGCTGACCATGCGGATGGGAGTGACCGTGCGGAGCAGCTTGCGCCGGCGCCGGCCGGGCGGCGGGCGCGCCGGCCTTCTTGTCGGCAGTCAAAGCGACCAGGGCGCCCTTGACCCCAGGCATTTCCTTGATGACGCGCTCGGCGGCAAGGCGCATCGGCTCGAGATCCTTGGCGCGCTCGGCGGGAACGGTAATGGAGAAATAGACCTTGCCGTCGGAAATGAAGACATCCGACACCATACCGAGCTCGACGATATTGTGCTCCAGGTCCGGGCCGCGAACCGTCTTCAACGTTTCCAGCACCTGTTCCTTGGTGATACCTGCCATTCCACCCTCACTGCACGATCTTCATCCGGAGCGCGGCATTTGCCGCACGCTTCCTGAAAGCTTTCTGGCTTAGATAGTGGAGCGGCGGGACTTCGCCAAACGAAATTCAAGGCGCCGTCGATAAAAAGCGCCGTCGTTGCGGCCGGCAGGTCCGCCGGGTCCATCTATTGACCCCACCAGCCGCAACGGTCTCCCAACACGAAAAGACATTCGCCGGCCGGCATAGAGCAACTGCTTGGAAGGAATAGGGCAAGGCTCAGAAAATCGACTCACTGGCTGCTTCGATCTTTGTGAGCGTGCCAAATAGGCAACAACCGCCGCCAATACCCTCGCCTGGGAAGCTATGGCGACGGCATCGGCGACGGTCGTTTGATCCGCGCCCGTTTCATCGGCGCTGTTATCAAAGTCCCCTCTGGACCTCTGTCATTTAACAAGCAGGAAGCATGCCAGTTTTCACAAAATTGAAAAAATGACGACATTTCATAGACTTGGAGAGGAACTGAGCGGCCTGGCCAGACAGGGACGCTGATGCCCTTCATCATATTTTGTTCGCAGCGCACAAAATTCGTTCAGGACCTGCCCGAATTGCGGTCAATCCGCCGCGTCCTGCCGGCAATCAAAACTGACGGCGGCGGCACATCAGCGAGCCCTCAAGGATCACTTGATCAGACCGACACGCAGCGCCTTGGCAACGGCCTGCGTGCGGTTGACGGTGTCGAGCTTCTTGGTAGCTCGGTTGAGGTAGTGGTTGACCGTATGTTCCGACAGCGCAAGGATTTCGGCTATTTCCGCGCTGGTCTTTCCCGCCGCGGTCCAATTCAGGCAATCGATCTCGCGATCGGTAAGGGCATCGACAACGCGAACATCGAGATTGCGGATTTCCGCGAGCCGATCGAAGACGTGAATTGCGATGTAGGAGAGATCCTTGATCTCCTCGGATGAAAAGAGATCTCGATCCCCGGACAAAGAGACCGCGCCGCGAAGGCCGGAGGCGTCATGGGTTGGCAGATAGAGGAAGCGCATCATCCGAAAGCGCTCGAACAGAGCGACCACTAGGCGCGATTTGCTCGCATCGCGATTGGGGCTCGCCACCACCTCATAGATGAAGGGAAGCGTGGAACTGCGCAGACGCAGTAATGGGGGGCTGGTCGGCAGCAGGCCTTCCTGATCATAAATCGACAGCAGTTCGGCCGGCCAGTTGTTGATCACCGAATTGCTCTGCAATTCGAAAGAGGTAATCGGCGGCAGATTGAGCACCATGAAAGCGCGGCAACGATAGGCCTCGGTCAGCCCTTTCATGAAACGGAACACATCAAACTGAGTCTTCAGCCTGCCGATTTCCTCGATATAGTCCTCGCCGCGAGGGGGCGTTCCCGCCTGTACCAATGCCGCCATCATCAGTCTTCTTTAGTAAAAGAGGAAAAAAATACGAAATTTCCGTATCTTGTCCCACGCGATTAATGCACCAGCGCCGATATCAGGCACCTGCCGAAATATAAGTTGTCGAAATTCGCGGCAGCTTCAATGATCGTTACTATGTCGTCCGGTCATAACCTCGCCAAATCCTCGATGATTCCAGCAATCATTTGCGGATAATGGCAGCTCTTACGCATATCTCAACAGTAAAATTCAAGATAAACGGGCAATTTGGCTAAGGCCCGGCATTGGCAGCATAAAATTGACAAGGCCCGCGCGGGGGCGGCGAGAATTTGCGGAACTAGCGTTTCGGGCCCATGCGATTGCGCATATCCATCATGATCGAATCGGCCGCAGCCACCACCAGGGGCGCCCATGCCCGCAAGCTCTGCGGCGTGACACGATAGGCCGGTCCGGTGACCGAGACACCGGCCAGCATACGACCGTCATCCGAGCGGATCGGGGCTGCAACGCAGCATATGCCGCTCTCGTGCTCCTCGATATCGAACGCATAGCCACGCCGCCTGATCTCCGAAATATCCGAGAGCAGCTCTCCGGCATCGCGAAGCGTCTTTTTCGTATAGGGGCGGAATTCGAGACCGGCGATGCGGATCGCAAGCTCGGCATCGCCGAGCGCGGAAAGCGCCGCCTTGCCGACGCCGGTGCAATAGGCCGGCGAGGCATTGCCGATCTGCGAATACATGCGAACGGACTGCCGTCCCTCGACCTTGTCGAGATAGATGACC
>NZ_JBNDIC010000074.1:0-22673 GCF_056755475.1 Rhizobium sp. KNZ2-6A | reverse complement strand
CATCCTCATACTCCTCAAAAGGAGCTTGAATCATGATATCTCTATCCGTGAAATCCTGAATCTCAACAAACCCTAGAGTTGAGTCGTCATTGTCAATTAGCGTCATCCATTTCGCCACGCGTCATCCGGCGACGTCGGCGAAATAGTCTTCGTCTATGCTTTGAAGCTTGTAGGTCTGGCGTACTCGAACGCCCTGGGGAGCATGAGGATCTGTGGGGTGGTCATGCGGCGCGAGCGGTTTCTCTGTACTCGTGATTGTCGTTCGACATGCCGGGATACCACTTCCGAAAGGTCGAACGAAGGGAGCTATCAAGCGTCTGCGTGCGGGTTTGCAGCAGAAGATGAGCGCCGACTTTGCTCCATTGCATTTGCTGCTTCTTGGCGAAACGCTTGGATATGACGGCATTGACAGTTGCCTCGACGAAAGCAGAAGAGATGCGTTCACCGGACCGATAACGCTCGCCGTAGTTGATCAGGCTTGCATTGTTGGAGGCGATGTAGGACCTGAACTCGCTGATGGTGGTCAAGAACTTGCGCATGTTGGGATAGCTCGTTTCAAGAGCTTCCGCATCAAATTGCAGGTCTGCGATTTCGTCGCGCGCACGATAGCCGTTGCCATGCCAGAGATGCCATTTGATTTTGCGTAGGCCCTCAAGCAGATCCTGCCCAGCGTGCTCGTCGTAGATTTCGAGCCCCTGCGCGAACTGGCGAAGGACCGTGATGCGCATGGTGACGTGGAACCAGTCCAGGACATGCTCGCTCGCCGGTGCGATCATTTCGGCAAGCGATCGAACCTCTTCACCGCCGTCGGTGATGAAGGTGATATAGCGCGGATCACCGTCGTCGGGTAGCGAACGACCGACGATCAGTTCGAAATTCTTTTTGCGGTTATCGCGGTCTCGGATGTAGCCGCCATTCAGACCGATAACGATGCGGCCATCCGGAATAGGCAGGTTCAGCCAGTCATGCGGGTAGGCATCCTGCATAGAGGACACTCGTTCTTCGGTCAGCTCCCGCTCGATACGGCGGGCCGTGCGCAACGCATGCTGCCGAACTGTCGTGGCATTGGCACCACAATCGATCGGCAGCACATCGGCCAACAGCTCCGCAGCGGCGGCGTAGGGCACAAGTGAGGCCCACCGGGTCTCCAGATAAAGGCGTTCGGGTGTGATGTAGTCGGGATCAGTTTCCGTAGAGGTGAGATCGTTACAGGACCGTTCGCGCCGTCAACCCGTGGCAGGTAATAGCGCGGGCTCTTCAGACGTACATCGCCGAACAGCGTATGAAAAGTGATAGGATAGCTACCCTTGCTTTGCAGACGGCGGCCATCCTGGTCGCGATGTTCACTGAGCCACGATTCCACCTGCGTCGCCACCATGACTTGCTGCAGTTTTGCAAGGAGCGTCTTTGCCTCGGACAACGACAGGCCAAGATCTTCGGGCCTTTTCGTCACCTTCAACAGATCGGCGACTGTCTCGGTCGCGACAATCTCACTGTCGTCGTTCAGCATTGCAATATCAGTCGTGCTCGCATGTCGTCTTCCCGCATCAAATTTTCCACAACAGCCGTAGTGGAGAACCTGATGTTCGCAAAACTCCGTCTCCGCACTTCGGTCGTGCCGGAAACAGCGATAGAGATCATCGGTTAGCAACCCGCAAATTCTTCAGTGAACTGGCACGACTTCGATGGGGTCACGGCCCCGGCCGCGCAGAATGAAACATCACATCCGTTGATGAATAAGGCTGAGATGTTCACCGTGTTGCAGGCGTTCATTGGTTGTCCGGCGTTCGAAGTTTTCTCCCAGCCAGTTTGCGCGCTCCCTCAGTCTCTCCAGGGCGGCGCGCAGTTCATCCCCGCGATCCGGGTCGTCCAGCATCGCGAGGGATTTTGTTTCGGTGATTTCTTGCAGAAACTCGGTCGTATTCACCAGATCGTCCATCGCCTCGTAGCCGGAGGGTTGTCCTGTCGCCACATCCATGCTTCCGGCCCACCGCACTCCTCCATCGGGCAGTTGCCGTCTCCTCCTGCGCATGCCGGATAGTGAATGCCCGGTTTGGCTGGCTGACGTTCCTCCAGCCGGATCTCGTGCTCCCAGGAATGTTGAGGTCGTACTCGTAAAGGAACCGGCTGCCTTTGCGCAGCTTCATTTCGCCAAGCGTCTTGGTCGGGGATCGGGCTCCAGTTTCCCACGAGCCATACCGTGCGGTGTGAATGATGAATAGGTAGAGGTGGATGCCTTCCCAGCCCATCGCGACCTGATGGACGCCATGAAACTCGCGCAACGTCAACGTCCAGGCCACCTGAACGCTACGCCACACCATCGGGTTCACGTCCTTTAGCCAGATGCGGAATTGCAGGATGAAGGCCTGATCCTCCGAAGTTGCCGTCTGTTCAGCAGTTTTCTCTGCCGCTCGTTTTGCCCTCTTCACATCGGCCGGTCCCATCGAAATTCAATGACGGCGACATACTTCGTTCTATCCCGCCCCACAAATGCTTATGCTCCCCCTAAAGGCCGAACAGACCATGAACCTTCATGCGACCTGAAGCAGCCTCCCCGGCAATTCGTCCGCTTTGACGCAGATGGGAGACAGCGCGGCATTGATAGACAATGTTCCAGTGAACATGGTACTGACGACGAGATTGAGGCCTGAGGCGCGGAACGCCTGGGTTTATTTCAATAAATTCGCCCGGCTCTTGAATAGCTCGTTGATAGCGTCCGCCACGGCGCGGACACGCTGGGATCGTCGAACGTCGGCATGCAAAAGGAGAAAGACAGGACGGTTGGGTGGTTTCAGGGATTGCGATATTTCCGCGACTTCGGTTGAGGTGCGAGCCAGAAAGCAGGGAAGCAATGCGATGCCCCAGCCGTCTCTGGCGGCATGCATCATGGTCATCATGTCGTTGGAGCACAAATTGTAACGACGCGTTCCCACATAATCATCCAGCCAGAGCTTTTGCGGCAGATCGGGCATGCTGTTGTCGAATCCGATGAAGGTCTGCTGCGTTTCGGTCCGGTTAACCATTTCGGGCGTGCCGTAAAGCCTGTAGGCGACGCTTCCCAGGACGCGCACGACAAGTCCCGAGTCCTCCGGTCGCCCCAATCGGATGGCTATGTCGGCTTCGCCACGCACCAGATTGGCCTCGCGACGCTCGCCGACCAGTTCCAGCATAATATCGGGATAGCGAGTGCGGATCGTTTCTAGTCCGCCCAGCATGAAGTGACTGATGAGGATGGGAGGAGCCGAAATTCGCACGGTCCCTGACAGGGCACCGGTTCCAAGCGCTGCACGTTGGAACGCGAATGTCTCATCCTCGATCAGACAGGCCCGTTCGTAAAGCTCCTTGCCTTCTGGTGTCAGTACCCAGCCACGCGCGAGCCGGTCGAACAGCTTGACCTGAATCTTGATCTCGAGATTGCCGACCCGGCGCGAAACGGTCGAATGTTCGACATTCAACGCCCGCGACGTTGCCGAAAGACTGCCGTTTCGCGCCAGAGCTAGAAAATAGCGAACATCGTCCCATTGCATTGAGTAATTCTCGTCCGATTATTTATGCACAGCTAATGCCATAAAATTCAGAATTCCGATAATGGATAATCGAATTATTGTCGTCTAGAAAATCATTATCGGGAGTTTGTTTCTTGAGAGCCATCGGACATTTCAAAGCGCTACCCATCGATAATGCCGAAGCGTTGGTCGATCTGGAGTTACCCAAACCCTTGCTGCGGACACGCGATCTTCTGATTGCCGTGGAGGCGATATCCGTCAATCCAGCGGATTATCGCGTGCGCGGCAGAAAGGTCGACGATGGGCAGGCTGCCATCCTTGGCTGGGATGTTGCGGGCATCGTGGTCGGGATGGGCGATGAGGTTGATGGCTTCGCGCTCGGAGATGCGGTCTATTACGCGGGTGATTTGACCCGGCCCGGTGCCAATAGCGAGTATCACGCGGTGGATCATCGGATTGTCGGGCATCGACCGGCACATTTGTCCGCCACCGAAGCCGCTGCCTTGCCGTTGACGGTGCTGACGGCATGGGAAGCCCTGTTCGAGCGATTGGGCCTGTCGCCCGAAGACAGAGGCACGGCCAAGACCCTTCTCATCGTCGGGGGAGCCGGTGGGACAGGCTCCGTGGCGATCCAACTGGCTCGCCTCGTTCCGGATCTGACCGTCATCGCCACGGCATCGAGGCCAGAATCTCGGACATGGTGCGAGAAGCTCGGAGCCCATGCGGTGATCGATCATTTCGGCGACATGCCGGCTCAACTCGCGACGCTCGGTCGGCCGAACGTCGAGCTTGTCCTGATCCTCAACGATCCCGACCGCCATTATCCAACGCTGGCAGAAGTTCTCTCGCCGCAAGGCAAGATCTGCTCCATCGTGCCCTTCAACGGCTCACCGGATATCAACCTCATCATGCGAAAGAGCGCTACCTTCGTCTGGGAGTTCATGTTCACGCGGTCGATGTTCGGCACGTCGGACATTGACCGGCAGCGCGTCATCCTCAACAACGCCGCGAAGCTGATCGATGACGGGCAGCTTATCTCGACCCTCTCAGAAACCCTCGGGTCAATCAACGCCGCCAATCTGCGTGCAGCCCATGCGCGGCTGGAGGCAGGCCGGACGATTGGCAAAATCGTGCTGTCAGGCTTTTAATAATTTCAACTTATAGGTGAATTGCACTTCGAAACATTGCAGGCTTCGTCTCGAAACTCATCGTGCGGCAGCACTATGGACTGATCGCGTGGACAACCCTGACCCTTGCTAAGTACCCCTGCCACCATAATGGCCGGGACTGGTGCACAACTAAACCGCATCGTGCCGCCAAAAGAAAAAGGTGCTTGACTGGACAATCGCAAGAGAAGCGTTCCGAGACGGAGCACAAAATTCAGAAGCTGGAAGCGGAAACGTACCTCGATATAGTCCCAAAAATCCGTGTGTTTCAAGGGTGCGACCTTCCAGTTTGCATCTGCTGCTCATCGTGACGCATTTGCAAGGGATCCGTAGTGTTATGCCCCGCGATATGGCGAGTATTGTGCGTTCGGCACCGCGCAGGGGCATAAGGCGACGACAGAGCCACAGGCGTTCACCTGTCGTCGATCGCAAGCTATTCCTCAAGTACAAGGACTCGGTTCGCACGAAATGGAAGTAAGGCATTGGCGGTTATATCGAGAAAGCCGATGCAAACTGGGACAACGTGAAAACACAGCCCGCTCCGCGATGAAATTGTCATCGAACGTCGCTTATGCGGGTAAATCTGGCAGCGGCATAGCCCACCGAGAAGCAGGGCGAGGCAAACAGCGACGATATCGTCAAGGGCTTTTTTCGCGCGGCGGCGTTCCGTCTTCCTCAATCCTCTGGCTCGGTATGCCGCGAATGGAGTTCGATCTCCTCGAATTCGGCCAGGATTTGTGCGCGGTCCTGGTCGACATGCGGAGGTTGGCGCAGAAACCGCACTGGCGTTGCAGACATCTTCAACGGATTGCCGAGCACCCTCATGTCGCAGCGGTCATCCGCCTTCATGGTGACGACCATATCGCGGGCAAGCGTATGTGGATCGCTCAGCACCTGACCGATATCGGCAACCTTTCCGACCGGAACCTCAGCTGCAAGGATTTTCTCGACCCAGGCGCTGGCGGTGTCACGCCGCAGCGCTTCGGTGATCAAAGCGTCGAGCGCGTCGATGTTCACCACGCGATCTCGATTGCGGCGAAAACGTTCGTCATGGACTAATCCGGGCATGCCGATAGCCTGTGCGAATCTGTCGAACTGCTGATCGTTTCCGACCGCGACGGCGATCTCGCTGTCTGCTGTCGCGAACGTCTGATAGGGCGCAATGTTCGGGTGCCTGTTGCCGATCCGCCCGGGCACCTTGCCGGAAACAAGGTGATTCGTTGCAGCATTGATGAGCCAGGCAAGCTGAGAATCGTAGAGCGCCAGATCGATATACTGGCCTTCGCCGGTGCGGTCGCGATGGCGAAGGGCGGCAAGAATACCCACGGTCGCATACATGCCGCACATGACGTCCGCAATCCCCAGGCCGACTTTGACGGGCCGTCCGCCATCCGCATCGCTTTCGCCCGTGATGCTCATGATCCCGCCCATCGCCTGAATCAGGAAATCATAGCCGGTGCGATCCGAATAGGGGCCGGTCTGGCCGAAGCCCGAAATCGCGCACCAGACCATATCCGGCTTTATCTTGCGGATGTCCTCGTAACCGAGTCCACGGCGCGCGAGGTCGCCCGGCTTGTAGTTTTCGACGACGACGTCCGATACGGCCACCAGCCTCTTGACGAGAGCGATGCCGTCATCGCTCGCAAGATCGATCGCGATGGATTTCTTGTTGCGGTTGGCGGCGAGAAAATAGGCGCTGAGATCGCTGTCACTTCCATCGGAGTCCGGCACGAAGGGTGGCCCCCAATTGCGGGTATCATCGCCGGATCCCGGCCGCTCGACCTTGATGACATCCGCCCCGAGATCGGCAAGGAGCTGAGTCGCGGTCGGCCCTGCAAGAATGCGGGAAAGATCGAGGATGCGCAGCCCTTCGAGGCTTGCCGGCTTGTGACGGTCAAACATGAGTGCCTCACGATTTCCACGGTGAGCTTTTGAACCAGCGCACGAGGTAGGCAGCGCCAATGAGCGTAGCAAAGCCGAACAAGTTGCCGACCGCTTCCGCCGAGATGGTTCGCCCGGCATGATCGAGCGCGATACCAATCGGCTGGGCGATCACGATCCCGGTGATGAAGACCGCCAGCGACTGCTGGCCGACCACGGTCATGACACGCACGATGGGTCCTCGCAGCCGCGCCCCCTTGTCACCGACCAGATGGACGGCGATGTAGCAAAGCGCCATGAAGTGGACGAAGCGTAGAAGGCCGAAATCGGTCTTGTCGGTCAGCGGAGCAATCCGCGCGGCGATCATCTGGAAAAAGGGATGCATCTCCTGAAACCGTACCCAGGCAAAAGGAATTGTCGCTATGATGGTGATGACGGCGACCGCCATCAGGCGGCGATCGAAACCTGGCGCCGACAGAGTGCCGCGCATCAGGGAAAATCCGGTGAAGAACAGGAGCTGCCAGCCGAACGGATCGAAGAACCAGGGACGATCCGACCATGGCTCGGACGGAAGCTGCGTCAGCCCGAATTGCGCGGCGAGCCACAGGGTGATCATGGCGGCAAACGGCAGGAAGCTGTGGATTTGGGACGCAAGGATCATCGCCGGCATCAATGCCAGAATGACGATATACATCGGCAGGATGTCGAAATAGTTCGGCACGTAGGTAAGGGTCAGCAGACTGACCAACAGATGGCCCGGGTCCTGCATGAACGGCACGAGGTTCAGGCTTTCGACATAGGTGACGCCATCGTATCGTGTCCCCGCGACGACCATGATGGCTGTGACGGTCATGAAGACGGCGATGTGAGCCCAGAAGATCTGCCAGATGCGTTGCGCCACACGCGCTATGAGGTCGATCGCACCGTTGCGGTCGAAAGTCGATCCGAAGGCGATGGCGGAAGCCATCCCCGATTGGAAGACGAACATCTCAGTCGCGTCTGAAAAGCCGAAGCGGGCCGGGATCCAGAGCGCCCAGTTATTGTTTGGGATATGAGCGAGCAGGATGATGAACATGCCGACGCCGCGAAAGAAATCGAGGCGCGGATCGCGCGGACGCTTTGTGCTGTGAGCGGCCGTCGGTGCCGCCTGCACCGGATCAGAATGCGTCGTCGTATGCGCTTGCGTCGAACCTGCAGGCGATGAGACTGAAGCCTGGGCGTTCACCGGCTGCTTCAAGTTCGATACGAAATTCATTCTCATTCTCCACATTCACACCGTAGCCGCCGAAGCCTCGTGCGACGGCGGCAAAGTCCGTTTCACCGAGCGTAACGCCAGCCGAAGGCAAGCCGGCGGACGTCTGCTTGATGGCGATCAACGCAAGGCTGCGATCCTGGAACAGCACGATCGTCAGCGGCAGATCGAGATCGCGAACGGTCGCAAGTTCGCCGATTCCCATCTCGAGGCCACCGTCGCCCATAACCGCAAATACCCGCCGGGACGGATCGGCGACCTGGCCACCGATAGCCAGGGGCAGCGCGGCATTCATGGTGCAGAAGCCTGCCGATTGGAGCAGCGACAGCGGTTTTGCAGCGATCCATTTCTGCGATAGCAAAATGCGATGGGCCCCGCTGTCGACGGTGACCAAGCTGTCATTGCCTGCCGTTCGGTTCAGATGGTCGACGATCGCATGAGGCCCCCACTTAGTCCTGGTCGAGAAGATGCGATCCAGCTCAATTTTTGCCTTGGCCGGCTCGGCTGCGATCCAACTCTTGCGTTCGATGACGGAACCATTCAGTGCCCGTAACAAGGTCTTCGGATCGGCGGAAATCCGGGAGCCGGCATGATGCATGCCGTGATCGGACACCGCTGTTGTGATGTCCACCAGCTTCTCGCGGTCTGCGACGAAATCCAGCCAGCCAAGGCGCATTTCGATGGGGTCGTAGCCAACCATGAGCACAAGATCCGCGCTTTGGGCAAGCGGAAGCAGAACCCGGTCGGCGAGTGGCGACAGACCGGCTCCGCCGAGCGACAGCGGATGATCCTCGGGGATGATGCCCTTGGCCTTGTATGTCGTAAGCACCGGCGCGCCGATCGTCTCCGCCAGTCGCTGCAGGACCGGTCCGGCATGGCTGCGCGCCGCCTCGAGACCCGCCAGGATCAACGGTCGTTCGGCTGCCCGGATTCGTTCTGCCAGGAAGCGAATCGCCGGATCCGTGGCCGAAGCGGCGGCGCGGAACTGTGCAGGCGGAAAGATCACCGTCTTGTCCGGGCTGGGTGCCGCGGCCACCGCCGGCGAAAAATCCAGATGCACCGGCCCCATGGGTTCCGCCATCGCGATCGCCAAAGCCCGCGCCACGGTCGAAGCGACGCTTTCGGGCTCGACTTCGAATGATGCTTTCACAAGAGGGCAGAGCAGCTGCGCATGGTCGATCACCTGATGCGTGTAGCGCGCGCGTGTTCCCCGATCGACGACACCCGATATGACGATAAGGGGAATGCGCTCCTGGGAGGCGTCGGCGATGCCGTTCACGGCGTTTGCGAGACCGGGACCGACCGTCGTCACCAGCAGTTCGGCGTTGCCGGTGATCATGCTCGCGCCCGCCGCCATGATGGCGGCCGACGTTTCGTGACGGGCGAGATGGAAGACAATTCCCGCCGCCTGCAACGCATCGATCAGCGTGACGACCTCGCCGCCGGGCACGCCGAAGGCATGCCGGACGCGATGTGCGTAAAGTGTCCTGGCGAGGATGTCGGCGACACGTTGGTCAGAGGTAATTTTGGACATGGAAATCAAGACTGTCCTATGAAGATTTCAACAAGGGGCGGCTTGCCCGATGGTTGCCGGTACCGGGCAGGCCTCCAGCGTGCCGGGATTACCGCTCCATCGCGCGAACGACGAACGCGACGACGATACCAAACAGCATGTGTCCGAAGAGTGATGCCCAGGTGAGCGGGATAAAGCCGAGGAAAGGAGGCTGGCCACCGAAGAGATGTGCCATCACGTAAAGAGCGAATACCCAAAGACCGATCCCGAATCCGATACCGGTCAGGAGGAGCGGCAGTTTCGGAATGATAAGGCGCTGCAGTGGACGGGCGATGAACAGATAGCCGATTGGATAAAAGACAATGCCCACGATGGCATGAATGGCCTCGGCGGCCAGCAGGTTGTTGAAACCGAACACCGACTGGACAAGTGCGGCCGGTTCCAGCGGCCCACCGACCAGAAACGGAGTAATCAAGCGCGCCCAGATCTCCCAGGTGATATCGGCGGCAAGCCCCGAAAGTATCGTTGTGCGCGCAAGGCTCGGCTGAATCTCGGGAAAGACGCTGGTTTTTTGCATTTCCATCATGGACATCGAGGTTCTCCTTCTTGGGGTCAGGCCGATAAGGTCATGCCGACCGAGTGCTCAATAGATCTGAAGAGGCGGTCTTCGGCTTTCAGGCGCTGACGGATCTGGCCAATGCGCGACACACCGGCATTGTCTCCGCCGCCTCCAACCGCCTTGGCGAGGGCGAGGACAAAAAAATCGCGCTGCGCGTTGCTGCCACCGATCTTTGGGAGGTTCGCCACCATTTTTTCCAGCACGCGCCGGTCGGCCGGCGCGTCGAGGCCCGCCAGCACGCGCGCCATCGGCACGCCGATTTCCGCGGCGACGCGGGCCTGATCGTCCGTACCCCTTGCCTTTTCGTCTATCTGTGCGGCGAGTTCTTCCACGCCGCGCCGGTCACCGACGGCGACCATCGCCGCGAGATTGTGCAGAGCGGCGAAAATCAGTGTCGTATCGGCCCTGCGGCGGTAAGCGACGTCGGCGGCCTCCATCCAGCGGTTACCCACATGGATCCCCGATTGCTCCATTCGCCACAAAAGCGAAACGGCATTCGCCATGTCACGGAAATCGTCGGTCTGATGCGGACGAACCTCATCGTCGTAAATTTGCAGAACGCGGTCATGATCGCCGCGTTCAAGATGCAGCAAAGCCATATGCCAGGCCATATGGAAAGAGAAGTTGTTACAACGCGACCAAGCCTTGCGGCTATTTTCCAGCCAGTCGATCCCTTCGGCGGTGTCACCGCGCATTTCGAAGACATGCGAAACGGCATGCAGGCCCCAGGAATCGTCCGGTTGCAGGCTTACTGCTCGCTGTCCAGCCGCGAGCGCCTCGTCATAGCGTCCGTGTTCTTCAAGCGAGAAGGCATGGCATCCAAGAAAAAAGCCGAGGGCTAGCGTATCATGTCCCAAACGATCAACGGCCCGCGTACTCGCCCTCAGTATCCCTACGGCATCACCAAGCATGAAGCGCAGCGCATGCGAAATCTTGAACGGAAGAAAGGCTGCGTTGCGATCCTCGAAACCATAGTCCAGAAGATCGGCAGCACGCGCGAAGGAGCCGCTAACCGCGGCATCCAAGGCCTCAACAAGTATTCTCTCATCAGCGGTGCCCCCGTCCTTGCTTGCCAATGCAGCGCGCGCGTCTTGGAAAGCGGCAGCGGCCGGCGCGGTAAGCTCAGACTTGGCGAGGATCAGGTTTGCAAAGCCCTTAAGAGTATGTCCAGCGACGTGAGCCGGATCTGCGGCGAGCGTTGATTCAATTGCTGTACCGACGCTCGGGCGATGCGCTGCCAGGCCGAAAACGGCGCTTTCGAAGGCCCGTTGTGCTTCGTGGCTGTCACTACTGGTCATGAGACCATAAGCATCGCATTTCATTTAAGTGCTCCGTGGCGAAGGACGCCGACAGAAACCTCTCGGGTCCACTGCTTACGTCTGACAGCCCCATTACGGTTGCATTGCAGTGGTTTGTTACAGCGGCCTTTAATTTTTTTCGCTGACGCGGCGAAGCAGTTCACGAACGGACTACGAAGGGTACGGAAAGAATGATTGCTCGAACAGGAACTGTTCCACGACATACAGATCCCGGCCGATGAATGGGCCGATCAGTGTTCGTAAGGCTATCTGCTTGTTTGCCTTCATAGGAAATTCCTCCCGTGGTAATCTGTCGGTGCTCATATCAAGCCGGATTAATGACAAAATCCGTCAGGTATCTTTTTGCAGCTTAACGCACAGCACATCCTGGCGAGTGCATCCCTGCCGGCCAGCATGAGCGTGACCAACTATAGCGCTGCCTTGGCGGCTCCATGGTCCAGTTTATGAAACTTTTTCCTGTGCGATCCAAAGGGTTACAAGATTGCCGCTGTTGCCGCCTTCACCCCTCTCCTGAACTTGAGGCCAACTGGTCCATCTGTGGACCATTTCAAGCACCACCGAGCTGCTCCGGTTAGACTTGGTCACCCATGATGGCAAATGTCATGTTCATAGCTGCCATTCGATAGTCGTACCACTATCAAATGGAGGGACCGCGCTGGCTCGAAGAAAACCGTCTTACACGGATTGAACTAAGCCGCTATCGCGGACGAAACCGACCTCATGCCACGCACCTTCGCTTACGTCCATGTCTAAACGACCGGCCAGATTACCGAGAAACAGGCTCAAGAGATCGAAGCCACCGACTTCCAGGTTGAACCATGCCGGATCGTCACCGAGACGGCTTCCCACAGCACGGCCGTCACGCGGCGGCGCGTTGTGCCGATGTTCATGGGGCAAGACGAGAGCAGTCCAAATTCCTGCGCCAGGCTCGAACGAAGCATGAACGTTAAGCGGCTATTCAAACGGTTCGGAAATAGCGAAAGTTCGTAGGAAGTTCGCAACAGGCCGCCAGAATGCTGCCCGCTATCGCGATACCCGAGCAATATTGGCCATATGATTCGGCGCATGGCAGCCTGGCGGTCGATCAGTCGTCAAATCGACGCCATTCGTCCACACCAGCAAGATTGCGCCGTCTGGTTTCCTGAGTGTTGATCGGTTGTGGCGGGAACTGAGATGCGCCGACGGCCCAACGCGCAGTGGCACGCGCTACTCTGCGCCCGAAGCGTTCCGCGCTAAGCCTGTCGCCCGGATGCGGCGCGTCTTCCATTGTTCCGTCATTCAGGCTCTGGGTCATCAACCCCAGCCAGGAACCGTTGACATTCACATCCGTGAAGCGACCATCCGTATAGGCGCCTCCCGGAAGATCGCCCGCACTTACCCAGATCATTCCCATCTGCGCGGCGAAGACGGCCATTTGCTGGAGAGCGATGAGTTTGTCGCCGGAGCGCGATCCCGAATTGGTGAAACCGGCAGCGATCTTGTCTTTCCAGTCCTGGCTGCGCCACGGCGTGATGCCGGCTTCGAGGAAGAGCTTAAACAACCATGGGCAGATCCCATGTAGGTTGGCGCGCCGAAAACCATGGCGTCAGACACGGCCAATCGTTTCAGGATATCCTCGTCATGCCATCTGCCGCTATTGTTGATCTGGGCCGGCACGATTTCCATGAGATCGGCGTGCGTTCCCGGAAACGCCTGGGCGCCTCGTCTGATATGCTCTGCAACGATCCGAGTGTGACCTTGTCCCGACGAATATACAATTGTGACAATTGGCATCACCCCTCCCAACCCCGCGCCGCGACCGCGGCTGCTTAGAATCCTGGCTGAAAGCCAGGCCTCAGAGATAGCTGCTCGTCATCTTGGATTCGCTAGAGAGAACATGGGGTTTCCGCTGGCGGTCTCCGACGCCGGAATTTCCTCCTGCATAACGTCCCAATGCTCGGCCACCTTACCGTCCGCGATCCTGAATATATCGACTGCTATCATCGGCTTTGGCCCCCATCCGACATAACGTCCATGAACCATCACCAGATCGCCTTCGGCAACCGCCATGCCTGGTTGATAGGAGAATTCCTTGGGCAATTTGGGTATCAGCTCCCGTATCGCCGCCGGACCGTTCGGAATTGTGGGATTGTGCTGAATATAATCGGGTGCGAACTGTTCCACGACATTCGGATTCCTGTCGATGAACGCGCCGCTCAGTGCTCGTAAGGCTATCTGCTTGTTTTCCTCCAAGGAAAATTCCTCTCTTGATTATCTGTCGGCGCTCATCCAAGCCGGATTGATGAACATCGCTAGCCGAGCACAGAGCCTAGCCGCTTCGTGGATTACTTCGTCGTATAGCCGCCATTGACGAGGATGGTCTGGCCGGTCATCCACCAGCCGTCCGAGACGAGGAAGCGGATATAGGGGACGATGTCCTCGATGTCGGTGAGGCCGGTCTTGGAGAACTTCGAAAGCGCCGCCGCCGACCGGTGATAGGCGACCGCATCTGTGCCTTCGGCCGGATAGAAGAAGGGAGTGTCCATCGGCCCCGGCCCGATCGCCGTCACCGAGATGCCGCGCTCACCGAATTCCTTCGAAGCGGCCCGCGTGAAGTGCTCGACCGGTGCCTTGGTGCCGGCATACGCGGCATAGAACGGCGTGAACGCGCCGAGCAGCGACGTGACGAGCGTGCAGATCTTGCCGTTGTCGTTGAGATGCCTGCCGGCCTCCTTGAGGAAGAAGAACGCCACCTTGGAATTGACGGCGGTCATCTCGTCATATTCGGCTTCCGAGATCTCGATGATCGGCTTCTTGAGCACCTTGCCGACGGTGTTGATGGCGATATCGGGCTTGCCGATGGCGGCAACCGCATCCGCAAACAACTTTTCCACCGCGCCAGCCGTCGTCAGGTTCGCCTGGAGGGCCACGGCCTCGGCTCCGGCCGCTTTTACCGCAGCAACCGTCGCGTCGGCCTCGACCTTGCTGGCTGCGCTGTTGTAGTGGATCGCGATCGCCTTTGCGCCATGTGCAGCAAGATCGCGGGCGAGCAGCCCCCCGAGGTTCTTCGCGCCGCCAGCTATGAGAACGGTCTTTCCATTGATGTTGTGATCGGTCACTGATCTTTTCTCCTCATTCCTAGAATATGAACGGTTATCCAGTGCAACAATATTCGCTAAGCTCGGAGATCGTCCTGCAAATTCTGGTAAAGACACTTCCATAGCGCCCGCGGCAGGATACAGTCCGGCGCCAATGGATTGTCCGTGGAGAACAGCGAAGGAAACTATTTTCCGCCCTGCGCAAGCCAGCGCAGCGCGCTCAAGCTCGGGAGAAAGCAGTATTCGCCGCCGCGAACAGTGGTAAAACTAGGCAGGCTCTTCAAACGACGGCGAAGTGGCTTCCCAGGGATCGTAAAGTCTCCACTGCTGCCATTCGCGCCGATGAGAGGATCCTTTTCCTCGGCCATCCCGATAAAGTCACCCTGGTTGATCCAAACCTGTTGTATGAACTCGAACTGCCGGGAAAGATTAGCACCCATGAAAATGAAGACGATCCCTCGTTCAATTCCATCATCCGTCATCACTCCGTCGGGCAAAGCAGGGCCATAGGCAGTGCCGCGACGGACAAGACGATGTCTTTTCACGTTCACAATCGAGTCTTTCAGTCCGTCCCGGGGATTGCATCGGCGCATGTGAGCACCTAGTGGGCAAGCCAATCCACGGGGATCCGTGTCGGCATATGAAAAATCATTATTGCGATGAGGGTCGGCTCCGAGTGAGGGATCATCCTTTTCAGGCGCCAAGACAAGCGGGGCGCCACTGCGCCATCTTCCCACCATCTTGGCGGCAATGAGCTCCTCATCCTCCTTATCCTTGGCATTTTCGTGCAGGTATCGGCGAAATGTAGCGACGTCAGTGTGGTATTGCCGGAAGGCTAAGTAGGTGCCATTCCGACCCAGCACTTCAGGCTGCGGGATTGGCGGCACTTCACCATCCTCGTCTTTTTCCCCAAGTATAAATTCACCCGGCATGATCGAGTCCTGGCCGGGAAATGGCATGGAACCACTGCCTATTATGTGAGCAGCGCCTATCCCATCGCGAAAGCCAAAATGCTCCCTTCCCGACTCGGGTATCTCGACATCAAGTCTGTAAATTGGAGTGACGCCATTCAGCCCAGCCCTTGCTCCCATAGCAAGTTGCAGTGGTTCGTCAAATTTTTCCCTGCTGCTCGACGCGATAACGATTCCGATGTGAACATCCTTGGATCCTAATGGTGCGATCCAATTGACCGGATCGCTGTCATTGACATCGCCCAGCACCTCTTTCCGCGAAGCCATGCCCGCTTTGAATTCGCTAGAAAAGCTATCCAAGCTGACTTGTGAGAGCCCTAATGCTTTCAGCCCCTGCCAAGTGAAAACAATATTGAGCGTAAATTCTACTGGATTTTCCCAGTCCGCAGCCGATGTCACATGGGGAAGAATCTGCGTCAGCAAACGCCGTGCATCAGCTGCGTCGTCGATGCGATAGAGAATATAGGTACCATAGTATTTGTCTGGTCTCTGGCGCAAAATGGTGCCTTGTATATCAGGCAAATCAAGTTTGACTTCAGACACAGCCAACCCACCGGTTTCTATAATCGAGTCGATTATTGCGTTGGAAACTAGTTCTGCACGGCATCCAACAGGTCATTAAATAGCGCCAGAACGCGTTTTCCACGCGCGACGTCACGAACAGAAAGCTGATTGTTTTCAACGTACCACATGCTCGCTTGAACTTGATATTTGGCAATATATTCAAGCGCACCTGGCTTGTTGAGGCCTGGATAACCCTCCGCAACACCCAGGAACATATGGTCAATCCATGGGGTCGCGAATTTAATCACATCGTCGACATAGGGCTTGAACTCGTCGCTGTACGTCGCCGCGAACAAGATCTGTGTATCATTGTTGATCAAGGCAACTCGCAGATCGTGTACGGTTCCAAGCTTGCCCTCCCAATAGTTCGACTCGAACTGCGCCTGGGAAACCCGCTGACGGAAAATCTCAGCACCACCCGATTTTACCGGAGCGACAAGGGTGAACTCTGAAACGTTCCCCATGCGCAACCCTACACCGTCGGTCTGAACACGTACCGGGCAATGGTGCATTTCAATTTCATTCGGATCAACATTTGCATCGATATAAATAGCTGTAGTCACTTTCTATCGTCTCCTCGACATCGCCTATAAATTGCCGAACTGGGATTATTGGGCATCTGCCTGTTCAAACTCTATGGGAAACCCAGATTGCCAACATCAGACTCCGCAGTTCGGTTCGGGCTATCAACATTCTCACGTTGAATAGACAATGTCGGACGCCAAAATGTCTGCTATCAGATGATATCATCTTGCTTGATCTCGCTCGAGTTTGCCCGTGGCTGGTTGCCTTGGGCTATTCGGCCATGCTTAAATTTGAATGGATGCTGACCAAATCACTTCACATTTGAAGGCATAGCGGCTGCTACAAATAAATCGGTAATCCTCGCTGTTTTAACGGAGTTTGGCAGTAGAATTCACGCGGCCATTTTTAGTTTCCGAGCGGGTGTGATGCCGCCTATACCCTTGGACATCGCGCAGATGCAGGAAACAAAGTCCGAAACCCCACGTCTTCTTCACCTTCACGAGCCCAAGCAACGGATCGGCGATTTGTTCTTTGTCGGCATCGCGCTGAAGGCTATACCCATAACAGGTCTCACTGGCTCCGAATGTCCCGCATGCCAGCGCGATCTCACACCGCGTTGCGTCACCGCCTTCTCGGCCAACTCTCGGCGCTGAGGGGGAGGATTGCCGATCGATCCAAGCCATCGGCCGCCAGATCAACCATTCCCTCCTTGCCCTACCGTCGGCTTGAATGTGGTATTATTTATCAGTAATATAACATTTTATAGCTGGGGGCCTAAATAAATGAATTATAGCACGATCGCGGAACGGATGTATGAAGCGGCGTTTCTACCCGAAATGTGGACGCCGATTCTTGATGATCTGGCCAAGGCCACGAAGTCAGGCGAGGGTGGCATCGGCATCTATTGGCCCGATCAGAGAGGTATTGTGACTTCGTTTCAAATATCCAGTGATCGATTACACTGGGAGCAGTCACCTGAAGCCACGCAAATCTGGCTAAAGCAGGTTCGTTCCAGCGGTTTGGTCAATCGGGGGTTTTTCCAACTCGACGCCGTCGATGCTGGCGATTGGTCTGACATGCCGGATATCGATAAACGTGTAGCAAGACATAAGGCAAATGGGATGGGCGTCCAGGCGGGCACGATTATAGAGCTGTTTAATGGAGATATCCTGACGCTGGAATTCACGCGTAGGCTTAATGACCCGCGCTATAGCGATGCGGAGCTTGCTATGCTCAACGATGTCAATACAGCTTTTCGTCATGCGGTTTTCATTGGCTCGCGTCTGCAATTCGAGCGGGCCCGCGGCAATGTCGATGTTCTCAACGATTTTGGTCTTCCGGCTGCGCTATTGAGCATGACGGGCCAACTGCTCTACGGCAATGCATTGTTCGAAGGCGTGGATCCCTATTTAATGAGGACGCCGACAGGGCAGGTATCCTTGAGGGGACAAGATGGTTTGCGCGCGATCTTCGCGGAAGCATTGAAACTGTCGACAACCCGGAGCGTGAATGTTCCAATACCGGCAGACGACCATAGAGGCCCCGCGGTCATTCATCTTATGCCGGTGTGTCGCAATGCTCAGTCCATATTCTCCATGCCCGGTATCGTCATAGTCATCTGTCCGCTTGCTACTACAACGGGCGTGCCTGCGCTTGAAATCATGGAGAAACTTTTCGGCCTGACGCCGGCGGAGTCGCGCTTGGCAAGTGCATTGGCTTCCGGTCTATCGCTGCGCGACAGCGCGGCGAACAATGGCATCGGTTTCGGCACCGCGCGATCATATATCAATCGCGTGTTTGCCAAGACCAGGACCAGCCAACAAAGCGAACTTGTGAGCCTGTTGAAAGGCATATCAACGATCAACAGGAATTCTACCAATCTCTAACTGGAGACCTAACCCAATTGAATACCTGTGTTCGCAGGCATTTCAAAGTGCAGAATAAAACCTCCAAGAAATTTGCCAGTTAATCTCGAACGGGTCCATGATAGTCTTCACTCATTTGGTCCGCCGCTTCGCGACGATTGAGTTAGCTCGAATAGTCGATCCCAATCTGTAGGTTTTTTCGGGCGGGATGCCCAGGCCGGTCAGTTTGGCGATATCTGAACGACGCCGAGCGTAGCTGGCGGCAACCATGGGATAGTCCGGTGCTAGACCCCATTTTGTCCGGTATTGCGCCGGCGTCATCCCGTAGCGACTTCTAAGATGTCGCTTTAGCATCTTGAGCCGCAGTCCGTCCTCAAGGCAGACAATATAGTCGTCCGTCACCGATCTGCTGATGTCGACTGCCGGTATAGGTTTCAAAACCTCTGGCTGTGTGTGGTGCGCGTTTAGCGATTGCAACGCGTCGTGCACGTCCCTGATCAGCTTCGAAAGGCCACCTGCTGGAACGATGTTATAACCGACATAGGCCGCGACAATCTTTGCGCAGCAAACAAGCTTCGCATCCATCTCGACTGATTGCGCCTGCTGCATGTCCGTAACAAAACTGCTCATGATCTCTATGGCTCTCGTTTGGGCATTGTGAGAATTGTTTCCAATTCCGAATCAGTCAGCTTGACAGATGAACTGTCTTTCGTGAAAACCTCATAGGTCATTCCAGCTATTCCCAAGCACAACAACACCGAAAATCTTTCTTGACTGCAAAGTTATTAACCTATCAAGCATATATAACGACATATCCTCGATCATACCGGACTATGACCGATTACTCACCCATTATTATTATTTTCAAATTGCCGAATACTGTCAAATGATAGCAGGCGCACTGCGGCAGATGGTCAACTAATGCGATGGAGTGACAGCTGTGAGTGTTCAAGGCTCGCGGTACACACAAAAGCAGGCTCATCGTGAAAGGGAAAATGATGGATGGGGCATTTTTGTCGGCGCTGGCCGCGCTGGCGGGATCAAGTATCGGCGCATTTGCATCATTTGCGACAACTTGGTTGAATCAGAGCTACCAGCAGAGGGTCCAGCGGAGGGCTAACGAAATGTCTCGACGGGAGCGAATATTTGGAGAGTTTATCGACGAAGCTTCAGCGGCATACGGAGACGCGATGGAGAACAATCTTTCAGATGCTGAAAAATTGGTCAGATTGTACTCGATAAAAAATAGAATGAAGCTGTTCTCCGGAGATGATGTCATTTCCAAGGCCGACGATGTTTTGCAGGTTATTATCAGGAGATACTCTTCCGAGAAGGTCGATTTTGCGAATTTTGACCCTGAAAACCTTCAACGCTTTGATCTTTTGTATAGCTTTACCGAAGCCTGCCGGAAAGAAATCATTCGGTACTGATGAGGTATCCCGTTGAATTGGAATGCCGGCTGGAACTCGATCGCGGCGGGATTATTCTCAACGAAAATCAACAGTCCGGTGGTAGCAGACTGAGGTCACGCTCAGCTCACATTTTGCCTCGCGATCCGCCTCCGTTGACTGCGGCGATTCCTTTGGGTCCCTAGACGGTCGGACGCGGGCGATATGAGTAGCCGCGGCCGTCGCGGACACCCATCAACTCGCGGTTAATGCACTGACCCTATCGAGACCGGCCGAAAAACAGTTAAAAGAAATCCCAAGCACAATGTCCTGTACAGGATCGCTCGATTTTGCCGCAAGTTTCGAAGTCGTCCCTGCGCGCAACATCTCAACATTGTTCTGATCAAAATTGACGGGGACGATGAGCCCGATGGCAGGCAGGTACGGGAGGACAGAGGGTTCATTGCCGGCCACTCATCGATTTGAGGGGTGACGCCAGCGCCTTACAACGAGCCGAACGGCAAAATCAGATTGCCGGTGACGGTGTTGCCTGGCCCGACCCGCAGCTCAGCCGCAAGCACACGCTGTCCATCCGGGCGTACCTGCTGCTGGAATGGCGTGCAGTGCCGGGTTGCATTGATGATCTGGCATGCCACGCGCCAATTCCGATGGTTTCCTGGAGGGAAAATGCCCCGCCCGGAAGGGACGGAGCATTCTGTGCCAACGCCGAGGTTGGGTGGGGTTTCCCACCAGACATGAGCATAGCGAGATAGCGCGTTGGAGGAAGTATCCAGTTGGCCAGTCTCATTCTGTTCATGTTCAGAACTTGACGGCGAGATTGGCCTTGACGCTGTGTTCGCCAGCGTTGGAGCCGATTTGGCCCTGGTAGGCGATACCAAGGGTTGTTGTCGGCGCGATGCTGAAATCGAGCCCTGCTTCGAGGACGGCCGCGTCCTTGGTGATGGGAACACCGGTAACCGAGAAAGCGGATGAGCCGTCAAAGGCCGCGGTCATGACGGGAGTATTATTCCCATAAGCATGACGCCAGCCGGCCAGGCCCCGTGCCTTCGCTTTGGTATCGCCAAGGGTAAATTCGCTTGAGACCCGCAGGCCAAGCGTCGTGAAGGTGACATCATTATTGGCGCTGTCGAGCGACAGTGCCGCTGCCCCGCCGTGCTCGGAGAAGCCCTGTGTATGCACATTCACGTAAGAGAGATTGGCAAACGGCTCGAATTCGATGTTGTCGAACTTCGTCTTATAACCGACCTCGCCGAAGACCTGCGTGGTACCGGCATTGTAACTGCTGTCGAGGCGATCACGAAAGCCCGGGAACGCCACGCGGCGCTTGGCATCGATATCGCTCCACGTATAGGTAACACCCGTACGCAAGGCGAGATCCCCCAATTGCGTGCCGCCATAAAGACCGACATGATAGTTGTCGCTCGAGGCTGATGAATTGCGTCCATCCACATCGAAGGAGGAATGACTGTAGCCGCCGAGCAGACCCAGCATCCAGTCATCGCCGACGAAGCTGTCCACGCCCATGACAAATCCACCCGTCGAGCGGGACAGCCGTGCCGTGCCGTCATCGCCACCGGTGTGCCCCCAGGAACCGAACGCCGAGCCCCACACGGCGGAGCGTTCAACCGGCGATGTTCGCGCCGCATTGACGGCGGGCTGCTTCGCCCAGGGAGAGTTCGCGGACGGTTTCTTGTCCTCCGGTCCGTAGCCGAGCGCCTGTACCGGCGCCTGGTCGCGACTGGTATCGAAGGCGTCGCGGATACGGTTGTTGATCTGGCTCTCCAGAAGCTGGCTGTTCTCGGTCAGGCCGGTCGCCACGGAGCCATAGAGCTCACCGGAAAGGCCATCAAAAGCCGAGCGTGCCTCATCGGCCGTGAGTGCGGCAACGGCAATGCCCAGTTCGTTCGGCATCGCAAGGCTGTTGAGGGCCCGCGCGACCCCGCGCTGGTTACGCGTCCGCGCGACGCTGTCGAACGGGACGTCGTTACGCGTTGCCGTGAGGAACGCATTGTTGGCGTCATAGCTGTCGGTCAGCGTCAGGAAGAGCTGTTCGGAGCCCAGGCGATTTGGGTTGATGGACGAGAATGTGCCCGTCAACCCGCCATTCGCCGTCAGGACGGTGTAGGTCTGGCTCGTCTTGAACCGCACGATCTCATCCGGGGAAGAGACATTGAGCCGCGCACCGGTGATATCGGCCTTGCCGGTTACGGTGAGCGGGCTTGGCTGGTCTGCTTTATCCGCGCGGATAACGAAGTTATAGGCCGAGCCCGTACCGATGCTCAGTCCGCCGATCGTACCCGAACCACCAAGAGCGGCACCAGGGCCAACCTTGACCGAGCTGACGAGGCTAGCGTCCTTACCCAGCACCAATGCGCCGGCATTCACAAGCGTGTCGCCCGTATAGGTGCTCGCACCGGTGAAGGTCGCCGTTCCCGGACCCTCCTTGATGACGCCGCCGGAACCCTCGATCGTGCCGGCAAACTCCGTGTTCGCCTGCTCGTCGCCGAAGGTCAGGTCGTTCCCGCCAAGCGAGACCGTGCTGCCAGCATCGCCCTGAAGCGCTCCGATGGTCTGGTCCTTGCTGGCGCCGCTGATGTCCACCGTGGCGCCATCGGCGATGGAGACATCGCTGGTCGGCGACAGGCTGCCGTCACCGGTAACGATCAGCTTGCCGGCATTGACGTCCGTCGTACCCGTATGGCTCAGCGTGCCGGTCACCGTCGTCGTGCCCGAACCGTTCTGCTCCAGGTCGCCGGTGCCGGTGACATTGCCGGCATAGTCGACGGCACCCGTGCTGTTGAAGACGAGCTTGCCCTCGTCCCCCGTCGCGACATCGCCAGTCAGCGTGCCGCCCGTGCCGACTTCCAGCGTACCCTTGTTCACCGTCGCATCGCCAGCCACTGAGCCGCCGTCGCCGATGATCAGCTTACCGTCGTTGACCTGCGTGCCGACGCCAGCAGCCACATCGCCCGTCACCGTCGTCGTGCCCGTGCCGTTCTGCGCCAG
>NZ_JBNDIC010000073.1:0-23427 GCF_056755475.1 Rhizobium sp. KNZ2-6A | reverse complement strand
TGTCTATTGCTAGCAATAGACATTAATCCAACCATACGGAATTTCTCATGTCCGCCGTTTCGCCTGTCATCCTGCTCAATCCCATCGACGATGTCGCGGTTGCCCGCGTGATGATCCGCGCCGGCAGCACGACCGGCATTGACGGCCTGATCGCCGTCGACCAGATCCCGCGCGGCCACAAGGTTGCGGTCCGCGACATCCAGTCCGGCCAGGAAATCCGCAAATTCGGCCAGCCGATCGGCGTTGCAACGCAATTCATTCCGGCTGGCGGCCATGTCCATCTGCAGAACCTGGCGGTGATCGAATCCGAACACCCCTACCAGTTCAGCGTCGACATCGAAGAGATGGGCATGCTGCCGCGCAAGGACTGTCGGACCTTCATGGGCTTCGATCGCGGAGCCGGCGGCGTCGGCACGCGCAACTTCATCGGTATCATCACTACGGTGAACTGCTCTGCGACCGTCTCGAAATATATCGCCGAGCATTTCAATCGCACCGGAGGCTTGGATGGCTTCGACAATGTCGATGGCGTGGTGGCGCTTACCCATGGCGGTGGCTGCGCCATCAGCACCCAGTCGGAAGGCTATCGCTATCTGGCCCGTACCCTACAGGGCTATGCCCGCCATCCGAATTTCGGCGGTATCCTGATGATCGGCCTTGGCTGCGAAACCAATCAGATCGCGCCCATTCTTGAGCATTACAAGCTCGAGGAGGGAAATCGCCTGCGTACCATGACGATCCAGGATCTTGGCGGCACCCGCAAGACGATCGGGGCCGCGTCCGAAATGATCAAAGACATGCTGCCGGAGGTGAACTCCGCCAAGCGCACCGTTCAGCCCCTATCAGGGATCAAGCTCGCCTTGGAATGCGGCGGCTCGGATGGCTATTCGGGAATTTCGGCCAATCCGGCGCTCGGCTATGCTTCCGATCTTCTCGTGCGCAATGGCGGTACATCGGTTCTGGCGGAAACGCCGGAGATTTATGGCGCGGAACACCTGCTGACCCGCAGAGCGGTCACGCCCGCGGTTGCCGAAAAGCTGCTCTCCAGGATCGACTGGTGGCGCGACTATACCCGCCGCAACGGCGCGGAACTCAACAACAACCCGTCCTACGGCAATAAGCTCGGCGGATTGACGACCATCCTCGAAAAATCGCTCGGCGCGGTCGCCAAGGGCGGCTCCATGCCGCTGAAGGCCGTCTACGAATATTCGGAGATCGTCGACGAACCCGGTTTCGTCTTCATGGATACGCCCGGTTACGATCCCGTTGCCGTCACCGGCCAGGTGGCCGGCGGCTGCAACGTCATCTGCTTTACCACCGGCCGCGGATCGGTTTCCGGGTTCAAGCCGGCACCCTGCGTCAAGATCGCCACGAACACCGAAATGTACAACCATATGCGCGAGGATATGGACATCAACTGCGGTGACATCGTCAGCGGCGACGACACGATCGAGGCGGCCGGCGAACGGATCTTCGAAGAGATCATCGCGGTCGCCTCCGGCAAGAAGACGCTGAGCGAGACCTTCGATTATGGCGACAATGAATTCGTTCCCTGGCAGGTCGGCGCCATTACCTGACGCCGTCCCGATCAGATGATGAAGCTGTATTCGTCCGGCTGGTAGTGCTCACGAATATAGCCGGCACGCGCCTGCACACTGGGCTGCGAATTGCTGATGTGATCCCGCATGGCTTTTCGCAGCCCCTCTTCGTCGCGCTTTTGCACCATTTCGAACACGCCGATATGCTCCACAAGAAACGGTTCATGCTCCGGTCTCTTGATGCGACTGCCGACGATGTGCTTGCTGAGCGTCAGGATGCAATGCGTCCGCTTCAGGATGCTGAGGAATTCCTTGTTCGGGCAAGCCTGAAGGCTGCGCAGATGCAGATCGAGCTCTAGCTCGTACATGGTCGAGGCTGAAACATCGGGATAATCCGCCAGCGCCTGCGACAGCCGCCCGAGCATCGCGTCGACATGGTCTCTGGAAAGTCCGCCCAAGGCGCTTGCAAGCGCCACTGGCTCAATCTGCTCGCGTACCTCGTAGAGGTCGCGGATGCGCTGAGCGTCGAGCGGCACGATCGACCAGCGAAAATTGTCGTCCTTTTCCGTAATGCCGAGCGTCTCCAGCTTCAGCAGCACATCGCGCGCCACCCCCCGCCCAACGCCGAAATGCCGCGCCAATTCATTTTCATTGATACGGTAACGACCGAAGAAGGAGCGATAGACGACAATGCGTTCGACGTCTTCGTAGAGTGCCTGCCAGGCAAACGCGGGCCTGCCGCTGTTTTCATCAAACAACCTGCCAAGGCAATCACTCAACTTGACCCGTTTCGGCGATGTTCCCGACGCCCCGACAATAAAACCGCGGCCATCGAACCGGGCGATCAGACCATCCTCAAGCAATAGCTGCAGCGCCTGGCGCACCGGCGCGCGGCTGCTACCGATAAGGCCGGCAAGCGCTGCCTCGGTCACCACAAGCCCATCCGGCACGACTCCTGCCAGAATTTCGGCCTTTAGTCGCCCGTAAAGCTCCTCATAAAGCCTGGTCTTGCGCAGACCACCGCCATCCAAAAGTGACAGGTTCATCTCGTTTCATGTTTCACCAGAAAGATCAGCATCTTCGCTATCGATATTACCACGTCTGGTTCGAAACCCTCCTCTATGCCTTACCGCAAAGGCTTGTTCGGAAGCAACATTGCCTACGCACCTGTCTGTTTGACAATATGTAATCATAAATCCCCCAAATATCGCAGCAACATCAGCAGTCGCGAAAACCTATCGGAGATGGAAAAGAGCGTTAGTGAGAATTCCTCACCCCACGGCTCTTTTGATCTCCTCCTTGATAGCAATAATCGCTGCACAGACGGATTTGATCTCTTCATCCGTATGGTTTGCGGTCACGCAGAGACGTAATCCCGCCTTACCTTTTGCTGTCGTTGGGAAGAAGATGGCCGAGGTGTAGAAGCCCTGCTGAAAGAGGTTCCTCGCAGCGCCGATGGATAGTAGCTCGTCGCCAAAATGCACCGTCCGGATGGGCAAGGCCGTGCCTTGCTGGCTTGAGGGCAGCAGGTGGTCAAACAAGGCTATTTTAGACTGGAGCATTGCTTGCAGCTCAGGCAATCGGGTTGACCGATGCAGCTTTGCCGAGGCCAGGCTGGCCCCGATTGCTGCTGTGTTAAGCGAAGCGGAAAACGCATGCGCCACTGCAAATCTGCGAAATAATAGTTCCTGTTGGGCGGTCCCCAGCATCAGTAGGCCGCCAGAGGCTCCGAACCCCTTGCCGAGTGACGCCGCGATGATGGTCCTATCGCCCAATTCACCGATCTGTGATTTTGCGAAGCCCTCGCCAGACTTGCCGAAGAGCGACACGCCATGGGCGTCGTCAATATAAAGAAACAGGCCATATTTCTCCTGTAAGCGTAGCAGGTCGGCGATGGGAGCACTGCCCCCCATCGAATAGACGCCGTCACAGATATAGGCGACAGCCTTGTTGCGACGGCATAGGCGTTCAAGCGTATCCATATCATTATGGGCGATCGTCTCCACCCGCGTCTCGGCCGCGATTGTGCCCTTGTGGTAGGCAAGGGTCGCATGTGCCAACCGATCAAACACCACGATCGGTTTTGCTCCACCGGTCAGATGTCCGGAGGTGATCAATGGCAAGGCACTCATGTTGGCGGCAAGCACCGTTGTATAGGTAATCACTCGTGCGGCAAACAGGTCTGAAAGAACGTCTTCCAGCTCGCCTATCGCGGCAAAATTGAGCCGGGTACGAGCGCAGGACCAATGCAATGTTCCCGCATTGCGCACGGCATCAATAGCGCCGGCAACGATGTCTGGATGGTTATCCAGGCCTAGATATGAGCATCGGACAAAGTCGACGATTGCCCGATCTTCATAGTTCAATCGGACGGATCTACCCTGAGAAGGATGGGCGTAGATCGCCATGATCCCTTCAAAATGCGCTGCCTCGAAATGGCGCCCGGCGATATCGATCAATCCGGCGGTATTGCGATGAGTTGCTTTATTCCTCCAATCAAGACGTGTCGAGTTGCTGTTTTTCATAGTTCAACCTCTGGTCGGCTTAAGAACGGATCAGAGGTTGAAATTCGTGCTGCTCGACATCAACAAAGCATGCCAAAAACATTCCGGAATTTAAGTTTTCGTGAATATTACTTGGTCGGTCATATGTGAAGCTCGGCGACAATCGCGCCTAAGCAAAATCGGCGGCATAGCCGCTGGAGCGAACCGTGCGGATGATGTTACGGCCAGTCATCTTTTTCAACATGCGACGCAAACGTCCGACATGGACATCGACCGTGCGTGGTAGCACGTAATAATTCGGTGGCCATGCCGCTTCAATGAGTTCGGCACGGCTGAACACACGGCCAGGGGCTTGAAGCAAACGCCACAGGAGCTTGAATTCAATCGGGCCTAGCTGGATGGCCTCGGAACCGTGCCTGACCAGCCTGTGAGTTGTTTCCAAACTAAGTTCCCAGACGCTGAAAGTGTTGCTACGGGCCTCGCGGGTCACCCTGCGCTCTTGATGCCCACCCGATATCAGAGATTGCAAATATGCCAGGATCCTCGCCGGTGAGACCGGTCGAATAAAACTCTCGCTCACACCAGCCTTGAGCAAATCAAGGTAGCGTCTCTCGTTACCACCCGGCATCAATGCGAGTAATGGAATATGCGCGGTCGCGCGATCGGCCTTAAGCATCGTGCAAATACGTAAGGCATTGTCTGGATTGTTTTCTGTATCGAGAACAATTGCCAGGACGGAGGTGTGCGTCCCGATTTGGTCGAGTTCGTCTTCGCCGAATAGCGCCGAACTGAATCCCTCTACTGCCAGGATATGACTAAAGAGCAGATACAGAAAAGGATTTTGCGACCAAAAGAGAACGACCGGATTCATTCGACGAACCCCTCTCGATTATCGTGGGTGGAAGCGCGGCGACCTTATTGTTGCATCAAAATGTCCGTCAAAATTGTCGACTTCAACGGAAATTCACGGATAAATATGCTATATCGCTCATATTCATATATTTTTCACAAAAGTCTAGTATATTTCTCCAATTTTTGATGCAACATTTTTGTTGCTTTCCGCGCCTTTTTCGCGCAACCTGTGGATTCGACGCGCAAGCTCCTTTATTGCAATCTCATGCCCATGAAAGACTCGTCATTGTTCATGAAGTCCAGCATCAACCACTTGCCGCCGCTCAAGCAACGGGAACTCGCTCGGGTTCTGGAGGTGCTGCATGACGAGTTCGAGGATGCGCTGAGGGGAGGCTCGGCAGATTTCAAGAAGCGCGGCCGCATCCTGAAAATCATCCTGTTCGGATCCTATGCCCGTGGCGGCTGGGTCGATGAACCACATACGAAAAAGGGCTATCGTTCCGACTTCGATATATTGATCATCGTCAACGATAAAAGGCTGACCGATTTCGACCGCTATTGGCAAAGGGCGGCCAATCGCTTCATGCACGATGAAGAATTCAAGACGCCGGTGAATTTCATCGTGCACTCGCTCCGCGAAGTGAATATTCTGCTGGAGCAAGGCCGGTATTTCTTCGTTGATCTGCGCCGCGATGGCATCGTGCTTTATGAGCTCGACGATCGGCCGCTTGCCACTCCGGGTCTCTTGAGACCTGAAGACGCCTACAGATTTGCCCAGGAATATTTCGAAGATCGGCTGCCGCACGCAGAGAAGTTTGCAAAAGGTGCCAACTTTTATTTGAACGAAGGCGATCTCAACGAAGCGGCCTTCCTTTTGCATCAGTCGATCGAGCAGGCCTATGCGACCTTGTTACTGGTTCTAACCAACTACAGCCCCGCCGCCCACAATATCAAACATTTGCGCAGCCTTGCTGAAGGTCAGTCTCAGCAATTAGCCGAGGCATGGCCACGTGATCAGCAGCGCTTCATCGCGTGGTTCAATATCCTTAACGAGGCTTATGTTAAGGCACGCTATTCAAAACACTTTGAAATCAGCCGGGAAGCGCTCATTTGGCTGCAAGGGCGTACCGCGGACCTGATCGACCGCGTGACAAAGGCTTGCCTGACGCATCTTGAAGCGTTGAAACAACAAATCAAAGACGCTGACCGACGCTCCGGTAATGCGTGAATTCGCCTTGATCGGAAAGGTTCCGAATCGTTTTGTAGCGAACAAGAGTTTCTACTCTAAACTACCACCTGCAAATGCCACGGACTGCCAGAAGTTTGTCGAAAATATCGACTGATGTGCCGCTGAGCACCAAAGTCCGGCTTCGATCTTTGTTCCCTGCGCCGGACGCAGGAGGCATTTGCATGTCACGAAACTCAACAACCCGCCCGATCGGCCACGATCATGGTGCCGCATTGGACGTCGCAGACAATAGTCATCAGATTGTCCAGGATATCATCGCCCTCCACGGCGATCAGGCGCCGACCGCCGCAGCCTGGTGCGCTTTCACTGCCTGGTGCGAAGGCGACGATGAAGACTATCAATTTTGGTCGGGCATATTCCAACGACTGCGCAATTAGTCCGGCGCGAGCCTGGCGACGCCATCGAGGATACGCATCCGCATCCACGAGCCATCGAACTTGGTCTCGTGGACTCAGCCTATGCCGACCGGCCGGCGCTCAAGCGTTTCGCACAACTGAGGAGCGATGAAATCAGGAAGATCGACTGGGGTGACTGTGTCCACCTCATCGTCATCCCGAGCGGCTGCCCTGCGTTCGGCGGCGGCCTGCTCCTGATTGCTGTCCCAGACTGCATCGGTCCGAACGTTCCCGCCTTCGACCATGAATGGTTTGGGCTTGCGGCCCTTGCCCGCTGCGATCATCTCGATCGGAGGGCGCGAGGCCACCGAAACGACGTTCTTTTCAAGGATCGCCGCATCATTTTCTTCGATTGAGAACTCGTCATGGTGCTTGATCAAAGGCAGCGTCATAACTGTCGCCGACGCTTCCGAGGCAGATTCGATTTCCGCCTCGGAGCGGGCTCCAAATACTTGCTACACTTATGCAGCTTTCCGCGGGCTCTTGTCAGTAGCGGTAGTAACGGCGATGGTGGTGATGACGATGCTTGTACCAACCGTAATGATGGCCGCGCCAGTAATGGCTTCGGTAGCTACGATGCGATCCCCAATGGTGAGGCCGGTGATGTCGCGGGCCATGCCAATGGCGGCGGTAATGGACCGTTTGAACGGATGACTGGACCTCCGGTTTCGTCATGTTCATCATCGGTGCAGCCGATGCAGCACCCGCACCAACCAACAGGCCGACGCCAAGGAGCGCCGCAAGCAGACTTTTAAAGATTTTCATAGCGAACCTCCACTCTTTCATCATCCTGAAACCGAACGGCTGAACAGAGCATGAATGGTTGCCCCACGCACCTTCCGATTAGCGCGTTGCTGGACCATCACTGAGGCATCAACTTCGATAAAAGCGGCGCCTTAGGCGCCGCTTCAAGACATGGGTTCTGACGGAATGGCGTCAGGCGCCAGCGGTCTGCGTATGGGTCGCAAGCTGCTCATCGTGGTTGTTGAACAGCACGTGGACGGCATCGTGGCCGGTCGGCGCGTAGTTCTGCAGCGTGGCGACGACATGGGTTTCCAAGCCGGTGCTGATGCTGATCTTCGTCGCATTGGTTGCGGTATCGACCGCCGCCGTCATCGACGAGACAGCACTCGCCTCGGTCATGCCCGGATGTTCGCCCACCAGCGCGTTCAGCAGGTTCGATACATCCAGCTTGTCGCCCTCTCCCTTCGGGCTGAAGTCGGTGATGACGTCGGCCATGTTGAGGTTGTGCAGAGCCTTTGCATCGAGCACGAAAGTATCCGCGCCGGCACCGCCGGACATGGTGTAGCCGCCGCCACTCGTCAGCGTGTCGCTGCCATCGGTGCCATAGAGGTGGCCGACACCGCTGAAATCGATCTCGGCATAGTCGCCATCGTGGCTAAGCGAGAAGTCGCTGGCCAAGTAGTCGCCGGTGAGACCGATGGCGGCAGTGTGGATACCGTCGGTGACGGTCAGTAGGCCACCAGTTTTCGCCTCGTTTTCCGCATAGGAGAAGCTGGCGGTCGCGCCGGAAATGTCCCCGAAGTGCAGCGCGTCATTGCCATCGAGGCCGGCGATCGTGCCGGTGAAGGCCGCCGCATGGTCGATGGTGATGGTGGACTGGGCGTCCTTGCCAAGCGTGATCGCCTCGTTGAACGAGCCGCCGATCTCGAGGTTGGCGTGACCCGACAACAACACCGTGCCGCTGCCGCTGACATTACCCTCGAGATTGATGTTGCCGCCATTCGCCCAGAGTAGGCCGTCATTGACGACGCTGCTGTGTATGTCGAGGCCGCCGATCCCGGTCGCCTCCAGCGTGCCGGTGTTGCTCACGGCGTTGACACCAGTGTCGATGACGAGCGCGTGGCTGCCGTCGGCAATGATCGTGCCCTCGTTGACCAGCGTCAGGTGACCATCGCCGAGCTGGCCAGCGCCGGAAACAGTGTTGTCAACATTGGTCAGCGTGACATCGTCGCTGCTACCGAAAATCATGTTGGACGCATCATCGGACAGCGTCATCGTGCCGCCGCCGGTCAGCGTGAGGCCGTGCTGCACGATTTCAAAGGCCGTCTCGCTGCCGGTGGAGGCGAGATGGATGCTGCCGGTGTTGTCGAGCGTGCCGCTGAACGGCATCAGAGCGCCGTCGCTAAGCACCATGTCGCCGGTATTATGCGTGACTACGCTCTCGTTGAAGAGGAAGTCGTCCGCCGTAAGAGCCGCGGCGCTGACGCCTGCCAAGGTGATGGTCTCGCCATCGCCGAGCGTGATGACGGCATTGCCCGACGCGTCGGTCGACAGGTGGGCTTGAACATCCGCGAAGCTGTTGAAGCCTGCGAAGCCGACCAGATCGATCTTGTCATGCGCCGTATCGAAGTTGTGCACGACGTCCGTGCCGATGGTGTTCGCAAAGACCAGCGTGTCGTTGCCGCTCGATGCGATGAGCGTATCGTCACCCGACCAGGCGAAAATCGGCGAACCCTTGGCATAGGCTTCGACATTGTCGGCCACAGTGGCCATTCCAATCGATCCGTCCGGATTGATCCAGGTCTCGGTGATCTGGAGGACCACCGCGCCGGTTGCACCGTCAGGCGAGGTTACTGTCAGCGCCGACGGATTGTTCGTCACTACAGACCAGGTGCCATCGGCATTATGCGTGCCTTCGCTCAGCGTCCAGCCTGCCGGTACTCCAGCAATGCTCATCGTCACCGTACCGACGTGATTTGACGGATCGGCAAGGGCGAGATTGATGGCCTCGCCGGAGACACCGGCCGGCTTGAATGTCAACACATTGCTGTTTGTCCCGGCGTTGCCCGCAAGATCGGTATAGCCGGTCCCCGAAACTGAGGCAGATTTCCAGCCGTTGTTCCAGTTGAAAATATTCGCCGTGTAGATGTCCTGGCCGGAGGCATTCACGCCAACATGAAAAAAGTTGTATAGTGAATAATTACTATCCTGAGTAACGCTACTACTATTGAACCCAGACACCGCCTCGCTGAAGGTGAAGGTCATCACGCCGCTGTTCTGCGTAATGACAAGTGTGGGGCGAGTCGTATCGATCTTGATATCATACGCGCCGCTCGTCGACAGCGGGCTGGTGGTACCAGCATCCGTGAGAGAGGCCCGGAAGTTATAAGTCGATCCGTTCGTCAGCGTCGGTGTGGTAATATCGACATATCCATTGCTGATGTTGGTCGCCGTCAGCGTGACCGCCGAGCCGAGTGCGGTCGTGCCGTTATAGAGCTGCACCGTATCACCATTTACGGCACCGGTTCCGGTCAGGCTCACGCGGACACCAAGGTTAGTGTCATCCGTCACCGCGCCGTCAGCCAAGCTGCCTTGGATCGACCCGACATTGTCGGTGACCCGGCTGATGCTCGGTGCCAAGACCGACTCGTTGGTGCCGTGGATGGTTACAACGATATCCTGCGAAGCTGTTCCGTCCGCGGACGCTACTGTCAGCTTGTCCGTAACCGTCACCCCCCCGTTCAATGCCTGCACATTCGAGGCAGAGTTGTTGAGGGTGTAGCCCCAAACACCGGTCGTCGCATTGAAGGTGAACGTGCCGTAGGTGCCGGTCAGCGATGCCGGCGTCTGGAAATGGCTCTGGCCGTTGTCGACGTCGGCAACCGTCAGCACACCACTCGCCGTCAACTGACCATCCTCGGTGACCGAACCGGTCGCCGTGCCCGAGAGCGAGGCTGCGTCGTTCGTGCCGTTTACCTTCACCACGACCGTCTGCGTCGTGATGCCGTCCTGGCCGTCGCTCACCTGAACCGTGAAGCTTTCCTGCGGATGATCCGAAGCCGTCAGCGAATTGGCCTTCGATTGATCCAGGGCATAGGTCCAGGTGCCGTCTGTACCGACGCTCAGCGTACCATAAGTGCCCGTAACCGACCCATTTTGATTGGCCGTCTGGCTGCCGCTGGCAACTGCCGACCACGTCAGGGACGTGCTGTCGACATCAGCCCCGGTCAGATGGCCGGAAACCATGTTGTGAGCGCTGTCGTTGGCAACGCCAACACCGGCCTCGGTCACGGCACCGCCGGCGCTGTCGCCATTGGCAATGGAGATCGTCGGCGCATCGTTGGTGCCATCGACCGTCACAACGACCGTCTGCGTCGTGATGCCGCCCTGGCCGTCGCTCACCTGAACCGTGAAGCTTTCCTGCGGATGATCCAAGGCCGTCAGCGAATCAGCCTTCGACTGATCCAGAGTATACGTCCAGGTACCATCCACACCGACGCTCAGCTTGCCATAAGCACCCGCGACCGATCCATCTTGATTGGCCGTCTGGCCGCCGCCCGCAACCAACGACCACGTCAAAGACGTGTTGTCGACGTCGGCTCCGGTCAGATGACCGGAAACCGTGTTGTGAGCGCTGTCGTCGGCAAGGCCAACGCCGGCCTCGGTTACGGCACCGCTCACGCTATCACCATTGGCGATTGAGATCGTCGGTGCATCGTTCGTGCCGTCGACCGTCACAACGACCGTCTGCGTCGTGACGCCGCCTTGGCCATCGCTCACCTGGACCTGGAAGCTTTCCTGCGGATGATCCGAAGCATTCAGCGAGTTCGCCTTCGACTGATCCAGGATATAGGTCCAGGTGCCGTTCGCATCGACGCTCAGCGTACCATAAGCGCCCGTAACCGAGCCGTCTTGGCCAGTCGTTTGGCCATTGTCCGCGACCACCGACCACGTCAGAGTCGGGCTGTCGATATCAGCCTCGGTCAGATGGCCGGAAATCGTGTTGTGAGCGCTGTCGTCGGCAACGCCGATGCCGGCCTCGGTGACTGCACCGCTGGCGCTGTCACCATTGGTAATCGAGATCGTCGGCGCGTCGTTCGTGCCGTTGACCGTCACCACGATGTCATGGGTCGTTCCGTCGACTGAGGAAACGGTGAACGTGTCGGTCGTGCTCTGGTTCACACCCAGATTCTGCACGGCTGACAGGCTGTTATCGACCTTGTAGGTCCAGCTACCGTCCTCACCGATCGTCAGCGTACCAAGATGCGTGCCGTCAGCGTTTATGGTCGCCGCCTGGATTTTGCTTTCGCCCCGATCCGCATCGCTAATCGTCAGCGTGCCGCTTGCCTGCAGATAACCGTCGGCGGAAACGTTCAGGTCTTCCGTGACGCCGCCAATATCGGTACCGGCGATCGCCGCCGCGTGGTTGACATGGTCCACCTCGATGGTGAAGGCGCCTGTGCCCAATGTCACAGAGTCACCATCGGAATCCGTGGCCTTCACATATTGCGAGAAGTCGAGCGTCTGATCCTTGGCGCTATCGATCGTCTGGTCAAGCACGAACGTGGCATGGCCGCTGGTGTCGACGGTCAGCGTGAACACCGTGACGCCGCCCGCCGAGCCGATGATCGTATGCCCATCCGTGCTGGCGAGCGTGATGGCCACGCCGTTGTAAGTCAGCTCGGTGCCGCCTGTCAGGGTACCGGAAGAAGTACCGGCTGCGACGGCATTCGCCGACCAGCCCAATGGGCTGTCGGCACCGGTGTTAACGAGCGAGGTCAGTTCCGCGGTCGTCGTTGCGGAGTGTTCGGCGGCCGTCACCACACCATCGTCGGAGACGGTTGCGACAATCCCAGTACCAGTCAGTACCGGCGCGTCGTCGGCGATATTGAACGTCAGGGTTTCCTGAGCCGTTTTGCCGTTCATGTCCGTCACCGTATAGGTGAACTGATCCGTATCTCCCGATGGGTTCGAGCCCGCATGGGTCAGCGTGTAGGTATAAGCACCGTTCGCGTCGATTACGAGATCACCGTAGGAACCGTGGATCGTCGTCGTCTGGCTGTCCGGAGCCGTTTGATCGACGCTTACCGCCGTGCCGTCGGCACCCGCAACGCTGGTGATATGCGGATTATCGAGGGTCCCCAGGGCGATGCTGCCTGTGGCTGTCAGTTCAGAAGGCTGCGGGTTGGAGCCGCCCGAAAGATTGGCTTCCGACAGCGGTGTTGTATCAATCGTCGGAGCGAAGACCGTCGGGGCGATGACGGCGGACGTCGTCTGCGTCGCGACATCGCTGAAGCCCTGGCCATCCGTATAGCTCACCGTCAGGATCAACGAATGCCCGACATCGGCGCTCGTCACCGTGTAGGACGATGCGGCTCCGAGAACAGTATGGGACTGATCGTCCGCCCAGCTCCAGGCGTAGGTCAGACCGGACTGCCCGTGATCCGGGTCGTTTGTCGCGATCGCCGCGTTCAGCGTGTCGCCTGCAACAAGTGCTTTGCCCGTATGCGTCGTCTGATCGGCAATCGAGACCTTCGCCGCGCCGTCGTCAACGGCGGTCACGGTGACTGTCATCGTATGAGCGCTCGACGTATCGGCGCCGCCATTGGCCGTGCCGCCATTATCCTGCACCGTGAAGCCGAAGTTTTCGGTTTCGGTCGCGCCGGCAAAGTCCGGCGAAGGCGCGAAATGGAGCGTTGAAAGCGCGCTCGCAGCGATGTGCTGGCCGACCGTGACGGCTGTCCCGCCGAGATAAAGCGTCCCACCCGTCGGCAGGCTGGTAATGGTGACGGATTTCAGGGTGTTGCCGTCGATGCTATCGCTAAAGGCGAAATCCTTCGACGCGAAATAATAGTCAGTATGCTCACCGGTGGAGGCGCTTCCATCCGCGGTAGCCGGTGCATGATTGACGCCGTTGACGACAATGCTGAAGGTGCCGCTGGTCTGGCTGCCGTCGCCGTCGGTGACCGTGTAGCCGATCGAGAGTGTCGAGGAGTGACCGAGTGCCAGGGCATCGAGTGCGCTGCCCGGCGTGACAGTCACGTGACCGGCGTCGATCGTGACGATGGACGTGCTGAGCACCGAACTGACAAGATCTCCGTTGGCGCTGACGCTATCGACATGGATCGCGCCGCTGTGCGCGGCTCCGTCGGCGCCGAAAGCGATGGTTCCGGCAGAAAGCGTGAAGATCTTGCTACTGGCGTTCTCATACATCGATCCCAGCGAAAGGGTGCTGGCGACCGGCTTGTCGTCGCTGATATTGAAGGTCAGAGTGGCAGTCTGGCTTTCACCATCAATCGGCGCATCGCTCACTTTGACGGAGAAGTTGTCGTGATTGCCTGCGCCGCTCGTCGCGCCGGTCAGCGTATAGGTGTAATTGATAGCTGTCGTGGTGACGCTTAGGATATGCAGCGTTCCGTGAGTGCCCTGAATGGTGGCGTTGGTATCGCCACTAGCGATTGCGGCGCCGACATTGAAGGTATGGCCTGCGATTGTCACGGTCGAAGGCGCATCGCCCGCTGAAATTGCGATGCTGCCCGAATGGACGTTGGCGACGCCAGCCACTCCCGTACCGCCCGGCAAACCGCTTTCGCTGACGCTTGATACCAGGCCGGCCGAATTGATTGTCGGAAGGCTGTCCGTGGCCGACCGAACGACGATGGTAACGGAGCCGCTGCCCAAGGTGACTGCATCGCCGTCGAAATCCGTCGCCGTCACATATTTCGAGAAGTCGAGCGGCAGCGTTTTGCCACCGTCGATCGGACGGAAAAGGTCGAATGTGGCGTGACCGCTCGTGGAGTCGACGGTCAACGTGAAGACGGTGACGCCGCCCGCCGAGCCGGTGATCATGTGCCCATCCGTGCTGGTGAGCGTGATGGCCGCGCCGTTGTAGGTCAAGCCGGTACCGCCTGTCAGGTTGCCGGAAGACGTTCCGGCGGCCACCGTGTTCACCGACCAGGTCAACGGGCTGTCGGCACTGGCGTGGACGAGCGAGGCCAGATCTACCGTCGTCTCCGCAGGATCATGGGTAGGCGTCGTCGTCGTGTCGGTGACATGGATGTTATCGACCGTGACTGTCAGCGAGTTGTCATGCGGATCGATCTCGAGCGACGTCAGCTGTTTGCCTTCGAGTGCGGTGCCAGCAGCGGAGAAGGTCGTGCCGGCAGTCGTCACCGAATAGGTGTGGCCCTGGGCGTCGGTGCCGATAATCGTGACCGTCTTGGACGAGGCGCCTTTGTGATCAAACACACCAATATCCATCTGGGTGAGGATAAAGGTCGTTCCCGTGTTGGACACGAGCACGACATCACCACCCTTCGACGATGAGCCCACTTGGCCGCCGCTGACGCTGCCTTCGGTTACCGTCAGTTTGGCAGTCGCAGGGTTTACCGTGTCAAAATCGACGGTGTAAGATGTCGTCGTCACCACCGGAGCATTGATCGCCGTTTCCGAGACCGTCGCTGAAACTGTGGCGTGATCAACCAGCGTCGGCACGTCATCGACGACGTCGACGGTGAAACTCTGCATGCCGTTCGTCGTGTCGCCGTCGCCATCATGGCCAGCAACCTGGAAGGTCAGCTTGATATCCGAGAGGTTGGTTTGACCGTTGATGTCATCGAGCGACTTGTAAAGCGTGAAGTTGTAGGCACCGTTGGTGTGGGCGCCATCCTGGGACAGAACAACCTTGAAGACCCAGCTCGCCTGGTCGGCGGCATTGCTGCCGGTGTAGGCGATGAGCGTCATGCCGTCACCGCTGAGCGAATAGGACAGCGCATGGCCGCCAGAGCTGAGCTTGGTCGCATCAAGCGTCTGATTATTGCCGTAGCTTGCGGTGAAATAACTGCCGTTCGAACGTGCTACGAAGGTGGCAGCATGGGCGGCCGGGCCATCAGCGCCGAAGGCGAGATTGAGCCCAACCGCGCCGGTGCTGATGCCTGAAGGCGACAGCGAACCCGAATTCGTCAGAAGGTCATGCTCGGCAAGCGTCTTCGTCAAGACGGCACCGCCGATCGACGGGCCATCATCATCGAAACGAATGCTGCTGCCGATGGAAACGAACTTGCCGACAGTGTCACCGTCGCTATCGGTCGCGCTCAGCACCGCCGAGAGCTTGCCGGTGAGATCGACCGTATCGCCGTCCGACTTCGACGTGTTCGGGTTGGCGAGCGCCATGTACTGCGCGATGCTGACCTTGCCGCTGTTATCGATGCGGATCGCAAAGGCGATTTCGCCATCGGCGATCTTGCCGACAACCGTGCCATTGGCAAGCTGCGAAAGCGTGATCGCCTGACCCGCCGTCGTCATCAGGCCGGAGTCAGCATTGTCGATATGAAGCGCCAGGCTGCTTGTTGCGCCCGACGCATCGTCGGCCCCCATCGAGACCGACGGCGAGACGACGTTATGCTGCGCATAGACTGTCGGCATATTTGGATCGTTGCCGCCGGTGATGCCGGCAAACAGGCTCTTGACCGAATTGCTGGCGCTGACGTCGTTGTCGCTACTGCCGCTCTCATCGATCGTGATCGAGCCCGTAAGGGCCAGATCGACCTTCGGCATGTCGTCGACGATGGTGACTTTCAGAGCGCCGGTCAGCGTTACGCTGTCGCCGTCGCCGTCAGTCGCCTGGATGACGGAACCGAAGTCGATAGCCGAGATCGCGCCATCGCCCGAGCGCAGATCGTTGCCAGGACCGGCGACATTGTCGAGCTGATCGTACTGCTGGAAGGTAAAGCTGCCGTCGCCGGACAGCGACAATGACAGGACCGGTCGGTCGAGAAGCGGATTGTAGCCGCTGTGGTGGTCGTTATCGACATAGCCGATGATCATATTGTTGACAACGGCATAGGAGAGCGCTCCGCCACCCGAAGTCAGATGCAGGGCGGTAAGCGTCGACGCCGCATTGGCGGTGAAGCTGAAGCTGCCGCCGAGCGCTGCGCCATCAGCGCCGAAGGAAACGGTGGACGCGACGGAGCCGGATACGGTGGCTGCAAAGCCGAAACCGACCAGTGCCGGCTGTGAGGACGATCCGTCATGCGTGCCGTCGAGCGGGCTGTTGCCATGCGACAGGAGATTATAGATGTCGCCTTCGTCGGCCCTGACTGCGATGGTCGTACCGGAGGCAACCGGAACGTCGTCGGTGATGGCGATCGCCAGCGAGCCCTTGGCCGTATCGCCGTCGCCATCCGTGACCGTGAAGCCGAAATTCAGCGTCAGGCTGTCTTCGGTGGTCGACGACGTCGAATGAACGAGCGGCGCACCAGCGGTGAAGCTGTAGGATCCGTCCGAGCTAATCGTCAGAACCGCAACGGTGGCATGGCTGGAGGCGCCGGTTGCCGTCCAGGTCGTCACACCGTTCGCCGCAGACGACGTCCAGCTCACGGCTTCTTGATGGCCGATGCCATGGCCGTCGACGTAGATCGCCTTCAGCGTCGGCAGGCTGTCCATCGACACGCTCTTGAGACCATCGGCGCCGGCCGAGAACAGAGCCCCTGCGTCGCCATTGATCGTCTTCGCGTCGGTGGCGCCATCCAGGTTGCCGTGTGCCTGTGCATCGTCGTTGAGCAGCGTCGAGGTAGCATCGACCTTAAAGGCGATCGGTGCATCATCCTTGACGGTGACCGTGAGCGCGCCGCTGGCCGTATCGCTGTCACCGTCGGTGATCGTGAAGTTGAAGGTCAGATCCTGCGTATTTTCCGCGGTCGGGCTTGCCTGATGAGCGACCGGCGCGCTGAGCGTGAAGCTGTAGGAACCATCCGTGCCGATCGTCAGCGTCGCGACCGTCTGGCCGCTGTCCTTGCCCGTCGCGATCCAGATCGTCTCGCCGCCCGCCGCAATCGCCGGGCTTCCCCAAACAACCGACTCGACATGGGCAAAGCCATCCTTGCCGGTATAGATGGCGCTGAAATCCGTCGTCGCTCCGAGCGTTACCTGATGCACGCCATCCGCGCCACCAATAAAGAGCGTGCCGCTCGCGCCACTGATGCTATCGCTATCGGCGACACCGACCGTGTCTGGGTTTCCGCCCTTCAGGGCATCGTCGTTCAACGTCACGCTGGTGATGGTGACGGTGTTTGCCAACGGCACGTCGTCCGTAACATGTAGGGTCAGCGAGCCGGTCGACGTGTCGTTGTCGCCATCGGTCACCGTGAAGGTGAAGGTCAGCGGCAAGCTTTCTTCCGCCGTGCCGGAGGTCGGATGGACCAGCGGCGCACTGGTGCTGAACGTATAGGAGCCGTCTGCATTGATGGTCAGCGTGGCCACAGTGTCGTGATTGGCGCTGAAGCCGACCCAGGTCGTCGCACCGCCGGAAACCGTCGGCTTGCCCCAGCTAACATCTTCCTGCTGTGCGAAACCGTTGGCATCGACATAGATGGTCTTCAAAGCCGGCAGGCTGGATTGATCGATCGAGACGCTCGCAAAACCGTCGGCCCCAGCGCTGAACAGCGCGCCGGCAGCGCCCGAGACGCTATGCGCATTGGCGTCATTGGCGTCCAGATTTCCGCCGATCTGCGCGTCATTGAGCGGCGCGGCAGTATTGTCAACCGCGTGAGCGACCGGCACGTCATCCTTGACGCCTACCGTTAGCGAACCCGTTGTCTTGTCGCCGTCGCCATCGGTGACGGTGAAATTGAACGTCAAGGACAGGGTCTCTTCGACGGCTTGTGCAGTCGGATGCGCAAGCGGCGCGCCGGTCGAAAACGTGTAGGAACCATCGCCGTTGATGATTAACGTGGCAACGGTCTCATGATGCGCGCTGCTGGCCACCCAGGTCGTGCTACCGTCGGCGACCGGCGCCTTGCTCCAGATCACGGCTTCCTGATGCGCGACGCCGTCCGCATCGGTATAAATCGTGGTCAGCTGCGGCAGATCCGAATGTGCAATCGTGACACGCTTGAACCCATCTGCACCCGTGTTGAACAGGCTGCCCGACGCGCCGCTGACGCTGTTGTATTCGTCAGTCTTGTCGGGGTTGCCGCCCGTGAATATATCGTCGTTGAGGAGGTGCTCAGCTGTGATGTTATTGGCGACCGGAAGGCTGTCGGCAACATTGAGCGTCAACGAGCCCGTCGACTTGTCGCCATCACCGTCGGTGACTTCGAAGCCGACCTTGAAGCTCTCGTTATCCGACCCCTTGGCATCGGCGAAAGCGCCGGACTGCACATAGGTATAGCTGCCATCGGCATGGACCGTTAGCGTGAAGATGACGTGGCCGGAGTCCTTGCCAGTCGCCGTATAAATCGTGGTGCCGGAGACGTCCCTCGAGGTGCTGTAGCTCAGCCCTTCGGTATGCGCGACGCCATTTGCGTCAATATTGATGGCTTTGAGACCGGTTGGATTGGTGAAAGTCAGCCGCGCAAAGCCGTCGGCGCCCGTGTTGAACAGGCTACCCGATGCACCGCTGACGCTGTCAGAGACGCTCGGCTGCTCGACAAGCAGGTGGACTGAAAGCGTATCTGTCCCCGAGGAAGTCGAGGTGGTGTCGTGGAGACTGCCCGACTCGACCGTCACATTATTGGCGACCGGGAGGCTATCGGCGACGTTGAGCGTCAACGAGCCCGTAGCCTTGTCGCCATCGCCGTCTGTGACTTCGAAAGCGATCTTGAAGTTCTCGTTATCCGAGCCCTTGGCGTCGGCAAAGGCGCCGGACTGGACGTAGGTATAGCTGCCATCGGCGCCAACAGTCAGAGTGAAGAGAACCTGACCCGACTCCTTGCCGGTTGCGCTGTAGATGGTATTGCCCAGATTGTCCGTCGTGGTGCTAAAGGACAAACCTTCCTTGTGCGCGACGCCATTGGCATCTATAAAGATGCCCTTGAGGCCAGTCGGATCGGTGAAGGTGACCTGCTGGAAACCATCGGCGCCGGCAGTAAACAGGCTGCCCGATCCGCTGCTGACGGAGTCGGCGGGGCCTTCCGGCGACTTCGGCTCTTCGCTCAGCTCTACGAGCGGGCGGAGCGGCATCTGCTCAGTCGCCGTCGTGTCGTAAAGGCTACCTGTGCCGACGGTGACATCGCTGGTGACAGGCTTGTCGTCGGCAACGGTGATGGTGAAGGTATTCGAGGCGGTGTCACCGTCAGAGTCCGTCGCCGTGAAGCCGAACGTCAGCTTGATGGCATCCGAGCCCTTGGCGTCATCGAGCGACTGCACCAGCGTAAAGTTATAATGGCCGTTGTCGGTCTCCGACATCGTCGCGTAGAAGACGATGTTCGAGCCGACCGCACCCTTGGCATCTGCGATCGCCGTTGGTGCGGCCTCGCCAGTATAACCAACCAGCGTGCCATCGGCCAACAGCACCGTATGAACTGCAAGACCATGGGAGCTCAGCGCCTCGCCATCCTGCCCCTCTGTCGAGACACTCGCGCTGGCGAAAGCGACAGAACGATCGCCCGCCCCGCTCTTGTCCGAGTTGGCGTTGTCGGCACCCCAGGAGATGTTGAGCGAGCCGGTAGTAATTGCATCGGTGTCGACATGCGGGGTCTCGTTGCCACTCGCAAGAGCGCCTTCCGTAACGGAGCCTGCATCGCCGGTTGCGGCCACCGGCTTGTCGTCAGCAACGGTGATGGTGAAGGTGTTCGAGGCGCTATCGCCGTCGGAATCCGTGGCCGTGTAGCCGAAGGTCAGCTTGATGGCGTCAGAACCCTTGGCGTCGTCAAGGGACTGCACCAGCGTAAAGTTATAGTGGCCGTTGTCGGTGTCGGACACCGTGGCATAGAAGACGACGTTGGATGCCGAGCTCGCCGTCGGAGCGGTCTCGCCGGTATAGCCGACCAGCGTGCCATCGGCCAGCAGCGCCGTATGCACGGTGAGACCATGCGAACTCAGCGCCTCGCCATCCTGGCCCTCTGTCGTGACCGTGGCATTGGTGAAGGCAACAGACCGATCGCCAGCGCCGCCCTGATTGGTATTGGCACTGTCGGCACCCCAGGAGATGTTGAGCGAACCGGTCGCAATCGCGTCCGTGGCGATATGCGGATTCTCATTGCCGCTTGCCAGTGCGCCTTCGGTGACCAATCCGGCATCGCCGAGGCCAGCGACGGGTTTGTCGTCGGCAACGGTGACGGTGAAGCTGTTCGTAGCAGTATCGCCGTCAGAGTCCGTTGCCGTGTAGCCGAAGGTCAGCTTGATGGCGTCCGAGCCCTTGGCATCGTCGAGCGACTGCACAAGCGTGAAGTTATAATGGCCGTTGTCGGTGTCCGACACCATGGCGTAGAAGACGACGTTGGTTGCGGAAGTCGCGATCGGCGCGGTCTCGCCGGTGTAGCCGACCAGCGTGCCATCGGCCAGCAGCGCCGTATGAACCGCAAGACCATGCGAGCTCAGCACTTCGCCATCTTCGCCCTGCGCCGTGACGGTGGCATTGGTGAAGGCAACCGAGCGATCGCCGAGGCCGCCCTGGTTGGAGTTGGCACTGTCGGCACCCCAGGAGATGTTAAGCGAGCCGTTTGCCGTCGCAGCGCCTGCGTCATGGCTTAGAGCTGCGTTGCCGGCAGCCAGCACCGCCTCGGTGACCGAACCCGCGGTCCCTGCGGCCGCAACCGGTACGCTGTCGGTGATGTCGACATGCGCGATGGACGCTACCGTATGACCGCTCGTGTCGGAGACCGTGTACCGGAATTGAAGCTGAAGTACGTCACTCGATGCATTGGCGCCGCGGGGGTGGTCGAGGGCAGCGAGCTGAGTGAAGGTATAGTCGCCCGTCGAAGCGTTGAATACCAGCGTGAAGACCGTAACGCCGTTGGCGATGCCGGTGACGGTCTGGCCGTTCTGGCTGACGACAACAGGAACGCCGCCCGAAGTTAGACTTGCAAGCTGCTGCGTGCCGCTGCCAGTGACTTCCGCCTCGCCGACCAGGGTGACGGTGGTGATCGCGGCATTAACGCCGCCGAAGCCGAAGCGGCCGGTGCTGCTTGCCGTGAGGAAGGCGCCCGTGCTGCTGCCGCCTTCGATCAGCGAAGCCGTTTCGGTCGCCTGCTGATTGATAAAGGGAACATGGGTCTGGGCGCCAGTCAGATTGCCGCCGTTACGGTCGCCGATTATGTCGCCAGGGCCAAGAAGGCCCAGAAGATTGAGCGGCGTGCGGGGGGTGCCAGCCTGACTGTCCGTGAACTGGTGGCCGGAATCCGTGCTGTTGCCGGCGTGGACCGAACCATCCGGACCTTCAGCGACGTTGATGCCCTGCTGCTGCAGCGCGGCGACCACGGCCTGCTGCGGCAGCGTGACTTCGCCGATCAGGAAGGTTGGAACATGCAGCGCTCCGTTGATAATGACGATGCGCGTACCGTCAGCCTGGATGAGGACAAGGTTGCGCCCCTCGACGTGGATGTCGTCGATGGAGGTGTTCGGCGGCAGATGGACGACATTGCCATTGTCGGGCACGATCTGGATCGGCGCCGGGGCGGCAGCGTTTTGCGGCTCGTTCGCAGCAAGTCGCCCCGTCTTGCCATTCGCCTGTTGCTCCTCGGCTTGCGCCACCTCGAAGGCTGCGACATCAGCATTTTGCGACAACGGCAGCGGTTGATTGGCACTGATGTCGGCTGCATTGCCCGTGTCCCGGCCACCTGATGCTAAATCATGCGAAGCAGCTTCGTGGTCTACGGTCGAAATGCGCAAGTCGTCCATGAGTCTGGCTCCCGGTGTATCGTATTTGCCGCAATCAATTACGGGAGCAGGCCGATTGCAATACTTCATTAACCTCACGGATATAGCCGGTTATGCGCCACCTCAGAATTATTTTACCGATGGTTAACTTAACCAAAGAACAACTCGTTAAGTATACTGCTTGACTTTACCTCGGCCGCGGTGTGCAAATGCGGCCCGATAGGCTGTTGCAGTCTGCCATAGAGAATCGGGGGAGTAGTTGTGCCGTTTGCGATCAGCCTTTCGTTGAGCCTTTTGACCGAGTGGCTGCCGCGCAGACCCCATCGGCGACCAGCATGCGGTGTCGCCCTCATTCTCTGTGCGGGCCTCTCCGGCTGCCAGATGGACGGTGTTGGACTGGAGAACAACAGCAAGAAGGACGACATAAAAATGCCGTCCACTGCCATTGAAGAGACCTATGGCGGCGACAGCGGCACGGAAATCACGCTATTGCTGCGCAAGGGTGCCGCAGGTCTGTATGAAGGGCCGGCCCGCGATGTGCGCGACGGGGCAGTACTTGGCGTCGGAGAACTCGGCAACAATCAGGTTCGGTTGCGCGTCAAGAACGTCGGTCCTGGACTTGCCGGCGTTGCCGCACAAGTCACGGCGGCCAAGGCCCGGAATGCCGCGCTGATTGTCAGCTATCTGCCGCCGGCCGAGACGGCTTCCATCGCTGCCATTCCACCCGCCCAGCGTCCGCCATTGCTTAACCTTGCAAGTTCGACCGCCACGACCGGCGGCGATGTCTTCAACCTTGCCTCGGATGAACTCGACAGCGCGATCGAGGGCCTCAAGGCGGCCGATCCTTCAGGCCACAAAAAGGTATCAGCGCTTGTACCCTCCGATTTTTCTCAATCCGACACAACGAGATTGAGCAATACCATCTGGAACAGCGGCAACACCTTCATGGGCCTTGGCCGCTATGGCGCGAGCGATCAGGCCGCTGATATCCTTGCCAAGAATCGACCGCTCATCCAGTCGGCCGAAATCGTGGTCATTCTCGGCAACACCACCGAAGTCGGTATGGTGGCAGGTGCCGTGCGCAGCGCAGCCATTCCCGGCCAGGCGCTGGTCGGTACCAACGGCTGGCCGCAATCGGCATATGCGATTCCGGCGGTGGCCGGCGCTTTTGTCGCAACCGACGACACACAAAGCAGCGGCCTCATTGCCGAGCGCTATCAACGCCATTTCAATCACCCGCTGACGACCCACGGTGCTTATGGCTATGACGCCATGGCGATCGCCTCCGGCCTCATCCGTTCCCAGGGGCCGCAAGCCATCACCGCAGCCAATCTGAGGAACAAGGTGGGCTTCCGCGGAACGACCGGGCTCTTCCGCTTCAATGCCACCGGCCAAGTGGAGCGCAGAATGGTCATCAATACCCTTGAGGGCGGCAAACTGAAGGTTTCCACACAACCCTCACAGTCGTTCTAGAGCGGGATGAATTTAGGCGGAATCGGAATTGGGATTCCCTTTTGTGAGCAAATCAGATTCACCATTCTGACCGG
>NZ_JBNDIC010000072.1:0-23615 GCF_056755475.1 Rhizobium sp. KNZ2-6A | reverse complement strand
GCCCTTCGTCTATCGGTTAGGACGACAGATTTTCATTCTGTAAAGAGGGGTTCGACTCCCCTAGGGCGTGCCACTGTTGTTCTTCTTCCCCATTTTGAATTCAATGAGCTACCGCTTGCGGACGCAATAGGCTATTCCTATCTAGTTCCTGTAGCATGCGCCCTTCGTCTATCGGTTAGGACGACAGATTCTCATTCTGTAAAGAGGGGTTCGACTCCCCTAGGGCGTACCAGATCGCGATGGCTTGACGTTTTCCACAATCGCCTCGAAAAATCTTCGTCTAGTCATGGATTTTTCTGGGATTTTTCTCGTTTTTCCGCTTGCGGGAATGAAGGGTGCTGACTATAAGGGCGCCACAGCACGCGCCCTTCGTCTATCGGTTAGGACGACAGATTTTCATTCTGTAAAGAGGGGTTCGACTCCCCTAGGGCGTGCCACTGTCCATCCCCTCGAAATGGTTGATTTTGCTTCTTAAAGCGGCGCGTGAATGATTTATTTCACGGAGCTTTTGCCGCGTCAGTGACGCGAAGCTGCACGCGCCGGCTTCCCTGCCAATGATCAGCCCCAAGCGTGCCGGCGACGTGGATCTGCGCACCGCGGGATGACATCAGCAGCTCGCCCAGAGGCGTCTCGGCCGCACGGAAGGCAATGCCATCCACCCGGCCGCCATCCTGTGCTTCGAGCGTGATCTTGATATGTGACTGGCCGACAAGGCGGGAATCGCGCAGCCGGTGGCTAGGCAGCGCGAAAATGGGCTGCGGATGGCCCGAGCCATAGGGACCGGCCGTCTCGAGCTTGTCGATCAGTTCCACGGTCGCGCCGCTTGCGCCGAGAGCGCCGTCGATCTTCAGCGTTTCGTTGGCCACCAGACCGGCCACCTGCCTCTCCGCCTTTTCCGTGAAGAAGGCCCGCAGCTTTCCGAGATTGCTACGTTCCACCGTCAGGCCGGCCGCCATAGCATGGCCGCCGCCTTTGGCCAGCAGGCCGGCATCGACGGCGGCACGTACCATGCGGCCCATGTCGAAACCATTGATGGAGCGGCCGGAGCCTGTGCCCTTGCCCGTCGGATCGAAAGCGATGGCAAAGGCCGGGCGACGGAACTTGTCCTTGAGGCGTGAAGCGATGAGGCCGACGATCCCCGGATGCCAGTTCTCGCGCGCGGTGATGATGACAGAGGCGCCGTCGCCATTGCCATATTCCGCCAGAGCCTCGGCCTCTGCTTCCTGCAGCATGGCGGCTTCCATGGCCTGCCGCTCGCGATTGAGCTCGTCGAGCTTCGCGGCGATTGTTTCCACCTCGCCGGTATCCTCCAACGTCAGCAGGCGCGCTCCGAGCGCTGCATCGCCGATACGGCCACCGGCATTGATGCGCGGGCCAATCAGGAAGCCGAAATGGTAGGGCGAGACGGGACCGTTGAGCCCCGCTTTGCGAAATAGCGCCGCAAGCCCGAGATTGCCCTGGTGACGGGCGGCGATCAGCCCTTTGACGACATAGGCGCGATTGAGGCCCTTCAGCGGCACGACATCGCAAACGGTCGCCAGCGCAACGATATCGAGCCAGGCAAGCAGGTCGATCGAACGCACGCGGGAATCACCGGCCTCGCGCAGCAGCCGCAGCGCTGCGACCAGAACCATGAAAACGACACCGGCGGCACAGAGATGCCCCTGTCCCGACAGATCGTCCTCCCGGTTCGGATTGACCAGGGCATGACAATGGGGAAGCTCGTGCGCCACCTGATGGTGATCGATGACAACGACGTCGATATTGCGCGCCCTCGCCGCGTCAAGCGATTCGAAGCTGGTGGAGCCGCAATCGACCGTCACGATCAGCGTCGCACCATTGTCGATGAGCTGATTGATGGCCGTGGGATTGGGGCCGTAGCCCTCAAAGATGCGATCGGGAATATAGATGCTCGCGGGAACGCCGAAATGCGTCAGGAAACGATAGAGGAGAGCTGAGGAAGCCGCGCCGTCGACATCGTAGTCGCCGAAGATCGCGACCGTCTCGCCCTTCCTGATCGCGTGCAGGAGGCGCTGTGCTGCCTTTTCGCAATCGGTCAGCAGATGCGGATCCGGCATCAGGCCACGGATGGTCGGATCGAGGAAGGCCATGGCTTCGTCCTGGCCGACACCGCGCCCGGCAAGCACGCGGGCAATCAGCTCCGGCAAGCCATGTGTCTGGGCGATGGCCAGCGCCCTGTTCAGGCCGGCCTGATCGAGCCGGGAAATCCAGCGATTGCCCGACACCGAGCGCTCGACACCCAGAAATGCCCGCTGAACTGGATCGACCGGTTGCTCCACCATCTCTCCTGGAATTTGAAGGCGGCGTTCTTGCGCGATACGCCGCCGTCGTCAGCCTATTCTTTCGGCCGCTCGATACGGATGACCTGCGGTTCGCCGACGAGATAGCCTTCGTTCTTGATTGCCGCAACCGCCTTTCGCACCGAATCCTCTGTCGTCGCATGGGTGACGAGGATGATCGTCTGATGATGGGCCGGCGCCAGATGCTGCGTCGCGCGCTGCACGATCGATTCGAGCGAAATGTGGTTTTCTGCCATGCGGGTCGCGACACTGGCGAAGACGCCGGTGCGGTCGAGAACGGTCAGGCGGATGAAATAGCCGCCTTCGTGGCTCTGCATCTGCGCCTTGCGATAGGGCTCGAGCGCCTTGGCGGGATGACCGAGCACCGGCACGCGCTGCTCGCCCGGCCGGCTCTTGGCGATATCGGCGATGTCGCCGAGGACGGACGAGGCCGTCGCATTGCCGCCGGCGCCGGGGCCGACCATCAGCAATTCGCCGAGAATATCGGACTCGATCGCAACCGCATTGGTGACACCATCGACTTGGGCGATGACCGAATCGAGCGGCACCATGGTCGGATGCACGCGCTGTTCGATGCCGCTTTCGGTGCGCTGCGCCACGCCCAGCAGCTTGATGCGGTAGCCGAGATCGGCGGCAGCGCGGATATCCTCGATGGAGACGTTGGTGATCCCCTCGAGATAGATGTCGTCGGCCGCGATGCGATTGCCGAAGGCAAGCGTCGTCAGGATGGCAAGCTTATGCGCCGTGTCGTTGCCTTCGATGTCGAAGGCCGGATCGGCCTCGGCATAGCCGAGACGCTGTGCTTCCTTCAAGCAATCGGCGAAGGAGAGGCCTTCCTTCTCCATCCGGGTGAGGATGTAGTTGCAGGTGCCGTTCATGATGCCGTAGACGCGGGAAATGGTATTGCCCGTCAGCGATTCGCGCAGCGCCTTGATGACCGGAATGCCACCGGCGACGGCTGCTTCGAAGTTGAGCAGGGCGCCCTTCTCTTCCGCGATCTGCGCGAGTTCGACGCCGTGATAGGCCAGCAGCGCCTTGTTGGCCGTGACGACATGCAGGCCGCGCGCAAGTGCGGCGCGCACAGCAGCATTGGCAGCACCCTCGGAACCGCCGATCAGCTCGACGAAGACGTCAATATCGGCCTTCTGCGCCAGATCGACAGGACCGCCGAACCATTCGATGTCCGTCAGATCGATGCCTCGATCCCGCGTGCGATCGCGCGCGGTGACGGCGACGATCTTGACGGGACGACCGCAGGTAACGGCAAGCTCGTTAGCGCGGCTCTGGATGATGCGGACAAGCGAGGCACCAACCGTGCCCAAGCCCGCAATGCCGATTTTGAGGGCATCTGCCATGGAAAATTCCTGATCAGTATTGGGGACGGCAGCCGAGGGAACGGCTGCCGCACGATATTATGAACGATGAGCGTTCAGCGAAATAACATTATGCATCGTCTCGTCCGCGGAGGAGAGGAAGCGCTTCAGATTGCGCGCAGCCTGCCGGATGCGGTGTTCATTCTCAACCAGCGCGATGCGAACATAATCATCGCCCTGCTCGCCGAAGCCGATGCCGGGGGCGACCGCAATGTCGGCCTTCTCGACCAGAAGCTTGGAGAACTCCAGCGAGCCGAGATGACGGAACTTTTCCGGGATCTTCGCCCAGGCAAACATCGTTGCAGCCGGCGGTGGCACGTCGAAGCCGGCCTTGCCGAAGCTGTCGACCAGGACGTCGCGGCGGCGCTTGTAGATGCTGCGCGCTTCCGCGATGTCGGAGCCGTCGCCGTTCAGCGCGTGGGTCGCCGCCACCTGGATCGGCGTGAAAGCGCCATAGTCGAGGTAGGACTTCACCCGCGTCAGCGCCGCGATCAGCCGCTCGTTGCCGACGGCAAAGCCCATGCGCCAGCCGGGCATGGAGAAGGTCTTCGACATCGAGGTGAATTCGACCGTCACGTCCATCGCGCCCGGAACTTCCAGCACCGACGGCGGCGGCACGTCGTCGAAGTAGATTTCCGAATAGGCCAGATCCGAAAGCACGATGATGTCATGCTTCTTGGCGAAGGCGACGACTTCCTTGTAGAAATCCAGCGTCGCGACATAGGCCGTCGGGTTCGACGGATAGTTCAGGATCAGGGCCAGCGGCTTCGGGATCGAGTGGCGCACCGCCCGCTCCAGCGGCGGGAAGAAGCTGTCGTCCGGCTCGACCGACATCGAACGGATCACGCCGCCAGCCATCAGGAAGCCGAAAGCATGGATCGGATAGGTCGGGTTCGGGCAGAGGATGACGTCGCCGGGCGCTGTGATCGCCTGCGCCATATTGGCGAAGCCTTCCTTGGAGCCGAGGGTGGCGACCACCTGCGTATCCGGATTGAGCTTCACGCCGAAACGGCGCGCATAATAGGCGGCCTGGGCACGGCGAAGGCCGGGAATGCCCTTGGAGGAGGAATAGCGATGCGTGCGCGGGTCCTGGACCACTTCGCAGAGCTTATCGACAATCGCCTTGGGGGTCGGAAGATCGGGATTGCCCATGCCGAGGTCGATAATGTCCGCCCCGCCCGCTCGCGCGCTTGCTTTCAAACGGTTGACCTGTTCGAAAACGTAGGGCGGCAAACGCCGGACTTTATGAAACTCTTCCATTTCTTTCCCCATGGGACAGCGGCCCTCAAAACCGCGCTCAAGTTCGTCGATCTCCCGGCCAGCCGCGATACGAACTTGGGACTCGCGGCGCCGTACTCATGCTATCTCGAAAGATAAGGTGAATCTTGGGCGGCTATGCACGCAAAGTGCAATTCGCCGGTCAGACACATCCAAATTCGGCCTATCCGAACGCTTTGCGTCCAAATCGCCTGAAACGCAAGGCTAATTCTGCGTCTGGCCCGGCTGGGCGCTGCCCTCTTTCTGAATTTCCTGCAGCGTGTCCTGACCGTGTTCGGCGGCAAGCTTGCGCATCTCGGCGACGCGCTTCTGATACTCGGCTTCCGAGATCGTCCCCGCCTTGCGCTGGGCGCCGAGCGCCGTCAGCTGCTTGACCATGTCGCCCGCCTGCTGATCGTTGATCTGCACGTTTGCTGCTGTCGGCGGTGCGTTGAAGGAAGGATAGCCGTCCTTGTAATATTGCTGCGTGCTGGTTTCCACGACCGGTGTGCCCTTGGCGGGTTTTACGATGACAGCCTGAGGCGGCTGCTTGCGCTTGGCGTAGGCCGCCTTTTCTTCGGGCGTTGAGCAGCCCGCCAGCGTCAATGCGAGAATCCCGCACATTGCGCCGCAGAGTACGGAATACCGGTTCAGTCTTGCCACCATGCCGCCGCCCATAATTGTCTTCCTGCGCTGTTCCTTGCTGTGGGTTGCGACTGTTAAATTTGTCGCAGCAGCAAAGCAAGAGCAGGGTTGCGTTTCATTCGACTTGTATTCCTTTTCCCGCAAGATGTACAAATGGAAAACAAGACACAAGCTGCCGCCGGGAGGATGATGCGTGACCGACAGCAAGCGGGACAATAATGAAGGTAACGGCGGCTTCCCCGGCTTCGACCCAAAGTCAGTGGAGCCTTACATCGTCAGGGATCCCGAAGCGATGGCCGTCAACTTTGCCCGTGCGCTGGAAAACCTCGGCAAGGCGGCCTCGGCCTGGCTTGCGCCGCGCGAACGCGGCGAGAAGGTCGATACGGTTGCCGATCCCTTCACCGACATGGTCAAGACGCTGTCCAAGGTCGGCGAATACTGGCTTTCCGATCCCCGCCGGACGCTGGAAGCGCAGACGCACCTTCTGTCCGGCTATTTCGGCCTGTGGACAAAAACCATGCAGCGTCTCAGCGGCGATTCGTCCGCCGAGACCGAAGCCGAACCGGTCAAGGACAAGCGTTTCGCCGACGAGGACTGGCAGAAGAACCCCTTCTTCGATTTCCTGAAGCAGACCTATCTTCTGACGTCGAACTGGGCGGAAAAGCTGGTCGGAGACGCGGAAGGGCTGGACGAGCACACGCGGCATAAGGCGGCGTTCTATACGAAGCAGATCACCGCCGCCTTTTCGCCGACCAATTTCATCGCGACCAATCCGCAGGTCTACCGCGAAACCATCGCCTCCAATGCCGAGAACCTGGTGCGCGGCATGAAGATGCTAGCGGAGGATATCGACCTCGGTCACGGCGAACTGCGCCTGCGGCAAACCGACATGACGAAATTCGCCGTTGGCCGCGACATGGCGCTGACGCCGGGCAAGGTGATCGCGCAAAGCGATGTCTGTCAGGTCATCCAATACGAGCCGGCAACGGACAAGGTGCTGAAGCGGCCCCTGCTGATCTGCCCGCCCTGGATCAACAAATTCTATATTCTCGATCTCAACCCGCAGAAATCCTTCATCAAATGGTGCGTTGAGCAGGGTCACACCGTCTTCGTCATCTCCTGGGTGAACCCCGACCAGCGCCATGCGGCAAAGGATTGGACCTCCTATGCCCGCGAAGGCATCGATTTTGCCCTGGATACGATCGAAAAGGCGACGGGCGAACAGGAGGTAAATGCGGTGGGCTATTGCGTCGGCGGCACGCTGCTCGCCGCCACGCTCGCGCTCCACGCCAAGGAAAAGAACAAGCGCATTCGCACCGTGACCTTCCTGACGACGCAGGTCGATTTCACCTTCGCCGGCGACCTGAAGGTTTTCGTCGACGAAGAGCAGATTGCGGCCCTCGAAGAGCAGATGAACGTGCGCGGCTATCTCGAAGGCTCGAAGATGGCGACGGCCTTCAACATGCTGCGCGCCTCGGAACTGATCTGGCCTTATTTCGTCAATAGTTACCTGAAGGGACAGGATCCCCTGCCCTTCGATCTCCTGTTCTGGAACGCCGATTCCACCCGCATGGCGGCCGCCAACCATTCCTTCTATCTGCGCAACTGCTATCTCAACAATGCCTTGAGCCAAGGCAAGATGATGCTCGACGACAAGAAGTTGTCGCTGAAGGACGTGCGCATCCCGGTCTACAATCTGGCAACGCGCGAGGATCATATCGCGCCGGCCAAGTCCGTCTTCGTCGGCAGCCGATATTTCGGCGGCCCGGTGGAATTCGTCGTGACAGGTTCCGGCCACATCGCCGGCGTCGTCAACCCACCCGACAAGCATAAATATCAGTTCTGGACCGGCGGCCCGACAGGCGGCGACTATGAGAGCTGGTTGGCCGAGGCGAAGGAAACGCAGGGCTCCTGGTGGCCGCATTGGCACGCCTGGATTCTTGCGAAGGATCATCGCATGACGGCAGCGCGCCCGCCCGGTGGCAAGGCCCTCAATGCGCTGGAAGAAGCACCTGGCAGCTTCGTCATGGAACGGGCGTAGACGATCGCCAGACCATGCTCTTTCCTTCGCCTCTCGTCCCTGCCCGCCTGATTTCGCGTTACAAGCGTTTCCTCTTCGATGCCGAACTGGAGGACGGAACCTTCATCACCGGCTCCTGCCCGAATACCGGCTCGATGCTCGGCCTGACGGCGCCTGGCTCGCGCATCTGGCTTTCCGAGCATGAGGGCGCGAAGCGAAAATACCGCCATGTCTTCGAATTGATCGAGGCGGACGGTACGACGGTCGGCGTCAACACGGCTATGCCGAACCGGATCGCGGCGGAAGCGATCGCGCTTGGGCAAATTTCCGATCTTGGGGACTATACGGCGGTCAAGCGCGAGCAGAATTACGGCCGCAATTCCCGCATCGACCTGCTCTTGACCGACCCTTTGCGGACAACCACCTATCTCGAGGTGAAGAACGTCCACTTCATGCGCCGGCCGGGCCTTGCGGAATTTCCCGATACGGCGACGGCTCGCGGCACCAAGCATCTCGAAGAGCTCGGAGACATGGCGGAGGCCGGCTACCGCGCCGTCATGCTGTTCGTGATCCAACGCAATGATTGCCATCGCTTCCGGATCTGCGGTGATCTCGATCCGGTTTACGCCCGGGCGTTTGACCGTGCTTTGGCGCGTGGCGTCGAGGTCTATGCGCTGAAATGCAGGGTTTCGCCGACGGAAATCACGCCTGCCGGGTTGATCCCGATAGACGAACCCGGCATAGCTGCATTAGAACAGTTTAAGATCTCAACCGAAGGCTAGTCATGGTGAACTACATCGAAGCGGCAACGGCGCCGGCGAAAAATACGGGGGCTATCCGCATCTACGGAGAGGATGCCTTTGCCGGAATGCGCAAGGCTTGCCAGCTGACCGCGCGCTGCCTCGATGAACTCACCGCGATCGTCAAGCCCGGCGTGGCCACCGATGTCATCGACCGCTTCGTTTTCGAATTTGGCATGGATCACGGCGCCTATCCGGCGACGCTGAACTATCGCGGCTACATGAAATCCTCCTGCACCTCGATCAACCATGTCGTCTGCCACGGCATTCCCAACGACAAGCCGCTGCGCGAAGGCGATATCGTCAATATCGATGTGACCTATGTGCTCGATGGCTGGCATGGCGATTCCAGCCGCATGTATCCTGTCGGCGAAATCAAGCGCTCGGCCGAACGGCTGCTGGAGGTCACCTACGAATCCCTGATGCGCGGTATCGCCGCCGTCCGGCCGGGCGCCCGCACCGGCGCCATCGGCGAAGCGATCCAGACCTATGCCGAGGGCGAGCGCTGCTCGGTCGTGCGCGACTTCTGCGGCCACGGCGTCGGCAGCCTGTTCCACGATTCGCCGAATATTCTGCATTACGGCCGGGTCAATGACGGTCCGGAGCTGCGCGAAGGCATGATCTTTACGATCGAGCCGATGATCAATCTCGGCAAGCCGCATGTGAAGGTGCTTGGCGATGGCTGGACGGCCGTGACCCGCGACCGTTCGCTTTCAGCGCAGTATGAGCACACGATCGGCGTCACCGCGACGGGCTGCGAAATCTTCACCCTGTCGCCCGGCGGCCTAGACCGCCCCGGCCTGCCGCCGCTACAGGGATAGTTCATGGCGAAACGTCCCGCTTCTTCCAACGGACATGGCGACATGCCCCTCGACAGAAGCGGGGAGACGGAGGCTTTGGAAGAGGCCCCGCTTCTGGACGAGCGACTATTCTTCGCACCACAAACCGCCAAAGCCGCTTCCCGGGCCACCAAATCCGCGCCAACGGCCAAACCCGCCTCAGCGAACGCCGAAGCCCATTATCATGGGCACCGCGAGCGATTGCGCAATCGCTATCGCGACGGCGGCGACGCGGCCCTGGCCGATTATGAAATCCTCGAGCTATTGCTTTTCCGGCTGATCCCGCGCCGAGATACTAAGCCGATCGCCAAGGCTCTGCTTGCCCGCTTCGGCTCGCTCGGCGGCGTATTCGGTGCGCCGGTCGGCCTGCTGACCGAGGTCAGCGGCGTCGGCGATGCGGTCGCGCTCGATCTAAAGCTCGTCGCGAGCGTCGCGCAGCGGATGCTGAAAAGCGAGCTGACGGGCAAGCCGGTGCTTTCCTCCTGGAAATCGCTGATCGATTATTGCCACGCCGCCATGGCCCATGAGGCGCGCGAGCAATTTCGCCTGCTGTTTCTCGACAAGCGCAATGCCTTGATCGCAGATGAAGTGCAGGGTTTCGGCACGGTCGATCATACGCCCGTCTATCCGCGGGAAGTCGTCAAACGCGCGCTGGAACTCTCCGCTTCGGCCGTGATTCTCGTCCACAATCACCCGTCGGGAGATCCGACGCCGTCGCGCGCCGATATCGATATGACCAAGACGATTATCGACACCGCCAAGCCCTTGGGCATCACCGTTCACGATCATGTTATCATCGGCAAGAACGGTCATGTCAGCTTCCGCGCATTGCGTTTGATCTGAAATTGCCGCGCGCATCTTAACTTAATTAATCAAAAAACCTATCATATCATTTTGATATTATACCGCTTTCAAGAATTGTTCTGCATTTCCGATTCCTCAAAACCTCCAAAATCGACCATCGCGGCCTTCATTTTCGTTTTCAGTTCAGCGTCAGGATGATCTGGCACAAAGATCGCCGAATTCCAGTCGGCGAATCCGCCGACGGAAGTCGTTGTTTTGATTTGGCCAATCTGCTTGCGCGGTCGGCCCGCTCCGGAGATCGCATGCTGAAGACATCGCCGACGCTTTCCCATCGCCTCCTTCGTGTTGGCCGCGGCGCGCTTGTCGCCTTGGGAGCCTTTACCGCGGTGGCAGCCGGCTTCTACGCGCATATGCTCTGGACGACGAACTTCCACCCGGTCATTGCCGGCGAGCTTTACCGCTCCTCCCAGCCATCGGCCACCACGATTGCCGAGCTTCAAAAGCAATACGGCATCAAGACCATCATCAACCTGCGCGGCGAGAACAGCGGTCGTCATTGGTATGACAAGGAAGTCGCCGAGGCCAAGCAGCTCAACATCAACCACATCGACTTCCACATGTCGTCCGCTCGCGAGCTGACGCAGCAGCAAGCCGCACAGCTTATCGAAATCATGCGCGATGCACCGAAGCCGATTCTCATTCATTGCCAGGCCGGCGCCGACAGAACCGGCCTCGCCTCCGCGCTCTATCTCGCCGCAATCGCCAAGACGAACGAGGCAACGGCGGAAAACCAGATGTCGATCTTCTACGGCCATCTTTCATTTTCCTTTACTCGCGCCTACGCCATGGATCGGACATTCGAGAAGCTGGAACCCTGGCTCGGCTTTTCCGCATCCTGACTACGGGCTTCCTGTTAGATAATCTGTAACATTGAGCAGCTACCGGTTGACGGAGTGCATGTTGCATTGCGACATTGATTCCCAATCCAGTCATCCGAGGCTTCCCGATGGACCAATTCGATCTCCTAGTCGTGGGTAGCGGCCCTGCAGGCCGCAGAGGCGCTATCCAGGCCGCCAAACTCGGCAAGAGGGTGCTCGTCATCGAGCAAGGCAAGCGCGTCGGCGGTGTCTCGGTCCACACCGGCACCATTCCTTCCAAGACACTGCGCGAAACCGCGCTCAACCTCTCCGGCTGGCGCGAGCGCGGCTTCTATGGCCGGGCCTATCGCGTCAAACAGGAGATCAGCGCCGAAGACCTGCGCCGCCGCCTGCTGATCACGCTCGATCATGAAGTCGAGGTGCTCGAGCATCAGTTTGCCCGCAATCGCGTGCAGCACATACGAGGCAAGGCAAGCTTCATCGATCCGCAGACCATGCAGGTCGTCAAGGACGACGGCGAAGTCGTCAATGTCACGGCGGCAAGCATCCTGCTGGCTGTCGGCACCAAGCCGTTCCGGCCGGATTACATGCCCTTTGACGGCAAGTCGGTACTCGACAGCGACGAGCTGCTCGACATCGAGGAATTGCCACGTTCGATGATCGTCATCGGCGCCGGTGTCATCGGCATCGAATATGCCACAATCTTCAGCGCGCTCGACACGCAGGTGACGCTGATCGATCCGAAATCGACCATGCTCGATTTCATCGACAAGGAGATCGTCGAAGACTTCACCTACCAGCTCCGCGATCGCAACATGAAGCTGCTGCTCGGCCAGAAGGCCGAGAAAGTGGAGCGACTGCCGAGCGGCAAGGTGGAGCTGACGCTCGACAACGGCCGCCGCATCACCACCGACATGGTATTGTTTGCCGCCGGCCGCATGGGCGCGACCGATACGCTCAATCTCCCTGCCGCCGGCCTTGAGGCAGACAATCGCGGTCGCCTGAGCGTCAATCCGGAGACCTTCGCCACGAAGGTCCCGCATATCTTTGCCGCCGGCGATGTCGTCGGCTTCCCGAGCCTTGCCTCCACCTCGATGGAACAGGGCCGCATCGCCGCCCGCGTCGCTGTCGGCGCCATCGCCAAGGAACCGCCGAAATACTTCCCCTACGGCATCTATGCCGTGCCGGAGATTTCCACCTGCGGCCTTTCCGAGGAAGAGGTCAAGGAGCGGCATATCCCCTACGAATGCGGCATCGCGCGCTTCCGCGAGACCTCGCGCGGCCACATCATGGGCCTCGACACCGGCCTCTTGAAGATGATCTTCTCGCTGAAGACCCGCCGCCTGCTCGGCGTCCACATTGTCGGCGAAGGCGCGACCGAGCTCGTCCACATCGGCCAAGCCGTGCTGAATCTCAAAGGCACCGTCGAATATTTCGTCGAGAACACCTTCAACTATCCGACGCTCGCCGAAGCCTACAAGATCGCCGGCCTCGACGCCTGGAACCGCATGGGCGATATCAAGTCGGAGATTTGAGCAGCTTGTGGAATTGCCCTTCTCCCAATCGCAATGGTGAGAGGGCTCAGTTTTCCGATGTTCTATGGCAAACCCGCCACAGGCCGACGGCAATCATCGCTAGTTACTTGGGATTTCACACAAGGAAATTGCTCGAAAGCACTTCATTCGGGCAGACCGGCGATCTCCAACGCACTGCCAAGCGACGCGGATAGGGCTGGTTCGCAGTCGACGCCAGAAAACTGCATGCTGTAGCGAAAAGCAGGCTGCAGTTCCAAAACGCGTCCGGCAGCACTTTGGGCATCGGCGCGACGTCCGAGCTTTGCGAGCGACGCCGCCAACAGCATGTGCGAAATGCTGTGACGAGGATTGTGTTGAACAGCCTTGTAAGCTGCTTTTGCAGCGTCCTCGTATTTTCCCCGTTGGAAATAACCCAGAGTCAACGCATGGAAAGCAGACCAGGCCCAGGGATCAAAAGGGCTGAGACGCAACGCTCTCTCGCCCCACTCGATGGCACGGTCGGCCTTTCCGGCCCATCCGAACATCACCCCGCCGACGATGTAGGTTATCGCCGAAGACGGGCTGATGGCGAGCGCAGCTTCGGCGGCGGCGAAGGCGGAATCGCGATCATGTTCGTCCATGCCAATAGAAAAAGCGGCAAATGTCAGCGCGAGTGCATCGTCCTGTCCGTAAAGAATTGCCAGTCGAGCATGTCGGACCGATGCCAGACGGTTCTCTTCGAGCAGTCCGGCGCGAAGGAAAAGGCAATGGTGGCACATTGCGACGAAAGCATGCGCCAACGCATAGCTTGGTTCGAGAACAAGTGCCCGATCCAACAGCACCAGTGCCCTGGCGACCTCCACTGGCATACCGCAATAGACATCGGCCTGAGCCTGTAGAACAAGGTCGTATGCGTCGAGATTTTCCGGCCGCTTGCGCTTGACGCGCTCCAGCTCCGCCCTGCGGAGGCGCGGCTCGATGGCACTGACTACATTGAGAGCAATTTCGTCTTGCAGTTCGAAAATGTCGTCAAGCGGACGGTCGAAGCGTTCCGTCCACAACAGGCTTTCCGTCTCCGCCTCAAGCATTCGGGCAGAAATCCGGACGCGGTCACCTGAGCTTCGCACACTACCCTGCACCAGATAGCGTACGCCCAGCTCCTGGCCGACCTGTTTCAGTTCCACGGATCGCCCGTCATAGGTGAAGCTTGATTTTGGCGCGACAACCAGCAGCCAATTTATCCGGGACAGCCCCGCCGCTATGTCTTCGACGATGCCGTCGACAAAATACTCTTGCCCGTGGTCGCCGCTCGGATTTGAGAACCGGAGCACAGCCACGGATGGTTTGGACACAAGGCCAGGCGTTGGCGATGTTCGCCGTACCGCCGCGCCGAGCGCATCCTCACTAGTCACCTCGGGCCCGATATATCGGTAGCCTCGCCGCGGCAGAGTCTCGATCCAATTCGAACCCCTATCTTCGGAAAGTGCGCGGCGTATGGCTGCCATCTGGACCGTAAGATTGCTGTCCTCAACAGCAAGACCCGGCCATGCAGCTTCGACCAGCGCGTCCTTGCAAACCGGCGTTCCCGCCCGTTCCAGAAGCACCCGCAATAGCGCCACGCCGCGTCGCCCCAGCCCCAAGGGCTCTGCTCGGCAAAACAGGATTTCAGCATCCGCGTCGAGGCGAAACGAGCCGAACGTGAGGATCTTCACCATGCATCGACGAAATATCATTCGCAGATATTTTGCAACATTTTCGCACTCCATTTGCGACTTCGCCTTGGGAAGGCGGCATCCTTCGGGGGGTCATCAAGACCGCAAACACGAAAGCGCAGGAGAGTGAAATGAGCACGAAAGCCGTCGTTCGAATGCCAAGTGAGGGTAAGGAACTGTCACTGGCCGGGGAACCTTTGAGGCTTCTGGTGACTGGGGACGATACAAAGCACACATCGATGTTTGACTGGACATTGCCGTCAGGCTTTTCCACCGGCCTTCATGTTCACCGCGTCCAGGAAGAGACCTTCTTTGTTCTTGAAGGTGAGTGTGAATGGCACATCGATGGTCGGAAGATCATCGCCAGGCCGGGGACCTATGCCTTCATTCCACCGGGCGTGCCCCACAACATCGGCAATACCAGCGGCAAGACCGCAAGGATGATCATGACAGTCTCGCCGCCGGGGCACGAACACTACTTCGAGGAACTCGTAAAGCTTGTTGCTCAAAGCAGCCCGCCGGACGCCGATGCCATCGCGGAATTGAGAGAACGGTATGACACGACCCAGATGTCGAAGCTGCAGAAATAGGTGAGAGGGAGGATCAATCGCTTCCAGCGCAACATTGCCATTGGTACAGCCGCCACGAATAGCGGCGTCCGCTCCGAATTCCGCAATCTCTCATTACCTTGCCCCAACGGAAAAAGCCCTGCCGTTTTCCGGCAGGGCTTAATTTCAATCGGAAGAGAACCGAATTACTCGGCGCTGTCTTCGGCAGCCTTCTTTTTCGGGGCAGCCTTCTTCTTCGGAGCGGCGGCTTCTTCGCCTTCGGCGGCAGATTCCGTTGCTTCAGCCTTGGCGGCAGCCTTCTTCTTCGGAGCAGCCTTCTTGGCGGCCGGCTTGTCTTCAGCTTCGTCGTCAGCCAGCAGCGCTTCCTTGGAAACGGTCTTGTCCGTGACGTCGACTTCGGTCAGCAGGTGGTCGATGACCTTCTCTTCAAAGATCGGCGCGCGCAGGTTGGCGGAAGCGCCGGGCGTGTTGCGGAAGAATTCCAGGATTTCCTTTTCCTGGCCCGGGAACTGCTGGAGCTGTGCGTAAAGCGCGCGCTGCAGTTCGTCTTCGCTGACTTCGACGCCGGCCTTCTCGCCGATTTCGGAGAGAACGAGGCCGAGGCGAACGCGGCGCTCGGCGAGCTTGCGGTATTCTTCGCGAGCCTTCTCTTCCGTGGTGTCTTCGTCTTCGAAGGTCTTGCCGGATTCGCCGAGATCGGTTTCGATCTGGCGCCAGATGCTGGCGAATTCAGCTTCGACGAGCTTCTGCGGCGTATCGAACTGATACATTTCGTCGAGCTGGTCGAGGATCTGGCGCTTGACCTTCTGGCGGGTCACCGAGCCGTACTGGCTTTCGATCTGGCCGCGAACGATTTCCTTCAGGCGGTCAGCCGATTCGAGGCCGAGCTTGGAGGCGAGTTCGTCGTTGATTTCGACTTCGCCGGGAGCCGCAACTTCCTTGACGTTGATGTCGAAGGTGGCTTCCTTGCCGGCGAGGTTCTTGGCCGGGTAGTCGGCCGGGAAGGTTACGGTGATGACCTTCTCATCGCCAGCCTTGATGCCGACGAGCTGCTCTTCGAAGCCCGGGATGAATCGGTTGGAGCCGAGGACGAGCTGCGAGTCTTCATCCTTGCCGCCGTCGAAGGCAACGCCGTCGACCTTGCCGAGGTAGTCGATGGTGACGCGGTCGCCGTTGGCGGCCTTGCCCTTCTTGGTCTCGTAGCTGCGGGCGCTCTCGGCGATCTTGAGGATCTGCTCGGTCACTTCGTCTTCGTTGATTTCAGCGACTTCACGGGTCACCTTGATGCCGTTGACCGGCTTCAGCTCGATTGCCGGAATGACTTCGTAGGAAAGCGTGAATTCGAAATCGGCCTCGGCGGAGAGGATCTTTTCAGCCTCGTCCTTGTCCTCGGTCATGGCGACTTCCGGCTGGGTTGCCGACTTTTCGCCGCGCTCGGTCAGGATTGCCGGGGGCTGGTCGCGAACGATCTCGTTGACGAGATCAGCCATGATCGACTTGCCGTAGACCTTCTTCAGGTGCGAGACCGGAACCTTGCCCGGACGGAAGCCGTTGATGCGGACCTTGTCCTTGACCTCGGCGAGGCGCTCGTTCATGCGCACTTCCATGTCCTTGGCCGGGATGACCACCTTGATTTCGCGCTTCAGCCCTTCAGCGAGCGTTTCGATAACCTGCATTGTCCTACCTTCATTCATGGCGGCCGTGCCCGGACAGCCGTTCGTTTCGATGAGCACGACGCCGGAAAATCCCGAGCGTGGCTTGGATGCAATTCTCCTTCATCTTGCCAGAGCGCCGCGCCTTCGAAAGAACGCGCAAAAGGCAGCTCTATCCCGTTACGAGCCAAAACATCTTATCCCCTTCCTCATCGAAAGCGGGATGCTTTGGGCAAGATGGCGCGCCCTGCGGCATATTGGAAGACAGGCTTCATCAGCCTCCCCCCGTCCACAAGACAGTGTTGGTGCGGGTAGAGAGACTTGAACTCCCACGCCTTACGGCACCAGAACCTAAATCTGGCGTGTCTACCAATTTCACCATACCCGCGTTCCCAAAACCGCATGGAGATGCCTGCCCATGGGGCCTTCCGGAGCGCGGCGTCTCTATATCACCCGTTTCAAACCACGCAAAGGAAAAATGACGGTTCCGCGACGAGGCCCAAAGCTTATCGGCGTCTTCGGGCAAATATCGTCAATAGAGCGGCTCTTCATAGACGGATTTGCCGTCGAGAAGCAGGCTTCGGATATGGGCAACACCATCCGAGGAGACACGCGCCGCGATAGTGACACGATTGTCATTGCGTGCGCTCTCGATATCATGCCCCTGCCCCTCGGGCACATAATAGCGCTCGATGCCATAGGTGACCCCGATCATCGCCTGCGATGGCTCAGTCGCATCGCCATAGAAAACATAATCGACAGGCAGGCTTTTGAGCACGACCGTATCGGGTTTCGGATCGAGCGCTCCGAAGGATGATTCGACGATACCCCAGTAACCGTCATCCTGCTTCTTCAGGCGAACGGACAGGATCGCGGCACTTCGGCTCATTTTCGGTGGTCCCTCGACCATCGTCGAGAACGGAACCCGTGAGATGTCATAGTTTAAGGTCACATAGTCGCCGCGCAGGAGATCGCGCGGATCGACCGGCGCCGTCTTCAAGAGGATTTCGGTGCCGCTTCGCAGCCCCCAGGCGCGTTCGCCAACCATGTAGCCGAGGACAGCGGTCTGCAGCGCGGCCACGACGATGGCGGCGATCCATAGGCGGCGGCCGACGGCCGGGTTTGTCTCAGCTATATCGCTCATGCCCGTGTCCCCTGCCCGGCATTGTCGGAAAAGCGCCGTTCCAGCTGAATGACCAGCCAGGCGGCAATGGCCACGAATATACCAGCCACAAGGAAGAAGCTGGCCGTCCCGATGATCGAGCCGATCGTCTCGCTGGCGAGGTAGAGAATCTCGCAGGCAAAGACGAAATAGGCGAGATAGCGCACCGCGCCATTGTCACGGCCGCTAAGGGCAATAGCGATGACAGAACTCGCCAATGTCGCCGCCGCCACGAGGACGAGCGGCAATTTATCTTCTACCCAGACATTGTTCTCGAAAGAACCATTGCTGATCTCGGCATGGACCAGGAAGAAGCCGATCGAGGCGATCAGAAAAGTATAGAAGGCTGGGGCTGCTCCAGCCGTCCGCACAAGCGACATCAGCGGCGAAACAGGGATGCTGACGAGGAGAAAGGCCGCCATTCCGAGGCCGGCGAAGAGGATTGCCGTGTTCAGGCTCTCATGCCGCCCGAAAAGCCAGGTCAACCACCCCACAAGCATGAGATAAGCGAGATGCCGCGCGCCCGGCGCATCGACATAGCGAACGAGCGCGATCAGAATGACGGACATCAGAGGCGGCACCCAGGGCATGATGCCATGCCACTGATCGAAATGGTCCCATAGATAAACGCCGCAGAATGCCCAGGCGAGGAAGCCGGCAAGCGCGACCTGCGCGCTTAAGCGAAACAGCGCCGCAACCACGCAGGCCGCCGCAAACCAGACGAGCATCATTGTCAGCTCGTCGCCGGACAGGTTGTACATCTGGCCGACAAGCGCCATGGCGCCGCCGAAGCTCAGCGTACCCAGAATCAAAAGTCCAGATGCGACAATCGAGCGCCCCAGGGTGAGCAGATGAGCGGCGCCGAGATAGAAGGCCCATATCATCGCAACGAGCCCCCCGAGGCGCGCGATCCTCGGAATTGCCTCCCAGTTGGCCGAAACGAAAAGCAGTATCGCAAGGCCAAGAAGCACCGCCGCTATGATAGCTAGGACCCGTCCGGCGCTGAAGCTCGTTTGGCGGCTGTCATATTCACGCAGCACCGCCTCTGCAGCCCCCGCATCGACAAGACCTTTCTCGACCCAGATTTTCAGATCTCGTTCCAGCCTACCCCTGTACATCCCGGCTCCCCATCGACGACTCCCTAACAGGGAGAGCAATACCACAATTCAGCCATCTATGCCGCCAGCGCCATCCACGCAAATATGTCTCACGTTAAGACAGAATTAAGCGATCATTCGGCATTATGAGGTCAGGTATCACGATACCCCTCGAGAGGCATGCGCATTCGACATACCTCCCATGAAATTATTGCGCTGCACAAAATCAAAAAGTCATACTATTAATAGAACAACAAAACACGGCGATGGCGCGCCGGGCCGGCTTCAGTCGGAAAAGCCTGGGGATCATATCCCGACACGGAATTCGGAGCTGCACACTCCTCCTCCCAGTGCACTCCGATAGATTGACGACACTCCTCCTCCCAGTCGTCAATCATCTCAAATGACGCCCACCGCATCCTCCTCCCGCGGTGGGCGTTATTTTCCCCGACTGAATCGGCTTCATATGCTTCGAACGCCCTGATGGGCCGGCAAATGCCGGAACTGGCACGCAAGGCAGTCGAGCGGAAATCCGCAGTCGGAAAAACAGCCAATACAGCAACACGACCCATCCCCAAACAGCATGGCTGGCGAAAACATGGCCGAATGCCGGCAACAAACGGGAAGCGCTTGCGAAAGCCGGGCTTTACGTTGAAGCGAGCTCCCCGAGCAATTCTTCATTCGGCCGCGATATGCACATAAAGCAGCCATCATCTTAGGCAGATGACCCTCAAGGCTTGCATATCCTGCATAGGTGACATGAAGCATTCGCTCTTTTAGTTTTCGCGCCGCAGCATATATTTAAATCCATTAGATCGACGACGGAACCAATCGCGGAACCGCTCGATCCCGGATCCTCGAAAGGGACTTAAAATGAACCTGACCCGCTCTTTCAACAACTGGCGCAAGTATCGTCAGACCGTCAACGAACTCGGCCGCATGAGCTCGCGCGAACTGCACGACCTCGGCATCGACCGCGCCGACATCCATCGCGTTGCCCGCGAAGCCACCGGTCGCTAACGCCGGATAGGCTTCGCCCAACAGCGAAAGCCTTCTCAACGCCCGTTGCGGACCTCCGCGGCGGGCGTTCTTTTTTGTCTGTCATCGAGCAAACGCAGCATGATCCGTGCCGCATCAAAGCTATTCGCGATATGCAAAGCAGATAAATTTTGGGCATTGATTGCTTTTTGGGCGTCATATTGCACAAATGCATAGCAGACGCCTTTTCTTTGCACTGCACAACTGGCCTCCTCGCGCCTATATAGAGTGCAAGCGCTGAGACGGTAATCGTACCGCTCGCAACCAAGATACCGAGGATAAGATCATGAACCCGATTCGCATTGCAAAGAACTGGATCAGCTACCGCCGCACTCTGAACGAACTTGGCAACCTTTCCAGCCAGACCCTTTCGGACATCGGCGTCAGCCGCTACGAGATCCGCAATATCGCTGCCCGTTCCTTCCGTTAATCGACACGGGACTGCAGACTGCTTCAAGACGGCGCCCTTCGGCGCCGTTTTTGATTCCGGCGATTAGAGCATCGTTCGATTTAGTCGGCGCGCGGAGATTCCGTTGAGCAGCGGTGAGCCACTCACCCCTACCGGCCCCAGCCATACAAAGTCGCAGCAACCCAAGCGCCACAGCGGACATTGCCGCTGCCGCCATCCCGCGCGACTTTGGAACGGAACCGCGTCTTTTGTCATTTACAGGTAGAAACCTTTTGGCTGGGAGGCGTGAGAATGTAAATCCAGGGAATTTACGCCGCGCTCGCGACGGCAGACATGGACAGAGCGGAGACGTTCTATACCCGACTTTTCGACCGGGAGCCTGACGATCGTCCCATGGACGGGCTGATCCAATGGCGCAATGTCGCGGGCGCCAACATTCAAATCTTCCATGACAGGGAGAATGCGGGATCCGGCCGGCTGACCATTGTGGTGCCGAAAATGGATGAAGCCCGCAAATCGCTCGAAGAAATTGGCGTAAAGCTCACAGGTGAATCGAAAGGTGACTACGGAAGGATCGCCCAGTGCGCAGACCCCGACGGAAATCGCATTACTCTCGCAGAGCCGCCCTCGAGGCTTTTCGATACGTAGACCCTGCTCACACTTTGCGCGATATGCGCCAGCAAAGCGATTGGATCGCCGCCCCGCTCGTGATAATGACGCGCGCATGACACAGACCAACTCCTACTCCCCCATCCACGTCATCGGCGGCGGCCTCGCCGGCTCGGAAGCCGCATGGCAGATCGCCAGTGCCGGCGTACCCGTCATCCTGCATGAGATGCGCGGCGTGCGCGGCACGGAAGCCCATAAGACCGATGGACTTGCCGAACTGGTATGTTCCAATTCGTTCCGTTCCGACGACGCGACTAGCAATGCCGTCGGCGTCATCCATGCCGAGATGCGCATGGCGGGCTCCCTCATCATGGCATGCGCGGACAAGCACCAGGTGCCGGCCGGTGGGGCGCTCGCCGTCGACCGCGATGGCTTTTCCGCAGCGGTGACGCAGGCAATTGCAGGCCACCCCTTGATCACCGTCGTCCGCGAGGAAATCCAGGGCCTGCCTCCGAAGGAATGGGACCAGGCGATCATCGCCACGGGTCCGCTGACGGCACCCGATCTCGCCAGCGCCATCCAGGCGGAAACAGGCGCGGATGCGCTTGCCTTCTTCGACGCCATCGCGCCGATCGTCTATCGTGACAGCATCAACATGGACATCTGCTGGTATCAGTCGCGCTACGACAAAGTCGGCCCCGGCGGTACCGGCAAGGACTATATCAACTGCCCGATGGACGAAGCCCAGTACAATGCCTTCCTCGATGCCCTGATCGCAGGCGATGCCGTCGGCTTCAAGGAATGGGAAGGCACGCCCTATTTCGACGGCTGCCTGCCGATCGAGGTCATGGCGGAGCGCGGGCGCGAGACCCTGCGTCATGGGCCGATGAAGCCAATGGGCCTGACCAATGCCCATAATCCCACCGTCAAGGCCTACGCCGTGGTGCAGCTGCGTCAGGACAATTCGCTCGGCACGCTCTACAACATGGTCGGCTTCCAGACGAAGCTGAAATATGGGGCGCAGGCGGAAATCTTCCGGCTGATCCCCGGCCTTGAGAATGCGGAATTTGCACGCCTCGGTGGCCTGCACCGCAATACCTATATCAACTCGCCGATCCTGCTCGATCGCTCGCTGGTGCTGAAATCCCGGCCGGGCCTGCGTTTTGCCGGTCAGATCACCGGCTGCGAAGGCTATGTCGAAAGCGCCAGCATCGGTCTGCTCGCCGGCCGCTTTGCGGCTGCGGAGCGCAAGGGCGAAACGCCGTTGCTACCGCCGGATACGACGGCGCTCGGTTCGCTGCTGAACCATATCACCGGCGGCCACATCGTCTCGGACGAAGAGCCTGGCAAGCGCTCCTTCCAGCCGATGAACATCAATTTCGGGCTTTTCCCGGAGCTGGAGCCGGGCTCTATCATCAAGCCGGAGGGCGTCAAACGTTTCCGCGGCAAGGACAAGACCATCATGAAGCGCCAGCTTATCGCCAAGCGCGCGCTTGGCGACTGCGCGAAATGGCTGGGCGTGCAGGCACCGGTTCTCGCTGAAAGTGCCTGATTGTCTCGATCTTTCGGGATTTTCAAGCCTTGGCCGGCGACGCCTGCTCCTGCAGCTTGGCGTCTTCACCGGCGACATAATTGCCAAGCAGCCAGAGCGAAACCTCAGCGGATTCTGCGGGCGTCTTGAATTCGAACGTGCCATTATGGTGGGGCGCATCCAGAAAATCGACGGTCAAGCCGCGACCGGTTGCCGAGATCTTGGCATGTGCCCGGCCGGGCTCGATCAGATGGACGCTGAAATGATTGCGCACATTGCGCATGAAGCCCGCTTTGTCGTCATGCAACCGCACGAAGACCGCCTGTCCGTCGGCCGTCGTCTGCAGCTGGCGGATCGCCTCGGTCGGAAAGGCGCGGCCGAATTCCAGAATGGCGAGGCCGGTATCGTGCAACCCGTCTTCCTTGTTCTGCGATGCCATGCGCGTCGCGTAGTAGGCAACGAAGATGACGATCGCGAACAATATGCACCAGACGACAATACCCATGGCAACTCCCCCGGAAATGCAAATTCAAGTGCCCGGCCCTCTCCATACACGCCGAGACTTGCGCGAGCTTGTCGTATTTTAGATTTTCTTTGTAATCGACACCATTGCCATGCGCATCTGCCGGCGCCATTGCGGCAATGCCAGGGATTGATCGAAGAGACCGGCGCCAAGCTTCCGTGCCTGCTTCAAGACCGGTTCCGCCAGCGTGACCGGCAGAAAGGCCGGGAATACCGGCGGCGAAATGGCCCCCGCCGCCCTCGCCTTGGCAAGATGCTCGCGGCCGAGGCCGGCGAAGGCTTCGATTGCCGCCGAAATGCGCGGCCTGTCCTCACCGGCAAGGAAGGAATCGCGATCAAGACCCGTTGCCGTCAAAATCTCAAGCGGCAGGTAAACCTGGCCGCGATGACGATGGAGCGGCATCAACAGCAGCAGCCCGGCAATCGCCTGTGCGACACCGGCATGGCCGGCGGCATCCGCCGAACGCTTGGCCTCGTCCGCCGACAAGACGAGGCTTGCCAGCTGGATCAGCGCCGAAGCCGTCTCGCCGGCATAGCCTTCCAACGTGCCGCGCGTTTCCATCGGATCGTCGTAGAGATCGAAAATGCGCGCATCGATCATGTCGATCAGCGTCTGGCGCGGCAGGCGGTATTCTTCGATCGCGGTCAGAAGCTCGGCGGCAATCGGATTGGCCTCACTCGATCCATGGGCCTGCCCTTCGAGAAGATCGCGCCAATATTGCATGCGCACTTCACCGGGCAGCGGTTCGTGCACGAGATCCCGCACGCGCGCCAGCTCGGCATTGAAGGCATAGAGCGCGGCAAGCGCTGGACGCTTCTCTTCGGGCGCCAGCAGGCAAGCGAGATAGCGATCGCGATCGGTG
>NZ_JBNDIC010000071.1:0-23950 GCF_056755475.1 Rhizobium sp. KNZ2-6A | reverse complement strand
AGCTTTATCGCTACTAGTGGTTTATAAGGCAACGAGAAGACAGGATGAACGATATTTATTGCAATCAAGAAAATCTCTACCTAAGGCGGACGCGAGCAGAGTTCTACTTCGCCTGTCGAAAGCGGTATTGTCTGGCGGTCGTCGATCCTGTTTACGGACCATGACGTATTTCTGACCAACTTCTCGAAGGTCGCGCCGCAGGTCATGCTGGTGCCGGCGATGTCCTATGCCTTTCTCGGCCTTTATCTCCTGAGCATCCGCGAGCCGGTGGTGGCCTGGCAAAGGCACTGCGTACTAGGCACAGCACCACGCTGGCCGTGCAGGATGCGGCGCCCTTCGTGCTTATCTGCTTTGTTGGGTTGTTTCTCCCGTCTCAGGTCATTCCGCTGGCCGGCCGCATCGCCGCGCATACCAGCGAGTGGGCCGTGGAGACCGCATCGTCGCGGGCGGGCGGCTGGTGGCAGTCCGCGTCTCGCCAGACGACCGGATCCGGTCCGGCGGTCGGCCGAATAGGGCAGGCCGACGGTGTCACTGCACCGGTACAGGGCGGCTTGATGGGCATACCGCTCGACGATCAGCGCCGCACGGCCAGCGTCACGCGGCAGCGCAAGAACCGCTAGCGATCAATGCCCGTCGCGTCTCGGCAGCCCGGTCTTGGAACCGCAGGAGGTGCGCACGATGAGGTTGGTCTGCAGCACGATCCGCCGGCTTCGCGAGCCGGCCTTTCCGGCAATGCGCTCCAGCAACAACTGCGCCCCAAGCTTACCGAACAATTCGGCGGGCTGATCAACCACTGTCAAAAACGGGGAAAGCACCGCGAGGTGCTCGATGTCATCGAAGCAGACCAAAGCAATATCATCCGGCACGGTCATTCCACGCTCCCGCAATGCCTGCATAGCGCCAACGGCCGTCATGTTATTCACGGCGAAGATGGCTGTCGGCAAGGGTCGGAATGACAGCACTTGCTGGGCGGCACGGTATCCGCCGATTTGGTCGACTGTCGCACGCACAACCAGATCGTCGCGATATGGAATGCCATGTGTTGCCAGAGCGTTGCAGTAGCCTTGCAGGCGCTCGCGCCCAGTATAGGTGTCTTCGGCGTCGCTGAGATGCGCTATCTCGCGGTGCCCTAGGGCAATCAGATGCTCGATCAGCCCCTGTGCGCCTGCCGCATTGTCCGCGACCAGCAGGTCACAATCGACACCCGGCAGTTCGCCGTCGATCAAAGTGATTGGAAAATTTCGCCGCAACAAGGATTGAACTTTATGGCGCGAATGATTGGACGCCGGTGCCAACAACAATCCTTCGACGCGATGTGACACCAAGTCGTCAATATATTCGCGCTCCAGCCTGAGGTCTCCTTCAGTATTGCAAAGCAATATCCGGTATCCCCCCACACGCGCAGCGATCTCAGCCCCGCGTGCAAGCGCAGAATAAAAGGGATTTGCGACGTCGCGCAAGATCAGGCCGATAGTAGAGGTCTTTTGATGTGTCAGGCTGCGGGCGACCCGATTGGGAATATAGCCAAGCGCTTCGATGGCATCTTCGACTTTGCGGCGGGTGCCTGGATCAACGCTGACTGCACCGTTGATAATCCGTGAGACCGTCATGGCCGACACACCCGCATAATTTCCAACGTCGCGCAATGTAACCGACAATTCCGAACTCCCGATGTTAAAACATCAAAATAATGTTACATACCATAAAGGTGTGGCCGTGATTATAATCGTAGCTGGTTTTACGGGCAAGTTTTTCTCTGCAAGATTTCGCGGAAATGAAAGGAATACAGGGTATTTTTGATCAAAATGGACATCGTCGGTTCCATTGCTTGACAGAGGTGTTATCGATGGTTACCGGTAACACGCGGAGGGGCTTGTTGAAGTCGAACATCTGACTTGGCTGCGGCTTGCTTTAATTGCTGATGATGCGGCGGCTTTCAAAATATTGTTGTGGGTTGCAACAAGGGAGGAAATTCATGTTGCGTAGACTGCTAATCGGAACAATGCTCACATCGGCCCTCGCGACCGGGCTGGTCGCGCCGAGCTATGCGGCCGACGATTCCGTCGAGGTTCTGCACTGGTGGACGTCCGGCGGCGAAGCCGCGGCGCTCAACGTGCTCAAGAAGAAGCTCGAGAGCGAGGGCATCACCTGGAAGGACATGCCGGTGGCTGGCGGCGGCGGCGAGCAGGCGATGACCGCGCTTCGTGCTCGCGTCACCGCCGACGATCCGCCGACGGCCGTGCAGGCGCTGGGCTTCGACATCACCGATTGGGCCAAGCAGGGCGTGGTCGGCGATCTCGGCGAAGTGGCCAGCAAGGAAGGTTGGGACAATGTGATTCCCACCGCGCTCCAGAACTTTGCCAAACATGACGGCAAGTGGATCGCCGCTCCGGTCAACGTCCACTCCACCAACTGGGTGTGGATCAACAAGGCCGCCCTCGACGCCGCCGGCGGCAAGAAGCCCCAGAACTGGGACGAATTCGTCGCCATGCTGGATAAGATGAAGGCCAATGGTATTACGCCGCTCGCCCATGGCGGCCAGGCCTGGCAGGACGCGACCCTATTTGATGCTGTCGTGCTCTCGCTCGGCACTGACTTCTACAAGGCGTCGATGATCGACCTCGATCCGGCCGCGCTCGGCGGCAACAAAATGGTCGAGGCCTTCGACCGTATGGCGAAGCTGCGCACCTATGTCGACGACGACTTCTCGGGCCGCGACTGGAATCTGGCCTCGGCCATGGTCATCCAGGGCAAGGCCGGCGCGCAGATGATGGGCGACTGGGCCAAGGGCGAGTTCCTCAAAGCCGGTCAGAAGCCCGGCCAGGATTTCGTCTGCATCCGCTTCCCCGGCACGCAGGGCGCCGTCACCTTCAACTCCGACATGTTCATGATGTTCAAGGTCGACAACGACAAGAAGGCGGCCCAGCTCCAGATGGCATCGGACATCGAGAGCCCGGACTTCCAGTCGTCGTTCAACGTGGTGAAGGGCTCGGTACCGGCGCGCACCGACGTGCCGGATACCGCCTTCGACGATTGCGGCAAAAAGGGCATTGAGGACTTGGCGAAAGCCAATGCCGACGGCAAGCTCTTCGGCTCGATGGCGCATGGCTACGCCGTTCCGGCGGCGATCAAGAACGCCATGTATGACGTCATCACCCGCCACTTCAACGGCGAGATGGACTCCAAGGAGGCCGCCAAGGAGTTGATCGACGCCGTGGATGCCGCGAAAGGGTGAGGCGCCGGTTTGCGCAGCAAATCCATCGTGCCGGCGGTACGATGAAATGCCGAAAACGCCTAGAGCTGCGAAGCAGCGGGAATCCGGCCGCACTAACGCAAACTGTCCCTATCCGTCTGCCCACCTTCTTCCCGTGCCCAACGGGGAGAAGAGACACGCGGCGACAGAAATATCCCTCTCCCCGTTCTTCATGGGGAGAGGACAAGGGTGAGGGACAACGCACCCTTCATCGCAATCGCTGGAGAAGCCGATGACCCAGACACAAGCGGAGATCGCGCCTGTCCTCACGCGGACCAGCCGCGCGCCCAGGGAAGTATTGCAGGACCTGTTGCCGAAGATCGTGCTGGCGCCGAGTTTTGCGCTCATCCTGGTCTTCGTCTATGGCTTCATCGTCTTCACCGCCTTCCTGTCATTCTCCAGCTCCAAGATCCTGCCGGACTTCTCGACATGGGTCGGCTTCAGCAACTATGCGCGCCTATTCAATCATCCGAACTGGACCACGTCTCTCAAGAACCTCGCCATCTTCTCGATCCTCTACATCGTCATCTGCAGCGTGATCGGCCTGGCGCTCGCCATCTTCCTCGACCAGAAGATCCGCTGCGAGGGCCTGCTGAGGCCCGTCTATCTCTATCCGATGGCGCTCTCCTTCATCGTCACCGGCGTCGCCTGGAAATGGTTCCTCGACCCCGGCATCGGCCTAGAGAACATCATGCATCAGATCGGCTGGGAGAGTTTCTCCTTCCGCTGGATCAAGCAGGGTGACATGGCGATCTACACCATCGCCATCGCCGCCATTTGGCAATCATCTGGCTTCGTCATGGCGATGTTCCTCGCCGGCTTGCGCGGCGTCGACAACGAGATCATCAAGGCCGCTCAGATCGACGGCGCCTCCACTATGGCCATCTACCGGCGCATCATCATTCCGCTGATGCGCCCGGTCTTCCTCTCGGCCCTCGTGGTGCTCGCGCACCTGTCGATCAAGTCCTACGACCTGGTCGTGGCGATGACCGACGGCGGCCCCGGCACCGCGACATGGACCCCGGCCTTCTTCATGCAGAAATTCACTTTCGGCCGTAACGAGATGGGCATGGGCGCGGCCTCGGCGATCGTCATGATGATGATGATCTTCGCCATCATCGTCCCCTATCTCTACTCCGAATTGGGAGGGCATAAGAAATGAGCGCCCAGGTCCAGGACAACGCGACCCGCAATGGCGTCTTCGTCCGCGCGGCGATCTATGCGGTGCTGATCCTCTTCGCGGTCTACTACCTGCTGCCGCTCTATGTGATGCTGGTGAATTCGCTCAAGCCGCTGAGCGAAATCCGCCAGGGCAACATGCTGGCGCTGCCGCATGAGTGGACGATCGCCCCCTGGCGCTCGGCATGGTCGACGGCGCAGATAGGCGTTTCGCCGACCGGGCTGAAACCCTATTTCATCAACTCGATCCTGATGGTCGTTCCGGCCGTCGCGATCTCCACCATGCTCGGCGCGCTGAACGGCTACGTACTGACCAAATGGCGCTTTCACGGCGACAACATGGTGTTCGGCATGATACTTCTTGCCTGCTTCATTCCCTTCCAGATCGTGCTAATCCCGTCGGCGCGCATCCTCGGGTTGCTGCACCTTGCCGGCACCGTCCAAGGGCTGGTGCTGATCCACGCGATCTACGGCCTCGGCTTCACGACGCTTTTCTTCCGCAACTACTACGAAGCCTTCCCAACCGAATTGATCCGGGCGGCGCAGATCGACGGCGCCTCCTTTTTCCAGATCTTCCGGCGCATCCTGCTGCCGTCTTCTGGACCGATCATCGTGGTGACCGTCATCTGGCAGTTCACCAATATCTGGAACGACTTCCTGTTCGGTTCATCCTTTTCCTCGGTCGACTCCATTCCGCTGACGGTGGCGTTGAACAATCTGGTGAACTCGTCGACCGGCGTGAAGGAGTACAATGTTCATTTCGCCGGAGCGATCCTCGCCGCTCTTCCCACCCTCATCGTCTATATCGTCTCGGGACGCTACTTCGTGCGCGGTCTGATGGCCGGCGCGGTGAAAGGCTGAAGCGCATGTCCTTTCTGAAAATCGACAACCTGCAGAAATCCTTCGGTATCGCCCGTATCCTGAAAGGGGTGTCGCTCGAGATCGAGGAAGGCGGCTTTCTTGTCCTCGTCGGTCCGTCCGGCTGCGGTAAGTCCACCCTGCTCAACACAATCGCCGGGCTGGAATCGATCACCGGAGGCGAGATCAGGATCAATGGCCAGCGTATCAACGACCTGCATCCGTCGAAGCGTGATATCGCAATGGTCTTCCAGTCCTACGCGCTCTACCCGAACATGACGGTGGCTGAGAACATCGGCTTCGGCATGGAGATCCGCGGTGTCCCCAAGCCTGAGCGCGAGAAGGCCATCGCTGACGTCGCGCAACTACTGCAGATCGACCATCTGCTGGACCGCAAGCCGAGCCACCTCTCCGGCGGGCAACGCCAGCGCGTCGCCATGGGCCGCGCGCTCGTACGCAATCCGCGGGTCTTCCTCTTCGACGAGCCGCTGTCCAACCTTGACGCCAAGCTCAGGATCGACATGCGCACCGAGATCAAGCGCCTGCATCAGCGCATGGGAACGACCATCGTCTACGTCACCCACGACCAGATCGAGGCCATGACGCTGGCGACAAAGATCGCCGTCCTGAAGGACGGCGTATTGCAGCAGTTCGGCACGCCCGCCGAGATCTACAACAACCCTTCCAACATGTTCGTCGCCGACTTCATGGGCTCACCCGCGATGAACCTTGTGCCTGCAACCATTGGCCAGAGCAATGGCAAGCTGGTGGTGCAGTTGGAGCGGGTTAAATGCCAGCCGATCCGGCTGCCGCTCGACAAGGCGCCCGACGGGCTGGCCGCCTTCAAGGACAAGCAGGTCGTGTTCGGTATCCGCCCCGAGGCCCTGACCGATCCCGAAGGCGCTGACCAGAATGCCAAACAACTGGTCAACGCCGACTGCCAAATAGAGGTGGTTGAGCCCGCCGGTTCCGATACCTTCGCGGTCACCAATCTGGGCGGCAAGGGCGTGATCGCCCGTCTGCGGGCCGACGCTCGCATCAAGCCAGGCGTCACCGCGCAGCTCACATTCAACTTGAGCAAAGCGCTGTTCTTCGATCCCGAGAGCCAAAAGTCGATTCTCTAATCATCCAGTTGGCATGTTAAGCGATATCCAAAATCATGAATGGCTAAGCAATTATGGGCCTCGTTTCGCTGAACGGAGCGTGCATAGGCGATGGCTGCTGCAACAGGCGATGCGCCAATTTGCGTTTTTTAAACATGCAGGAGTCAATTCAGCCGGAGGCTTCTTTGCCTTGGATGAAAATGGCCAACCACTGCCGGTCAAGACAGCACGGTCCGGTGTCGAACGAACGCTACCGCAGACGACGCGTATGGTGCACTGCTTTGCACTGGCGCATCTTTTAGGGCTGCCTGGTGCTGACCGGATCATCAATCACGGGATGACCTTTCTATTGTTGCGTCATCGCGATCCGACCCATGGGGGATATTTTTGGGGTGTCGACGATATCGGTCCGACGCAGGACAGCAAGCAAGCTTACGGTCACGCCTTCGTGCTGCTTGCCGCATCATCGGCTAAAGTAGCTGGTCACGCCAGTGCTGCTCGTTTATTGGACGATGCTTATGGAGTCCTGCGGAGCAGGTTTTGGGATTCGGCGGTCGGAGCCGCAAAGGAGGAATACACCGCCGATTGGCAGATATGCAGTTCCTACAGGGGCCAAAATTCTAATATGCACCTCGCCGAAGCGCTGATGGCAGCCTATGAAGCCACGGAGGATCGCGAATTCCTTTCGATGGCTCAAAGCATAGCGGAGCTGATAATCGACCGGCATGCTCGTCGTCTGGGCTGGCGGGTTGCCGAGCATTTCGACGATGGCTGGAATATTGATCCCCACTATGCTGGCGATCCCATGTTTCGGCCACGCGGAACGACGCCGGGTCATGCACTGGAATGGAGTCGCCTGCTGATCCAGCTCTGGGAACTTGGGGGTCGCGAAACCCATTGGATGCTTGAGGCCGCCAAGGCACTTTTTGCAAACGCTGTTCGCACAGGATGGGACAATCAGGCTGGAAGTTTCTTCTATACGCTAGACTGGAATGACAAGCCCGACCACCGAGGTCGGTTCTGGTGGCCATGCGCCGAAGGCATCGCTGCTGCAGCCGTTCTTGGCGCGGTGACAAACGAACCTTTTTACGAACTGTGGTATCGTCGCATCTGGGGTTTCGTTGAAAACTATTTCATCGATCGGGAAAACGGCAGCTGGCGCCCTGAGTTGGACGAGGAATTCCGCGCTACGAACGAGATATTCGTGGGGCGTCCGGATTTGTATCACTCGATCCAAGCCTGCTTGGTTCCACTTGTTCCGACTACCGGCAGTGTCAGTAAGAATTTGCCCTTCGTGTTGTGATAACCGCGACCGAAACTTTTATGCGCCTCATCCAATACGCCAATCCCGAGATTCCTTCGGCAAGGGGTCGGCTCTGGCTGGGGGCTGAGGAGCGGATCGGTTATCGTGCGAAGGGCCCAGTGCTCTTTTTTGGCCGCTGGCTGTAACAAAAGCCTCGCGCTTGCCGAATATGTCTTCAGTGATCGAAACCGGGCTGCCTTTCTCGCTGCTCTAAAATTAGGCAATTCCATAGCTGCCTAGAGGTTGGCTAACGTCTTCGGTTACGCATCGGTTGCTCATTGTAACGATATAACTTCTGACAATATTGCGGGTGCGGGCATGCTGGATTTCAAAACCGTTCCAGAACGGATGTATGAGGCGGCGTTCCTGCCGGAACTCTGGACGCCGTTGCTTGATGACATCGCCGTGGCAACCGGATCAGCGGAAGGGGGGATCGGGCTGTACTGGCCCGTGCAGCGAGGCATCGAAACGTCCTCCACTATTTCCCAACGCGCTCCGTGGGCACAACGGCCTGAGGAGATCGTGAATTGGATGAGGCATGTCCGCTCCGGTCCGTATCTGAATATCGGCTTTTTCCAGCTGGACCCCTTCAGCGGCGATTGGTCGGAATTGCCCGATTTCGAACGGCGGCTGAATGAACATAAGCAAAGGGGATTGGGAGTCCAGGCAGGTACCATCCTCGAGCTGTTCAATGGCGAGATCATCACTCTGGAATTTACGCGGCGGCTGAATGATCCCCGTTATGAAGACGCTGTCATTGCGAGGCTCAAGGGTATCGACATCGCCTTTCGCCACGCCGCTCTCTTCGCTTCTCGCCTACAATTCGAACGCGCACGTTCCAGCGTCGATATACTCGATGCATTCGGCCTGCCTGCCGCGTTGATAAACTCTGTGGGACAGGTGCTGTACGCCAACACGCTGTTCGAAAATGCGGACCCGTATTTCCAGAAGGCACCCAAGGGACAGCTGACCGTGAGAGCTTCCGATGCTTTGCGCAGGTCGTTCGCGCAGGCCTTGGAGCGGTCAGCAATTCAAAGCGTGCAGATGGCGATGCCGTCCCAAGACGACTCGATTGCCCCGGTCGTCATTAACTTCATGCCGATGTGCCGGGATGCGCGTTCCATCTTTTCAATGGACTGCAGCGTGATGATGCTCAGTCCGATCATGAGGGATAATGGCGTGCCCCGGTCTGAGGTCGTCGCAATGCTGTTTGGGCTGACTCCAGCGCAGGTGCGCCTTGCGACTGCGCTCGCTGCCGGTCTTTCTCTTCGTGACTGTGCAGCCAAAAACAATATCAGTGTGGGAACCGCGCGCGCTTATCTCATTCAAGTCTTTGCCAAGACGGGGACCAAGCAGCAAAGCGAACTTGTCAGCCTGTTGAAGAGCATTAAGACCCCCTGAACATCTGAGGACACCTTGTCTGGGGATTTCGTTGTCAAGGGCCCTTTGCACTGGTTTGTGGCAATGTGATCAAGAGAGTCTTCTCGGGACGGTTGGTCACTGCCCTTGCATTGGTCCGCGAGCATCATATTCGAGGGGAGCCTGCCTTTGGGCGTATCGATTGCGCCGCAACCTTGTATTCGGTGAGTGTTCGAGAGACCCGGACCTTGAAGCAGTCAGTGGCTTCGGCAGGCAGGCTCCGAGGCGGCAGGCCCATTCTCATGATGGCAGATAACGCCATGGTGTCCATCGGGACACCGCCACCTCGAATCGATACACCCGGAACAGCGCCAACGGCTTCGTCTTTTTCGGCAAGGGCGGCGAAATCGCCACCAACCGGATTGATGATCAGGAGGTTTCCGCCCTGGCGCTGCATCTGCTGCAGGCATCGCTCGTCTATGTAAACACCCGCATGCTTCAGACCGTGCTGGTGGAACCGAAATGGGCAGGCTGGACGACGCCGGAAGATTATCGCGGTCTCACGCCGCTGATCTACAGCCACGTCAATCCTTACGGCCGGTTCGACCTTGATCTGGACAGCCGGATTGATTTCGGGCGGCTCGCCGCCTGAATCGACCGAAACGAAAGTTGTTGCAATAATCTGCCGCGAAAACTTAATTTTAATCGGGATATTCGCGAAACTGAACGCCTCGCTCTACGCACATGCTCTATTTCGCCGGTGTAATACACGGAAGAAAACGAGCCCGAGGGTGATAGCAACCAAGTTATAGATCGTCGCGACCGCGAAAGCTGTGCCATAAGCATCAGCGGCTCCAACGCCGGTTGTCGCTTCAGCGCCGCTTTCGTGGATGACGCCGAACAAGATGGCGCCGACGATCGTCACGCCGAAAGCCGAGCCCGCTGTTTGGATGGTGCTGAACATGCCGGACGCCATCCCGGCCTCGGCGTTGGAAACGGTGCTCAGAACCACGTTGAGCAGGAGTGGAATGACGATCCCCTGACCAAGCCCTTGCAGGATTACGGAAAGCGTCAACGCCGAAGCTGTCCCGCCGGCAAGGCCGGCCGTGATCGCGATCAGCAAGCCCAAACCGAACAGTCCCATGCCGTAGGTCAGAGCCCGAGGCTGCTCATTCGTAAAACGAGCCGAGACGAGAGACCCGACGAAGAAGGCTAACGTGGACGGCAGAAACAACATAGCTGCCCGTAACGGAGTCTGGCCGAGACCGATCTGCAAAAAGATCGTCAGCGACAAAGAGAAAGAGCTGACTGCCGAGAAAAACAGAAATGACGCCAGCATGCCGAAGACGAAACGTTCATTGCTGAATAGCGAAGGATCAATGATCGGGATGCCGCCACGCCGTCTCACGCGGCTTTCATAGGCAATGAAAGCACCGAACAAGGGCACGGATGACGATAGCCCGGTGATTACCCACCACGGCCAATGCTGCTCTTGCCCCACCATGGCGGGCATCAGTAGCGCCGTGAGTGCTGCTACGCCGAGGAGCGCTCCCAAGAGGTCGAGTCTCGCCGGCGCAGCTTCTCTCGTTTCGACGATGAACCATCTCCCCGCAACGAGCGCGTAGGCGGCGATCGGCAGGTTGACGAAAAAGATCAGGCGCCAGCCGAGGCTACCGACGTCAAAGGCGAGCAGGCAGCCGCCAAGAAGTTGCGATGCCGCACCGGCAATACCCTGTACTGCGCCCATTACGGCAAAGGCGCGCCGGCGCTCTTCACCGTCGAACAGCAGTCGTACCGATGCATAGATCTGCGGCATCAGAAGGGCTGAGCCGACACCCTGCAACGCCCGCGATGCAATGAGGAGCGGAGGCGACGAAGCAAGGCCGCACAGAAAGGAGGCGAGTGCAAAGATCGCCATGCCGAAGAGAAACAGCCGCCGCCGCCCGTAGAAGTCGCCTAACCGTGCGCCATTGAGCAGCATCGCGCCATAGGAGACGCTGTAGGCCACCATGATGATCTGCAATTCGGCATTGGTCGCGTGCAGGTCGCGCTGAATATCGGGCAATGCGATATTGACGATGAAGAGATCGAGGATCGGGACGAAATTTCCAGCAAGAAGCACCGCCAGCGATGAATTCGCTCCTGCCCACCGTTTATTCTCGTGCGCCAACGTCATCTTCATTTTCTCCCGCGGGCATCGGCCCCATATCGGAAACGATATCTAGTCTCCAATACCGATCAATCAGGCAGCGTGGATATTCATAAAGGACAAAATTTCCTTTATGATCCGATCATGGATAGTCTGAGCAGTCTTTCCTCCTTCGTTCACGCCGCTGAACAGCACAGTTATGTGGCGGCCGCACGTGTTGCCGGCGTCTCACCGTCGGCAATCGGCAAGGCCGTCGCCCGTCTGGAAAGCCGGCTCGGTGTACGGCTGTTCAACCGGACAACGCGCAGCATCAGCCTGACGGAGGAAGGAGCGGCGTTCTACGAGCGATGCAAGCGCATCATTGACGATCTTGAAGATGCTGAGGCAAGCCTCACAGAAAGCCGGAAGCGTCCGAGAGGACGCCTGCGTGTCAGTGTGCCCCACATCGTCGGACAGCATCTTTTGATGCCGGCTCTGCTCGACTTCACCGAGCGATTTCCCGATGTCGAACTGGATATCGACTTCGAGGATCGGGTTGTTGATCTGGTGGCTGAAGGACTAGATATTGCCATTCGCAGCGGAGAACTGGCCGATACCAGTCTGATCGCCCGTCGCCTTGGTGAGCAGCATTTTGTCGTTTGCGGAAGCCCCCGCTATTTCGACCACCATACCCTGCCAATGTCGCCGGCGGACCTCGCCGGGCATTCCTGCATCCATTTCAAATACCCGACAAGCGGGCGTCTGGCTACTTGGGCCTTTACTGCTCCCGACGAGCGGACGATCCTGCCGAAGAGCCTGATCTTCAACAATACGGACGCCGGCTTGCGTGCCGCACTGGGTGGGATGGGTATCGCCCACCTGCCGGTCTATGTCGCAGCGTCGCATGTTCACGCCGGAACACTGATTCCCGCGCTGACCTCATACATGGTGCCGTTTGGTTCTTTGTCTCTGGTCTGGCCATCTAGTCGCCAGTTGTCGCCGAAGGTTCGGGCCTTTGTGGATTTCGTGACCGGATATTGCGCAGCCCGACCAGACACGTTCCAAACGGGGGCGGCGCTATCGCGAGTATCCTGATTTTCCAGCTCAGATTGCACCGGGCCGAAATTGTTCGGCGATTCTTGTCGCAAAAGTTCCCTGATTGACGGGGATTTTTGCGACAGCTCGGCGTCGCTGTCGTTTCGGGTATCCCCGTGATGAACACCGCCCATGAACAGGTCGAGCTCGCAAAATCCTGTTTATTTTGAGTCTGAAACGAGATATTGAACAAATCGCCTTGATGGCACACCCAAATTGAACAGTTTGCAACGGTGTAGTGCATGCCTCGTATCGGATATGCCCGCACTTCCACCACGGACCAGAACCTTGCCGCACCGGTCGCCGCGCTTAGAAACGCTGGCTGCGATGTCATCCGTGAGGAGCGGAAAAGCGGCGGCTCGCTCGAGGGCAGGCCGCAACTGATGACCATTCTCGACTTTATCCATGCCGGCGAAACCCTCGTCATCACGCGCATCGACCAGTTGGCCCGATCGCTACGCGATCTTCAGGTCATAACCGATAAGCTCAAGGCCAAGGGCGCACATCTGTTTGCCACCGAGCAGCCTGTCGATACTTCCACAGCCGCCGGCAAGGCGTTCTTCGACATGCTCGGCGTGTTCGCCGAGTTCGAAACCAACCTACGGCGCGAGCGACAGGCTGAGGGGATTGCCGCTGCTAAGAAACGTGGCACTTACAAAGGTCGCCCGCCCAAGATTGATCGCGCCGAAATCTTGTTGCGGTTGCAACGGGGACATGGACCCAGCAAGATCGCCCGCGAGCTTGGTATATCGCGCGGCACCATCTACCAGGTGCGCAAAGGCTGTTCCGAATAACCCCGCCAAACGCCGCTGTTCATCAATCGTTCTTCAACTTGGCCAAAATCGCTTCGAACCGACGGGGCCGATTACGCGCCAACAATACAACCGTTTCGTCATGCCCCGAAGCAGGCGCATGCCCAAGCTGGGCAATTCTAGCCTTTTCAATAGCCGTGATTTGATCGCGCAGCATTGAGAGCCGAGCCATGTCACGCCGCATCTCTTCGAACATATTCGGCGGAAGCGGCTCTCCTTCCGGAGTGCGCAGGTCCGGCAATTTCTTCTGCGCCCGGCGAAGCTCGGGTTTGAAGCCACGGATGCCGAGCCGAGCCAGCGCCCCTTTCATGCGATTGACTATCCGCGTTTTCTCGCTGACTAGGTTCTCCCGCTCGCGGCTCGGCCGCTTGGCATCCTCTTCTGCCAGGGATGGGATTGCCACCATACCGCAGTGGCCACGCTCGCCACGCAGCCAGCCGAGGAACACGCGCATCAACATGTCCGTGTCTAGCCTGTCGGTTTTCGCCCGTCGATGTTCGCGGTTCACGGCTACGCTGGTCGGAATGGATGACATGGGCCTCAACACCTCGCTTCTCCAGCCACAGGGCCAGCCAGAAGCCATCTCGCCCGGCCTCGAGGGCCAGCGCAACCCGATCAGTCGCTGTCCCAGTAGCCCCGGATTGATGGTCGGTTGCCGCAGTCCAACGTCAGACAGAAGCCAAGGTAAGGCAAAAGCCTTGAAATGCTCACTGCCGATGCGGATCTCGTGAAAAGCATGACGCGCAGGGCGGCACGCATATCAAATGCTAGCAGAAAATCGCTTCCAGCCTATGTAGCGTTTGATGATCGCGGCGAGTCTAGCCATCGAGTTGAGATCAAGACTGGAAGCTATTGGTGAAACAACGCTGCGGTAAGGACGGAATTCTTTTGTGATTCGAGTGCAACGCTGACATGGTAACCGGCCGGACAGATCGAGTGATCATCCCGACGACACGAAGCTCTGCCCAGGTCATGGAGTGCCACGATTGCGGGCTGCTCCATGATGTGCCGCCGCTTTGCGACGGCATGCGGGCGCGCTGTTCGCGCTGCGGGGCCACCCTGGAACATTATCGGGCCATTTCGCTGAGCCACGCTTATGCCTATAGCTGGGCCGGCGCGATCTGTTTCGTCATGGCCAATTTCCTGCCCTTCATCAAACTCGAAATCTCGGGACGCTCACAGATTGCCAGCCTCGTCACCGGCATCAAGGCGCTCTACGATCAGGGCCTTTGGGAACTGGCTATCGTCGTTGCCTTCACCATGCTAGTGGCGCCCGGCCTGCAGATCCTCTCCCGCATCACGATGCTGTCCGGGCTGAGGATGAAGCGCCCGCCACGCTGGCTGCCGCTTGTTCATCGCTGCTCCTCTTTCTTCGGTCGCTGGGCGATGATTGAAGTTTATATGCTCGGGCTTCTCGTCGCCTATGTAAAGCTAATCGATCTTGCGCGTGTCGATCTCGGCCCCGCCGTGCTCGCGGTGGTGGCACTAATGCTGGTGATGGTGGCGACCGGCACCCTCCTGGACGATGAAACCATCTGGCGCAGCTTTGCGCGCAAGGGTTTAGCTCCTCAGCCCCCGAGGGTGGATCCAAGTCGCCCAACAGCCGTGTGCGAATCCTGCTGGCTCGTTTCCAATCTACCAGATTCCGGCCATGGCACAGCCTGTCCGCGCTGCTTGGCGCCCCTGCATCGACGCAAGCCTAACAGCATCACCCGGACCTGGGCGCTGCTGATCACAGCCACTATCCTTTATATCCCGGCCAATCTCTTTCCGATCATGACGGTGATCTCGCTCGGGCGTGGCGAGCCCGACACCATCATCAGCGGCGTCATCGCTCTCGCGGATGCTGGCTTGTGGCCGCTGGCCGCCCTGGTCTTCTTTGCTTCGATCCTGGTTCCGATGCTGAAATTGCTGGGCCTGACGACGCTGCTGATCACCACCCAGCGCGGCTCGACCTGGCGTCTGCGCGACCGCACGGTGCTTTACCGGATCATCGAATTCGTGGGACGCTGGTCGATGATCGACATTTTCATGATCTCTATTCTGGTCGCCCTTGTGCAACTGGGCGAGATCGCCACCATCACGCCCGGCATCGGTGCGATCGCCTTTGCCAGCGTGGTCATTATCACCATGCTTGCCTCCGAATCATTCGACCCACGACTCATGTGGGATGTCACGTGCTGTGATACGGGAAAGAAGGGCCATTGACTGACTCCGACACCTCCAACAACGGCAGTGGCACGGCAACGCCGGATATCGATCCGCGCCGCCGTCGCCGCCCATCCGCGATTTGGCTCGTCCCGTTAGTAGCCGCCGCCATCGCGCTCTATCTGGGTTGGGTCACTCTATCGGAGAAGGGTCCGGAGATCACCATCGCCATGCGCACAGCGGAGGGGCTGGAGCCTGGCAAGACCCAGATCCGCTACAAGGCTATCGTCTTCGGCACGGTGAAGAGCATTTCCCTTGCTCCGGACAACAGCCATGTCGTGGTCACCGCCGAAATGACCAAGCAGGCCGAACCGCTGATGCGCGGGGGCACCTTGTTCTGGGTCGTCAGGCCGCGCCTATCGGCAAGCTCCGGTATCTCCGGTCTTTCGACCATCGTCTCTGGCGTCTATATCGAGTTCGATCCCGGCAACCCCGGCACGACCGCCAGCAGCTTCGTCGGCCTGGAGCTTCCTCCCGTCATTCCGACCGACGCGCTCGGGACAGAATTCGTCCTGAAAACCGCCCAGATCGGTTCAATTAGCGCTGGATCGCCGATCTTCCATCGCGGTATCGAGGTCGGCCAGGTCCTCGGTTACGATTCCTCCAATCTTGTCGACGGCATCAACATCCGGGCCTTCATCAGGGATCCCTACGACAAGGAAGTGCGTGTGGGCACCAGTTTCTGGAATGCGTCGGGCGTCTCTCTCACCACAGGCCCCCAAGGCTTTCGGCTGCAGCTCGATTCCATCCAGGCCCTGCTCGCGGGTGGTATTGCCTTCGACACGCCGGTTAGTTTGGTTTCGAGTGAACGTGCCGCCGCCAGGACCGTTTTCACCCTCTATCGGGATCGAACCAGCGCCGACGAAGCCAAATATACTATCCGTCACAGATATCTGGTCTATTTTGATTCTTCGGTTGGCGGCCTTGCCGCCGGCTCCAACGTTGAGTGGCAGGGCCTCAAGATCGGGCAGGTCGTCGATGTCAATCTGCAATATGACTTCCTTAAGAATCTGCCGCGCGCGCCCGTCGTGATTGAGCTTGAGCCGCAACGCATCCGGTTTGTCGGCACGGACAATCCGATCGATCCCGAGACCGTGTTGAAGTTGCTGGTCGCCAAGGGCCTGCGTGCCGAGATCAAGACAAGCAACTACCTGACAGGGCAGAGCGTGGTGTCGCTCACTCTCGATCCCAAGGCCGGGCCGGCGGAACTGGGCACCGGCGATACCTATCCGGTGATCCCGACCAGCCCGAACCAATTCGATTCCGCCCTACGCTCCGTTAACGACATCCTCGATCGCATCTCGAAACTGCCTTTGGACAGATTGGTGGTCCAGGCCAACGACACCATGAAATCGTTCCAGGATCTGGCGGCCGGGCCGGAAATCAAGGAATCGCTCCGCTCGCTCGCCGCTGCCCTCACGTCCGCGCAGGAACTGATCGATAAGGCCAAGACCGATCTCGCTCCGGCCATTCAGAAGCTGCAGCCGGTGCTCGACACTACCGAGCAATCGATGAAGCGCATCAACACTACTCTGGGCTCCTTCGACCAGGGTTATGGCGGTTCGTCCGTCTTCAAGCGCGACCTCACGCGCCTGATGTCACAGGTCGACGACGCAGTGCGGTCCATCCGAGTACTGACTGACTATCTTGAACAGCATCCCGAATCCCTGATTCGGGGCAAGACCAGAGGAAGCAACTAATGCCGTTCTCCACCTTTCGCTGTTCGAAACGCATCCACAGGCGGATCTTGGCCCTCGTGAGCCCTGGCCTGACCCTCGCCTTGCTCGCGGCCTGCGCCTCGCCGGATGTCACGATCTACACCCTGGCCGCCCAGGGCGGGCAAAGGGTCGCGGGCCGTCCGGTCTCGCTTTTGATTGAAACGGTGGATATCGCCAAATATCTCGATCGGCCGCAGCTGGTGCGGCGCTCCGGCGATGTTCAGCTCGGCGTCTCCGAGTACGAACGCTGGGGTGAATCGCTGAGCTCCATGGTGCAGCGCGTCCTGGCCGAGGATTTGCGCAGGCGCCTTCCCCCCGGCTCGCTGGTGACCACCAGCCAAACAGTGTCGGGCAAGGAACCGGCGACGCTGGAACTCTCGGTGAGCCGTTTCGACGCCAATGCCGAGGCCGTGGTCGTCCTGGAGGCTCAATGGCGGTTGTATTACCCAAATGGGGGACGCAGCGCGTTGGCCCAGGCCAATATAGCCGTGGTGCCTGTCGACGTCGGCGCGCGCGCCCAGGTTGCGGCGATGAGCTTAGCCCTCGATCAGCTCGCCGGACATATCGCCGCCAAACTGCGCTGACGGACGCGGGCTCTGTCATGGAACCATCGTGAAGGCGGCTCTGTTGATGGCATGGATGCCCCCTCCCGCCGGCATCGCAATGTGCCAATGTGATGGGCATTGAAGACATCACGGAAAGAGAGAGCATCCATGTCGAAAGTTACCATCATTGGAATTGACTTGGCAAAGCGGGCTTTCCAATTCCACGGCGAAGGCTCAAATGGGTCAGTCTTGTTTCGCAAGAAACTTTCTCGTGGTCAGGTTTTGGCTTTCGTTGCCGGGCATCCCAGGTGCGTTATTGCGATGGAGGCCCGCGCGACCGCCCATGGCTGGGGTCGCGAGTTCGGCTCGGTTTCGCGGAGAAACCAACAGCCGAAGCTCACACGCGATGATACGGCATGAACGCTCGGATGGCTGCGACTGAGAGCACGAGATCCGGCATTGCGATTGTTAGCGCTCCGATATTGAAATCAATGCAAGGAATTCCACATGGCCAATCAGCCCGTCACCACCCGCATCGTGCTTGCCTCCCGTCCCGTTGGAAAACCGGTGGCAGCGAACTTCCGGCTTGAACGGGAAACCTTGCGGGATCTCGACGAAGGCGAGGTTCTTCTGCAAATCCTTTATCTTTCCCTCGACCCCTATATGCGAGGTCGCATGGACGACGCGAAATCCTATACCGCCGGTCGAAATTGGCGGCGTGATGGAAGGCGGAACCGTCGCGCGCGTGGTCAAATCGCGCAATACGGAATTCACGCCGGGGGACATCGTCCTCTCCCATTCCGGCTGGCAGAGCCATGCGATCTCAAACGGCGCGGGATTGCGCAAGCGGGGCTGCGCAATATCGCACGACCCAAAGCCGGAGAGACATTGGTCGTTGCCGCCGCAAGCGGCGCGGTCGGCTCCACTGTCGGGCAGATCGCCAAGATCTTTGGTGCACGAGTAGTCGGGATCGCAGGCGGCCCGGACAAGTGCCGCTATATCCACGACGAGCTCGGTTTCGATGCAGCGATCGATCACCGGGCCGGCGAATTTCAAGCCCGGCTTGCGTCGGCTTGTCCGAACGGCATCGACATTTACTTCGAAAATGTCGGCGGGCACGTCTGGAATGCCGTGTTTCCACTGCTGAACGATTTCGCGCGCGTGCCGATCTGCGGACTGATCGCACATTATAACGAAGATCCGTCCACTTCGCGCGGATCGGACCAGCTGCCAGCGGTCATGCGCGCCATCCTCAGAAAGAGCCTGACCATCCGGGGTTTCATACAGCGTGAATTCGCTGATCAGCGCCCCGATTTCTATCGCGAAGCCGAAAAATGGATTGCCGAGGGGCGCCTCAGATACAAGGAGGACATCGTGGATGGGCTCGAAAACGCTCCGGAAGCTTTCCTCGGGCTGCTGGAAGGGCAAAACTTCGGTAAGCTGGTCGTGCGTGTCGCACAGAGCTAATCGCGGCAAAGGCGGCATCAGAGACGGCGGCTATCCGTCCATCAACGACGTCTTTGCCATGATCAGCACCCTCTCGTATTCGGCAAGCGCGCCAAACGCCATGCGAATTCGTCGTGTCGATCGCTTCCGTCAAAGAGCGGAAGGCAGCCCCGCGTATCTTCGATCCTCAACGATCCGGATCAGGTGGGGGAGCGACTGGCCCAGATGGTCGAGCTTCCAAACGACCAGCACGTCACCTTCGCGCAATTTTCCAAGGCACGCCTTCAGCCCCGGCCGATCGTCGCGCCGGCCCGAAGCGCGATCCTGATGCAGGTGTCCCTGATCGACCCCAGCCGCGAGCAGGGCGTCGCGCTGCAAGGCAACCAACTGACGCTCGTCGGCGTTCGATACCCGCATGCAACCGATCAGCATGTATGACAAACCTCAAATTTTGTTTTGTCGCGCACTCACACAATGGGGCGGGGCTTGGGGTGCGAAAAATCAGGGGTCAGCGTCATCGATTTCGCTCAATCGAGCCCCCGCGCGAAAACATCTGTTTTCCATTACACTTTATTCGAACGAAGGGCTTGACCTGGAGTGCACTCTAGCAAGTAGCCTGCTCAATGGTACAGATCGGTGACGAGGAAGCATGAGGATTGGTGAACTTGCCCAACGGTCGGGATTGTCGATTTACACGATCCGATACTACGAGAAGATTGGTCTGTTGCCCAACGCTGACCGTGGTAGCTCAGGACGGCGCGATTACAATGTTTCCATCCTGAAATGGATTGACTTCGTGGCGCGCTTGAAAGCGTCGGGAATGCCTATCAAGGACATCATTCGCTACGCAGCGCTTTGGCAACAGGGTGTTGGTACGGAATTCGAACGTAGAAGGCTTCTCGCGGCACAGGGCAAACAGGTTCGACTTCGAATTGCAGAGCTAAATTCATGCCTCGACGTCATCGAAGAGAAGATTCTGGACCTCCTGAAGCTAGAGCAAGGATAAGCCACCATGGCCGTCTATATCATTTCTGATGTTATCCCTCAGGAAGAAGAAGCGTGGGAAGAGTATGTACGACTCGCGCCACCTACTATCGAAAAATACGGCGGCCGCTTTCTTGCGCGGGGGGGTCCCATACGATCGTTGGAAGGCAAATGGGCTCCGCAGGCAATTATCTTGGTCGAGTTCCCTGACAATGCCGCTGTCGAGCAGTGGTATACCTCGCCCGAATATGCTGAGGCGTTGAAGGTTCGAGACAAAGCATTACGCCGAAATCTAATCAGCGTTGAGGGTGTATAGTCAACACCAGCCCAAACCTCCATCCTGATAGCTTCCGGGCCCCTCGGACCCAATGACCCGTCGTTCCCTGCCAGTTCGGGAGATCGTGAGTAGCATGGGATTTGTCCGTGCCACTAACCAGACGAATAACGATGACGCAGACGAAGTTCGTTGGGCTTGACGTTCACAAAGAGACGATCACTGTTGCGATCGCCGATTCAACACGAGATGGCGAAGTACGCTTTTACGGAACGATCCCGAACACGCCAGACATCGTGCTCTTCAACACCTTGCTCTAGCAATTGAATGTTCCCTTCGAGCTGCTTGGAACATCGATCGATGGTAAGCGACAAGCCGAGGCCGTTCAGGCTGTGTAGTTCCATATGTGGACGGCTCCCACTTGCAAGTGATTTTTACAGATATTTTGATCGGATCGCTTGCTTCCATATGTGCGGCCTTTTCGTGTGGTCGCACATGACCACTGGCCAAAATGGTTTCCGCAACGCATATTCCTAACACGGCAACGCCTTGAAAGGCCATTGGAACCAACGGAATATCACGAGTCTTGGATCGATCGATCGCACCACCTGTTTTTCTCTTGCAAGTTCACAGCATCAGCTCAACACGATAGCGTTCTTTTCTGCTCACCGTGATGGTCAATTCCTATGTTGCTTGCGTTTGCTCTGCTGGCCGCCGATACGCCTCGCCACTCACCATGAGCTTCCAGGCCACACGGGCAATCTTGTTGGCGAGCGCCACCGCGACCAGCTTCGGTTTCTTCCTTTGCAGTAGCTCGGTGAGCCATCGGGAAGCATGCCTGCTTCGGCCTATTTTGACGTGCTGAAGAAGCGCAATGGCACCGACCACCAATATGCTCCTCAGCATTTCGTCACCAGCACGTGTAATCACCCGTAATCTGACCTTGCCTGCGGTCGAATGGTCTTTGGGCGTGAGTCCTATCCAAGCGGCAAAATCGCGACCCGACTTGAACATTCAACAGCGATGCGCCGACCAGCCCGACACCCGGAATTTCGGCCAGGTGCCCGCTGCTCATCGGAACGATGCAACGCGATCAGCATCTCGTCGACGGCTTTCGTTTCGGCAAGCAAGTCTCGATACTCGACGCCATGCATGGCAAAAAGCTCACGGGTCAATTCAGGCAGGGATTGATCCGCCGCGATCCGCTCCAGCAAAGGTTCGATGCGACACATGCTAGTGGCTGCCACGATGCCGAACTCCATGGCAAGCCCGCGTATGGCATTGGCAAGCTGCGTTCGATTGCGAATGAGTCTCTCTCTCGCAAACCGACCAGCATCAACGCCGCCTGCTGGTCAGCAGTCTTCACCGGCACGAACCGCATGGTAGGTCGGCTCATCGCCTCACGCAAAGCCTCCGCGTCCGCCGCGTCGTTCTTGCCGCGTTTTGCATACGGCTTCGCCAACTGAGGCGCGATCAATTTCACCTCGTGCCCAAGGATCCTAATAGCCTCGCCCAATGATGAGAGCCTCCGCAGGCTTCGAGTGCAATCGTGGTTGGTGCCGCTTTCTCGAAGAAGTTCACCATCTCCCTACGCGAAAGCTTCTTGCGAAGGACTGGTGCTCGACTGCGTTCACACCATGCAATTGGAAAATGTTCTTTGACGTATCAATGCCAATTCTGATAATCTGTTCCACGGACGGTATCCCTCGATTGAGCTTTCAACGAACTCATTCTGGCACATTGCGATGCCGTTGGGAGCCGTCCAACCCAACACGGCATAAGGGCGCCTCAACGGCCGCGTTGCGCGCTCCAAAGAGCCAGAAGGCCGCTCCCCGATATCCAGAAGCCGGAACCCACCGCGGTTCATAGGCACGGCCAGCAGAAACCCGGGCATGGATACGCCGAATCACAGCGACGAATGGACCAGCGTAATCAGGCCAGCTATCTCGCTCCGCCGCGCCCGCTTCGTTGCAAGATTGCAACGAATGCTGGCGTTCAGCGCGTGCCGGGCGACACTCAGTCGCGAAGCAACGGCACCCCTATCAAATGGTGGTTGTCGGAGTGGCACTCTAAAGGCACCGAAAGCCCTCAATGTGTTCATCCTGAGGGGGACTATCTTGTTGATGCTTGGCAACCTGTGCAATACGGACAATTCTCGGCCGTTTTCGCGTTCGCGCAATCGGCGCGTCATGGCGGCCCTGCGTATGGCGCATCGGGTGCTGGGCATCAATCGCAAGAATCTTGGATTGGGGCAGCTCGGAGCAGGTGGCGGCGCAACATCCGCTGGAACACTCTTTCGCGGCCTGCATGTTGTGGCCGTCGGCTTCCTGGCAGCATTGGCGGTGCCCTCGATCGCCTCGGCCCAGACGGCGATTACATGGACTGGCGGCGCCGGCAATGGCGATCTGAATAATGCAAATAACTGGAGTCCCGTTAGATCGCCTACGGGTAATAATGATGCGACTTTGGGTGCGCGGACTGCCGGCCAGACAACCCAACTTGGCAATACCGGCACAGCAGATTTTCAGATACGGTCACTCACATTTGCAAGCGGAGCGCCTGCGTATACCATTACTGCCTCAGGTATCGTTACCTCAGGGGTGGGCGGCGTGACACTCGGTGTCTCTAACCCCATGGCGGGCGGGGGCCCCGGCGCGCTCAACGATAACCCGATCAACAATCAGTCGGGTGTCACCCAGTCTTTTGTTGTCAACACAGGCAGTAGATTGAATGTGTGGGGCAATATTCTGGGGTCGAATAACTTCACCGTCAAAAGTGGCGGCAACTTCCGGATATTTGCAGGCGGCGATGCCAGTAATTCGCGCCTGATGATGGAGACCGGAGCGAATGCTTTTTTTGCGTCTGTTAGGGGTGTAACGACGCTCGGCTCTCTTTCGGGAGACGGCAAGATCACGTTTCAAGGGGGCCCGGCCTATTCTGTAACGCAGACCCTGAAAGTCGGCGGGCTCAACGAGCCTACAACGTTCGCGGGTGTCATCGGTGAAGCTAGCGGAATCAAAGGCTCGCTTGAAAAGGTTGGCACTGAAACCCTCACGCTGACGGGGGCAAACACCTATACCGGGTCGACCACCATCACTGGCGGCAAGCTCGCCGTCGCCGGCGCGGGCACGCTCGGGGTGAACAGCGACGTCACGGTGAACGCGACGGGCGCGAACACCGGGCTTGATATCAGTGGCGCGACCAATAACCAGACCATCGGTTCGCTCACCACGGTGGCGGGCAGCACGGTCAATATCGGTGCCAAGAACCTGACCTTCGGCGATGAGCAGAACACCACGATCGCCGGCGCCGTCACTGGCACGACTGGCGGCCTGATCAAGGCCGGCACGGGCACCACGACCGCGACGGGCACGCTGGATTATTCGGGCGACACCGTGATCAACGACGGCAAGCTTCTCGTGTCCGGCCCTGGCAAGCTCGCGGCGAACAGCTCCGTGACGGTCAATGCGATCGGCGCCAACAAGGGGCTCGATATCAGCGGCGCGACCAGCCCGCAGACGATTGCCGGGCTGAACACCGTGGCTAACAGCACGGTCAATCTCGGCGCTCAGGATCTGACGTTCGGCGGCAACAATATGGCTGGCACCATCGCCGGCGCCGTCACTGGCACGACTGGCGGCCTGATCAAGGCCGGCACGGGCACCACGACCGCGACGGGCACGCT